>JAZSKV010000011.1:0-6873 GCA_045534975.1 Ructibacterium sp. | reverse complement strand
AAACCCCACCCTTTCCACCCGGCAAAAGCACACCCGGGAATGTTTTGTGGTAGCAGAACCCGGCGCAGACCTTCTGCGAATTGAAAACGAGATTAAAATTATGCCGAACTACTTTGCCGATTATGATACCACGGTACACTTTATCACCATGGAAGAAATGCAAAAAGACCACAGCGGTCTGCCCCACGGCGGTATGGTGATTCGCAGCGGTAAGACCGGCAAGGATTTGGAACACAATCATATTATTGAATATAAGATTACCTTAGATTCCAATCCGGAATTTACTGCATCGGTCCTGGTGGCTTACGCCAGAGCCGCTTATCGGTTGAGCCAGGATGGTCAATCCGGTTGTAAGACCGTCTTTGACATTGCGCCGGCATATTTAAGTCCCAAATCCGGCGAAGAGTTGAGAAAGAATTTATTGTAAAATGAAAGCCTGTGGCAATGCCACAGGCTTTCATTTTACAATAACAACTTTGTAGGGGAGTGTCTCTGTGCCCTCCCGTTGATAAATCAGATACCACGAGGGAGGGGGTGGAACCCCTCCCTTACGATTTATTCACAAATGGTATCATACCATTGTATAGTTCGGCGGTTTCCGACGAACCGTTACGGAGCGATATGGGCATCGTCCCCTATGGTATGGGATTCTTTTGCAAATATGAACACAATAGTCAAAGTTGAAACAATTCAATAATACTTTTCTATATAACATAACAAGACCCAGCTGAATCAGCCGGGTCTTGTTATGTTTCGTTTCGTTTCATTAGAAGATTAAAGTCTTAACCATTGTAGCAATTGCCTTTGCCGCAACAATAATTCTTTCCTGTTCATCCCCCGCATTGGCAAGTACCAACGCTGCAAGAATAATGACAGCAATAATAAGTACGATAATTATCTTTTTTTCTTTCCTTGGAGGTCCCGGTGGGGCTGAACCGCCATCATTGGTAGTAGTGCTCACTTCCACCTTAATTTTCAGTTTTTTCTTGTTTTCCGGCGGAGAAGTTGTGGCCTCCGGCAACTGCTGGTTTTCACAAACACTGTTGTACTTTCCCATGTTCCATTTCATAAATTACTCCTCCTTAACATATAATAATGATATAAAAATTTTTCCTTTTTCTCTTAAAATAGGGCAGAAAAAAAGCCTGATTCCGTGACGGAAATCAGACTGCTATCATGTCTTTTTCCGTCGGCCATGCGCGAGACAAGCCGACAGAAAAACGTGGTTGTCTCACTGTTTCTTATATTTATTTTTGCGTACGGTGATAATAATTTTCATTTAAATGCCTCTTTTCTCTTTTGCAAAAAAATATTCCAAATTTTCCCTTGCTTTTTCTTTCAATTATATTCTTTTTTTCAACTCCTGTCAAGACTTCTTGCTATAAATCACCTACTCCTTTTATACCAAATTTTACTGAATTTTTTGTGTATTTTCCCAACTTGACAACTCTTATAATATCTGATAAACTGTTACTGTTTCATTAGAAGAGTAAAGTCTAATTTGTTATTCTTTGCTCAAGAGAAATTTTAAAAAGGGGATTATGCAAACGCATAGTCCCCTTTAAGATTATATTCTACGATGCTTCGCTTTCGTCAGAATGACATTGTGGAGCCTTCTTCTGGAGGAGAAGGTGTTGAGCGAAGCGAAACGGATGAGATGTAGGATGCGACAGCATCCGTTTTGATTTCTCGGTATTGAAAGTATTTAGACACCTCATTCGAGTTTTGCTCCGCAAAACCCACCTTGCCCTCAAAGGGGAAGGCTCCGTCAGGCACTGTCTATGAAATTTCGAGGAATTTATAAATCATCCTACTGAGAATCACGAAATAGAAATTGATGTAAATCTCCCCTTTTTGTGAAGCAACAAAGGGCGTAAATTACCAATGTTAATTATCCTGCACTACCCGAGGCAAAAGCCGAGACAGGTGGCACAGCAAAACCGTGACGAAAGGGTCTCCGCCCACGAGGTCACGGGGCGTCGAAAAATCCCTCCACCACTAAAGCGGTCCCCCTCCCTTTAGGCAAGGGAGGCTTTGCCGACCCCTACATAAAAATAGCCTCAGCGATGCCGAGGCTATTCTTCTTATACTTCCATAATAATGGGTAAAATCATAGGGCGGCGTTTGGTTTTGCTAAACAGGAATCCGCCTACATCATTTTTAATCTTAGTCTTTAAGGTGGTCCAGTCAATGGCGTTGCCGCCGGTACAATCTTCTACCACGCTTGCCGCTACCCCACGGACTGCCTCCATCAAATCTTCCGACTCCCGCACATAGACAAAGCCACGGGAGATGATATCGGGACCTGCCACACATTCGGCACTGGTCTTATCAATGGTGAGTACCACAATAATGATGCCATCCTCTGCCAGATGTTTTCTGTCACGGAGTACGATGTTTCCTACATCACCTACCCCAAGACCATCAACCAAAACCTTACCTGCCGGAACGGTGCCGGTAATCTTTGCCTTATCTCTGGAAAGTTCCAGAACTTTACCATTGTCCATCAAGAAGACATTCTTATTGTCCATACCGCATTGAAGTGCCATATCTCTATGGTAGCACAGATGCCGGTATTCCCCGTGGACCGGGATAAAGAACTTTGGCTTTGCCAGAGAGAGAATCAGTTTTAGTTCCTGCTGGCAAGCATGCCCCGAAACATGGACATTGTCCTGCTTCTCGTGGATAACCTCTGCCCCATGTTTTAAGATTTCGTTTACCACATTGGAAACGGCTTTCTCGTTACCCGGAATGGGGTTTGCGGAGATAATCACCATATCGGTCGGTTCAATGGTAATCTTCCGGTGAACAGAGAAAGCAATTCTGGTCAGGGCAGACATAGGCTCGCCCTGGCTGCCGGTGGTGACAATGACTAATTTTTCTTTGGGGTACCGACCGATTTCATCAATATCAATCAGGGTATTCTTGGAGATATTCACATATCCCAGTTCGATGGCGGCGGTAATGACATTCACCATACTCCGCCCTGATACTGCAACCTTTCTACCGTACTTTTCTGCCGCATTAATAATTTGCTGCACTCTATGTACGTTAGAGGCAAAGGTTGCAACAATAATCCGTTTGTCGATTCCCCGTTCAAAAAGGGTATCAAAGGTTTTACCCACAGAACTTTCGCTCATGGTATAGCCCGGTCTGTCCGCATTGGTACTGTCAGAAAAAAGGGCCAGGATACCTTTGTTGCCCAGTTCGCCGATTCTTGCCAAATCAATCATATCTCCGTCTATGGGGGTAGGGTCAATCTTAAAGTCACCAGTATGGAGCAGTACCCCCACAGGGGTATGCATAGCAATGGCAACGGCGTCTGCAATGGAGTGATTGGTATGGATAAATTCTGCTTTAAATTCACCCAATTTCACCGTCTGTCCTGCCTCTACGGTATTGAGTTTGGTAGATTTTAAGATACCGTGTTCCTTTAACTTGTGTTTCAGGATACCCAAAGTCAGACGAGTACCATAAACCGGAACATTAAATTCTTTCAGCACATAGGGTAGTGCGCCGATATGGTCCTCGTGACCGTGGGTCAACACGATACCCCGGATTTTATCTGCTACTTTATGGAGATAGGTAATATCCGGTATCACGATATCAACGCCCAGCATATCATCGTCCGGGAATGCCATACCACAATCTAAAATGACTACATCATCACCATATTCAAAGACGGTGAGGTTTTTCCCAATTTCCAAAAGTCCACCCAGGGGAATGACTTTCAGTATTTTATTACTATTGTTTTTTCGGCTATGATTCGTATTATTTTTCTTCAAAATTTTTCCTCCTATTTTCTTTACACAACAAAAGAAGAGGTACAGATATTTCCGTAAAATTCGACGGCAATGGAATTGCTCATAGTTCCACAGTACAACAATTCTCATCTGCCAGACCCGAATCCTAGCACGGATGTATCCTGACCTTTTTCTTTATTTACTTTGTTTCCGCCCCATGGCAAACGGTGCCTGGAGCGTTATCCGTTCTCATCACTCCTCATCAGTATACACTATTTTATGGAATTTTGCAAGTCCTTTTCCAATTTTTGTATTTCTTTACTTTTATTATAGGTATTCTGAAAATATTTATACCTGCCTCTTTTCTTTTTCCGGAAAATATTGTATACTGAAAAAAAGGAGTGAAAATCATGGTACAACTTGGCAACACATGGGACTTACTGCTGAAAGAGGAATTTGAAAAACTCTATTACCAAAACCTTCGCCGGATTCTGGCACAAGAATATCAAACCCAGACCATTTATCCCGACATGCACGATATCTTTAACGCTCTGAAAACCACCGACTATCCAGATGTGAAAGCGGTCATTTTAGGGCAGGACCCTTACCACGGTCCCGGACAGGCACACGGTCTTTGCTTTTCGGTACAGCCGGGGGTAGAGCCGCCGCCATCCTTAAAGAATATCTATAAGGAACTCCAGACGGAACTGGGGATTCCCATTCCGGATACCGGCTATCTTCTTCCCTGGGCAAAACAAGGGGTACTTTTATTAAACACGGTTCTCACCGTTCGGGCAGGACAGGCCAACAGCCACAAAAACTTAGGCTGGGAAACCTTAACCGACCGGGTTATCTCCCTCTTGAACGAAAGAGAAAAGCCCATGGTCTTTCTTCTTTGGGGTGCCAACGCCCGTCGAAAGCAGGAACTGATTACCAACCCAAACCACCTGATTCTCACTTGCGCCCATCCCAGCCCCCTCTCCGCGTACAACGGATTTTTTGGCTGTGGACACTTTAAGCGATGCAATGACTTTTTAGAAAAGCAAAATATGACCGCCATTGACTGGGATTTAACCTAAATTCCTATGGCGTTTTTCTTGACATTTTTCGCTATCTGCGATAGAATAATAAGTTGTGATTGAAAACAGAAAGGGTGACTTAACATGGGCATGACATTGGCTCAGAAAATCTTGAAAAACCATTTGGTCAGCGGAGAGATGATTCCCGGTCAGGAAATCGGCATCCGCATCGACCAGACTTTAACCCAGGACGCTACGGGTACCATGGCTTATTTGGAATTTGAGGCTATGGGTGTTCCCCGGGTAAAGACCGAGCGTTCTGTGGCATATATTGACCATAACACCTTGCAGAGCGGCTTTGAAAACGCGGACGACCACCGTTTTATCGGCAGCGTCTGCAAAAAGCACGGCATCTATTTTTCCAGACCCGGTAACGGTATCTGTCATCAGGTACACTTAGAGCGGTTTGGTATCCCCGGCAAAACCTTAATCGGTTCTGACAGCCATACCCCCACCGGCGGCGGTATTGGTATGATTGCTATTGGTGCCGGCGGCATGGATGTTGCCGTTGCTATGGGTGGCGGAACCTACTATATCACCTGCCCCAAAATCGTGAAAGTAAACCTGACCGGCAAACTTTCTCCCTGGGTTGCTGCCAAGGACGTTATCTTAGAGGTACTGCGCCGGCTCTCTGTCAAAGGCGGCGTAGGTAAAATTATCGAATACTGCGGCGAGGGTGTTGCTACCCTTTCCGTTCCGGAACGTGCTACCATCACCAACATGGGTGCAGAACTGGGTGCTACTACCTCCATCTTCCCCTCGGACGAAACCACCCGTCAGTTCTTAAAGGCACAGGGCCGTGAGGAAGATTACACCCCCCTCTCTGCTGATCCTGATGCAGTTTATGATGAGGTGGTAGAGATTAACTTAAGCGAGTTGGTTCCTCTTGCCGCTTGCCCTCACTCTCCGGACAATGTAAAGTCTGTGGAGGAAATTGGTTCCATGAAGATTGACCAGGTTTGTATTGGTTCTTGTACCAACTCCTCGTTATTGGATATGTTAAAGGTTGCCCACATCTTAAAGGGTAAGACGGTACATCCTGACGTTTCTCTCTCTATTGCCCCCGGTTCCAAGCAAGTGCTCAATATGCTGGCAGAAAACGGTGCATTAGCAATTTTGATTGACGCCGGTGCCAGAATTTTAGAGAGTGCTTGCGGACCTTGTATTGGTATGGGTCAGTCCCCCAACTCTAAGGGCATTTCTCTTAGAACCTTTAACCGGAACTTTGAGGGCCGCTCCGGCACCAAAGACGGTCAGATTTATCTGGTATCCCCCGAACTGGCTGCCGCATCTGCCTTAACCGGTGTTCTCACCGACCCGAGAACCTTAGGGGATATGCCGGAATTCAAGTTACCGGAACTCTTTACCATCAATGATAATATGATTGTTCCGCCGGTAGCCGAGAGCGAGATGGACACGGTAGAAGTTCTCCGTGGTCCCAACATCAAGCCTTTCCCGGTATCAGGGCCTATGGCAGATGAAATTACTGCTGCGTGTAGTTTAAAGGTTGGAGATAACATCACCACCGACCATATTATGCCGGCTGGTGCTAAGATTCTCCCCCTGCGTTCTAATATCCCAAAGATTTCCGAATACTGCTTTGCTGTCTGTGACGAGAAATTCCATGACCGGGCTTTGGAACTGAAAAAGAGTATCATTGTTGGCGGTTCTAACTACGGGCAGGGTTCTTCCCGGGAACACGCCGCACTTGCTCCTCTCTATCTTGGAGTCAAGGCAGTTATCGTAAAATCCTTTGCCCGGATTCATATGGCCAACTTAATCAATGCCGGCATTATTCCTATGACGTTCCTGAACGAAGCAGATTATGATAAGATTGACCAGATGGATGAACTGTCTATGACCAATGTGATTGGTCAAATTCAAAGCGGTGATACTGTCACCGTAACCAATGTCACCAAGGGATTTGACTTTACTGTCAAAGTAGAACTTTCCGACCGTCAAAAAGATATGCTGATTGCCGGCGGACTTCTCAATTATACTAAGAATAACGCATAAGAAAGGATGTTTCCCATGAGCCATACGGAAGAAAT
>JAZSKV010000030.1:0-8630 GCA_045534975.1 Ructibacterium sp. | reverse complement strand
TCCGTTAGCAGAGAAAATACGAGAATGTCAGGATAAGTGTGGAAAAACATACGGATATCGCAGAGTACATATATGGCTTGAAAGACAAGGAATATATCACAACCCTAGCCTTTTTGTGTTGTCTGCACAAACTGGTGCAGTTCACTTAGCACTGCGACCTTTGTTGTTATATAGATTGCTTTGTCAACAAAAGAGAACTATAATTAGTCTATAAAGTTGTGCGAGGAGGCAGTTATGAATACTTATACTTCGGTAAAAAATAGAATTTTATGTTTGTCAAGGAAAAGCAGATGACGATTAATCAATTAGCGACAGAGTCAGGTGTTGCCCCGTCAACCATAAAAAATATTTTATATGGAAAAAGCCAAAATCCGGGCATTGGTACTTTAAAAATGCTCTGTGACGGATTAGGCATATCCTTGAGGGAGTTCTTTTGTACCAAGGAACCCCCAAATTTTGAAAAGGAAATCAAATAGGGAAAATGGCTTTGCCAAAAGGCAAAGCCACCTGGTACATGGCATCCATGGAAACACTTTGGTGTCAAACATGGTGCCGTCCATATCAAAAGGCAAAACTTTCATTACCATGGTAAATCCTCTATTTCCAGAGATGAATTTTTCCGGCACGATGGAGGAGCAGAATGATATTCATGGTAACCGGGAAGAGAATAATGCCCAGTACTCCAAACCAAATAAAGCCAAGATAGATACAAATCAGGGACACAATGGGGGGCAGCCCCAACTGGTCGCTGACGATTTTCGGTTCAATAAAGTGCCGTACTGCCGTAATAATCAAATAAAGAATCAAGAGCCCCAAAGCCATGTAAACCCGTTGTTGGAAGAGAGAAATCAATGCCCAGGGAAGCAGAATCGTACCGGTACCAATCACCGGAAGAATATCTGCAATGGCGGTGATGGCAGCAATGCCAAAGGGGTTCTTTACCTGTAAGGCAAGGAAGCCCACAGAAAGTTCGATAAAGGTAATACCCATCAAAATCAGGTACGCCCTGCAATAACTAAATAAGGTTTTGCCTAAGTAAGAACGAATGTCCCGGAGCATGGCTTTGTTCTTTTCGGGAACCTGTCGTTTGATAAAGGCAATCACCCCATCATAGTCCATGCTGATAAACAGGGAGGACAAGATGGTAAAAATCAAAGAGATAAAGAGCAAGGGGACTTTGGTAGACGCCCCAGCCAGTACCGACAGAACATCTGCCGAAATACTCAAAAGGGATGCCTGCAAACTATCTAAAATAGAAGACAAAGCATTGCCAACCTGACTGGCAAGGTCCGGGGAGAGAAACTTGGCAAAATCCAAAAGACCCCGGTTGGCAGATTCCAAAAAGGGCAGAATCTCCTGATTGTAAAAGGTGGGGAGATTCAGGCAAAATTCCTTAATGTCCTGGAAAAGATGATTGCCAATCAGCCAAAGAAGAAAACCCACCAAACCATAGCCTAGAAGAACAAGGAAAAAGGCACAAACTCGCTTGGGGATTTTGGTTTTCTGGGAGACCAGTCGAATGAGAGGTCGCAACGCTGCTGCAATGATAAAACCCAGTAAGAAAGGCATAATCCAGCCAAGGGCATACTCCAGGAAGAGGAAAGCCAGGACCAGAATCAACGCCAGATAGGCGATATTGATGATAAAACTTCTCCGTTTTGCAACCTTGTTAACATCCATAAACAACAACCCTTTTTTCAGAATGCCTCTGGCATTCTTTTCTCTATATTATACATCAGTTTTTTCCAAATAGCAAGAAACTATTTGGTGTCATACCAATTTTTCCCGGTATTCATATCTACAACCAGAGGAACTTGAAGCCGGTAGGCGTTTTCCATCTCTTCTTTCAGGATGGTTTCTACCTGTGTCGCTTCGGATTTTTTTGCCTCCACAATCAGTTCGTCATGGACTTGCAGAATCAGTTTGGAAGAGAGACCCTCGGCTTTCAGCCGCCGAAATACCTGAACCATAGCGATTTTAATGATGTCTGCGGCACTGCCTTGAATGGGTGCATTCATAGCGACCCGTTCTCCAAAGGCCTGGGTAATCCGGTTGGAGGCTTTGAGTTCCGGCATATTTCTCCGCCGACCCAGCAACGTCTTGGCATAGCCGGTCTCTTTGGCATCTACCACCGCTTGTTTCATATAGGCATCCACTTTGGGATAGTGGCTGAGATAGCCTTTGATATAAGCGTCCGCCTCTTTCATGGGAATCTTTAAATCCTGGGCTAAGGAAAAGGCGCCAATACCATAAACAATACCAAAATTCACGGCTTTAGCCCGGAAACGCATAATGGGTGTGACTTCTTCCATAGGAACCCCAAAGACCTGAGAGGCGGTCCGGGTATGGATGTCCTCTTCTTGAATAAAGGCATTCTGCATGGTTTCATCACCGGAAATGTGTGCCAGAACCCGAAGTTCAATTTGGGAGTAGTCAGCATCCACCAAGCATCGGTCTTCCCCCTCGGCGGCAAACATCCGCCGGATTTCCCGACCCAGTTCGGTCCGTACCGGAATATTTTGCAGATTCGGTTCGGTACTGCTGATTCGACCGGTAGCAGTTACCGTCTGGTTAAAGTTAGAGTGAATCCGCCCGGTCTTTTTATCAATCATGGGGAGCAAACCCTCCACATAGGTGGATTGGAGTTTAGAGAGTTGCCGGAACTCCAAAACCTTACCGGCAATGGGATGGTGTTCGGTGAGCCGATTTAAAACATCCACATTGGTGGAATAACCGTTTTTGTTTTTCTTACCTCCGGGAAGACCCAGTTTCTGGAAAAGAACTTCCCCCAACTGTTTGGGAGAATTGATATTAAATTCTTCTCCGGCAAGGTCATAGATTTCGCCGGTGAGTTCGGCAATTTTCCCGCTCAGCATTTCTCCAAAGGCAGAAAGCGCCTCTTTGTCCACATAGACACCGGTTTTCTGCATATCGGCAAGAACTTCCACCAAAGGGAGTTCTACCTTGTAATAAAGGTCGTGCTGTCCGTCTTCTTCCAGCCGTTTTTCAAAGTATGTCTGCAGGTGATAGGTTGCGGCAAGACAGTCGGCAGCCCTTTGATTTCGAGTGGAATCCTTTTCGTCAAAGCACATAGCCATCTGTCCGTCTTCTTCGGTGCGGACTTCTGTTTCGGTCAGGGTGCTGTGAAGATAGGTGAGGGACAGCGTTTCTAAATCATAACTGTTTTGGGTGGGTTCTGCCAGATATGCCGCAATCATTACATCAAAACCAAGGTTTTGAAAATCAATGCCAAGGTCATGGAGTTTGAGCATATCCTCTTTGGCGTAAAAGCCGCATTTGGAAAGATTGGGATTGCCAAAAAATGTCCGAAGTCCGTCTATGGTGACCGGTGTCACCCCAAGAATTTCTTTGCCGTCTAAGGTGGCATAAAGTTGCCGGCCATGGTCGGTCATTTCTAACCGGTACCAAACCTTTCCCTCTTTGGGGAGCTGGGCAAGAAAGTCACCCTCCGAAAGCAGGTTCAAAGCCCCGTGGATTTCTTCGATTGCAGCGGAACCTGCTGCCGGAAGATTCAATTTTTGGAGGAACGATTTAAAATTCAGCCGGGTAAAAAGCGCAGAAAGCGCCTCGTTGTCATAGCCTCCCACCCGGAAATTTTCCAGATTGAGGTCCATGGGTACTTCCCGGTCAATGGTGGCAAGGGTCTTGCTTAAAAAGGCAGATTCCCGGTCTGCCGCCAGTTTCTTCCGGACCGAATCGGTGATATCTAATTGGTCTAAGTTTTCATAAATAGCATCAATACTCTTGTAATTCTGAATCAAAGAAAAGGCGGTCTTTTCACCAATGCCCTTGACTCCGGGAATGTTGTCGGAAGTATCCCCCATCAAGCCCTTGACGTCAATGAATTCTGACGGCATCACGCCGTATTTTTCCAGAACTTCTTTATCCGTGTAATCGGTGGTGGTGGTCTGTCCCATCCGAGTAATCACCAGTTTGATGATGGTGGAGGGGGAGGCTAACTGCAAATCATCTTTATCGCCAGTGAGAATCCGGCAATCGACGCCTGTCTTCTCACAAAACAACGAGACGGTACCGATTAAATCGTCCGCCTCGTAACCTTCTTTTTCGATACAGGCACAACCCATCGCCCCCAGGATTTCTTTCATCAGGGGCAGTTGTACCAGAAAATCTTCCGGTGCAGGTTTTCTTTGTGCCTTATATAAATCATACATTTTATGCCGGAACGTCTTTGCTTTCACATCAAAGGCAACACAAAGATAGTCCGGTTTTTCTTCTTCCAAATGCTTAAAAAGAATATTCAAAAAACCATAGACGGCGTTGGTGGGGGTCCCATCCGGTGCCGTCAAGGGTCTGATTCCATAGTAAGCACGGTTTAAAATACTGTTTCCGTCAATTAGCAGAAGTTTTCCCATAAATTATTCCTCATTTCCGGTGATGATCACCAGGGTCTCTCTTGGAATTTCGTTTTCCTGGATGGTTTGGCTTTTTATGCCTGTCTTTTCAGCATAATATTGAAGGCTTTGGAAAGCGGATGTATCAAGTTCCAGAATAATGGAAGAATCGTCCATGCCGGGGATCAGTTCTGCCGGATGAAGGTCTGGTTGATAGATTTGCCAGTCTTCTTGCCAACCAGTTAAAAATGCGGTTGGGTCTAAAACCTTTATTTGATAAATCGTCGGTTGTTGTCTGGAAAGCCCATACGCGCTACCGGGATTGTTCGGTTCCGTTTCTCCCGCCATAGATGCCGGAGCCGGAATATGTTCCGCTTCTGCTGGGATCACCGGTTCTTCTGCCGCAGCCACAGGGTCGCTCACCGATATCCGGGGAGCCTCTGTGGGGGTGGAAACAGTTTCCTGTTTCGGCTTTGGTGTGGGAGTCGTCACTTGCGGACTCTCTGTTACAGCCGGCGTTACCGTTTCGGTGGGGGTAGGCGTGGGGCCTAAAATGGGATTGGTGTTCTGCCACTGTTGATAAAGACCGGTGGAGAAGACCCCAACCACCAGCACCAGACAAACCAGCGCCGGAGCCACTGTTTTCCAGGCACCGTATCGCCGGAATTTTTCCATGCTGTCTTTGCATCTCTCCCAAAGAGAGGGGGCAGATAGTTCCTCTGCGGCTGCCATCAGTTTCAGGTGGAGAGAATCTGCAAAATCTTCCGGCATAGAAGAAGATATATCGGTCTGCATGGCCCCCTGAATCTGTTTGAGTTTTTCGTATTCGCTTTGGCATGAGGGACAACCCTGCAAATGCGCGTGGATGGCTGCCTGTTTAGCCGGGGTGGTTTCTCCACAGAGAAAAGCCCAAAGATTTTTTTGAATATCATGGCAATGATGCACGGCTATCGCCTCCTTCCTGTTAGTTTCCCGCTTTCCGGGTGGGAATATTCTTCTGCTTTCCTTTACTTAGACGAAATCGCCGTCAAATAGTTCCCTGTTTTTCAATAAAATTTTTTTGAGGTTTGCCCGGGCGCGGTTGATACGGGATTTTACAGTACCCTCGGAGCATTGTAAAATGGCTCCGATTTCCTCATAGGAAAATCCCTGAATATCCCGAAGAATCAAAACTTTTTTATGCTCGTCATGGAGTTTGGAGATGGCGTCATTCACTGCTGTTTGCAGGGTGCGCCGCTCCAAGGCCTGTTCTGGGGTAGGACCGGTATCGGTCAGTTCGGTAGCCATAGAACCCTCTTCGGTGCTAAGTTCCGCATCCAGAGAATAAGCAGTATGCCGCCGGGACTTTTTTTGCTCATCCAGACAGGTGTTGGTGGCTACCCGATAGAGCCAGGTGGAAAACTTGGAATTTCCCTGAAAATTCTTTAAGTTTTTAAAGATTTTCACCAGAACTTCCTGGGCCATATCTGCAGCGTCTTCCGGGTTCCCCGCAATGCGATAGGCGATGGAGAAAATCTGTTTCTGGTGATTGGCAATCAGTGTTTCAAATGCCATCGGGTCACCCTCTTGTGCCTTGGCAATTAAGTCTTTTTCATCGGTCATTTCTCCACCTCCTTGTTTCTCATTTCTTCCTTTTAACGATACCATATTTTCGCCGGAATGTCAAACAAAAACGGCCTCGTTAGGAGGCCGTAGAAAAGTTTTACGCTGTCTTTAAAAAGCGAAGGACCAGGATGGTCATATCATCATCAGCCACGCCACCTTTGAGTTCTACCGAACGCTGCATAATCCGGTCAGCCAGTTCCTGGGTGGAGATATCTTCGGGGAATTCCTCCAGAGCACGTCGAATCCAGGTTTCGCCGCTTTCCCGGAGTTCCAAACCATCGCTGACCATGACGATGGTATCCCCGGCGGCAAGACGATGGGCAAAGGTTTCTGCCTCCACCCCGGAGAGAACCCCCAGCGGCAACGAGGCAGCACGGACCGTTTCAGTAGTTTGCTCTCGCTTGATATAACTGGGTTCCGCACCGTTTTTGATAAACTCTGCTTCTCCGGTATAGAGGTCAATCATACACATATCCACGGTGGCAAAGGCTTCCCCTGCCGATTTCATGACCATGATGGAGTTGATGAGTTTCACCGCCACTGTTTTATCAAACCCGGCGTCCATAAAGGCCTCCAACAGGGTAATGGTAGCGCTGCTTTCCCGGTTGGCTCTTTGCCCGGTTCCCATGCCGTCGCTGAGGGTGGCAAGATATTTTCCGTTGTGGAGAGGATGGAAGAGCAGGGAGTCCCCGGATTCCCCATCCAAGCCGGTAGAGGCGAAGGCGGCGTCAATGGTAAACTCCGGTGCCTCCCGAAATTGCAGAACCGGCATATCCAAAGAGCCGGAGAGGGTGAAATTTTTCCCCAACACACTTTTGAGGGTGGGCAGAATCCGGTCAGGTTCGATGCCGTCCTCTACGGTTAACCGAACAGTCTGGCGACCGGCGGGGGCATCCGTTACCTGAATATCCTGGACCGGGATGCCGGAAGATTCTAACCGACACCGAAGTTCCTGGGCTGCCAGTTGGTCCGGGGCAATATCATAGTCCAAATCATCCCGGAGCCGGGTGAGAATTTCTGCCACACCGCTGAACTGTTCCCCTGCCAGCATCCGGTTTTCGCTGAGTTTGCATTTCCAGACCTGATTAATTTGATGCAGTTCATACAGGCGATTGACCTCTCGGGTTAAGGAGGGAAGCCGTAAACACCGGTCAGCCAGATAGGGGGCGGCATCCTCTGACTCAACCTTGCCTTTTCGCTCTAACTTTTCTAATAATTGAAAGACAGCAGTATAGGTGTCGTGGAAATTCCGGTTCCAGCAGTCCTGCATCCGACTGCAACTCCGACAGACGTGTTCGGCAGCAGTATCAAAGAGGGCGGCAATCTCTTGTGTGTTTGTTTTTTCTTCCCGGTCCGAGATGCGGACAAAGGTTTCGGATAGGGTATGAAAAGAATCTGCCACCAAGGAGAGTTTGGATTGCACATGGGTTTTATAGGGATTGCTGCCTTGGGAATCCGGGGCTTGAAACTGGGTAAAGGGACGGATTTTCCGGAAAACCGATAGGGGTAGGAAAAAGAGAAGTAATCCTGCTATCGGCGCCTCGGTAAAATGTACTGCCGGAATCCCGCTGCCATAGGCATAGGAAGAAAGAAGAAGCCCGGAGAGAGCAAGACTTCCTGCAACCCATTGTCTTTGTGCTTGCCAAAAAAGACCGCAGACCAGACCACAAACCCCAAAGATAGATAGACAAGCCAAAAGGTCTGTTTGAAATCCCAGTAAAAAGCCAATGGCGAAGCCGGCAATCATACTGCTTTGCAACCCGCCGGAAATGGCGATGGTTCCCAAGAGTAAAAACCCCAGCGCATTGGCAACCGAAAACCAGTCCCCAAAGGAAAGGCTTTGGAAACTGAGCAAAGTCACAGCGCTTAACACATAAAGGCTGAGTTTTTCCTCTCCGGTTGGGGTTTCTTTCCTAAAATTCTCGGAGGATAGGCTCCGGCAATGGTCAAAGGCAAGGACCCCCAATGCAACCAAGGAAAGGTCAAAAAGGAGTAAGAGGAGGTTTCCTATTGAGAACCCATCCCAGAGAATAAAGACCGCATCCATAACCAAAATACTGCCAGAACCTAAGGCAATGGCGCCACCAAGGGACAATTCCCTCCCTCGTTCCAAAAAGAGAAGTCCGGCGGCAAAAACCACACTGGCTGCTATGTAGCGAAGGGATGCCCAACTGCCAAGACTGGCATAGCCGACTACCACCATCAGCAGCGTCATCAAACTCCGAAAAGAAAATTTCCGTTCCATCGCCAGAAAAGCCAGCCCAAATGGTGCAAGACCAGGCAGCAGCGTTGCCCTTGCCACCAAGATTCCTATACTGCTAAGGAGTGCCTCCGGCAAGGTAATGCTCGAAACGGGATTGCTGATTCGTTTCTTTTGGGGGAACAGAGTGACCTCCATTCCCTTTTCTTCTTTAGTGTCTTTCATAATTCCACCTCCGTAATTGTTACAAGAATATGATATCCAAAATTTCCCATTTAATCTGTCGAAACGGGGAGGGAAGAAAAAATTTATATATTTTTTGAAAAAACATTTTCATTTTGAAAAAATTGTGCTATAATATATTAGTTGAAATATACTCATAGGAAATTTTGTCCTGTGGGGATGGATTTAAGAGTTGATGAAGATGAAAGAACAGTTGATGACGGGCGTCA
>JAZSKV010000046.1:0-5612 GCA_045534975.1 Ructibacterium sp. | reverse complement strand
ATTAAAGACCGCCGTGCTGACTTACAACGGCAGGAAAGACGTGTATAGCAAAAGGAAGATACCATCGACAAAAAGACCCAGATGCTGGAAAACAAAGAAGAGCAGATTCAGAAGAAATACAACGAGTTAGAAGAGATGCAGGCAGAGGTTGCCCGGGTAAAGGGACTGCAACTTGCACAGTTAGAAAAAATCGCTGACTTCAGCGTAGAACAGGCAAAAGAATTTTTGCTCAAACAGGTAGAGGACGATATCAAGCATGAAAAGGCCATGCTGATTAAGAGCATTGAAGAGCAGGCCAAGGACGAGGCAGAAACCAAAGCCCGTCAAATTATTACCGGCGCTATTCAGCGCTGTGCCGCAGACCAGGTGACAGAAACCACCGTTTCTGTGGTACAACTGCCAAGTGACGATATGAAAGGCCGTATCATCGGTCGTGAGGGACGGAATATCCGGACCATTGAAACCCTGACCGGGGTTGACCTGATTATTGACGATACACCGGAAGCCGTTATTCTCTCCGGTTTTGACCCGGTTCGGCGTGAAATCGCCCGCCGGTCCCTGGAAAAACTGATTGTAGACGGTCGGATTCATCCGGGTCGGATTGAAGAAACCGTAGAAAAAGCCACCAAGGAAGTGGACAACATCATCAAGCAGGAGGGTGAACGGGCTACCTTTGAGACCCATGTTCACGGATTACATCCTGAGTTGGTTCGTCTGCTGGGTCGGCTGAAATACAGAACCAGTTATGGACAGAATGTTCTCCAGCATGCCATTGAAGTTTCTCACTTAGCCGGTTTGATGGCAGGGGAACTAGGTGCCGACGTTGCGCTGGCAAAGCGTGCCGGATTGCTCCATGATATTGGTAAAGCCATTGACCACGAGGTTGAGGGTTCTCACGTTACCATCGGCGGTGACGTTGCCAAGAAGTATAAGGAAAACGACAAGGTTGTTCACGCTATCTTAGCCCACCATGGGGATATTGAGCCTAAGACCATTGAGGCATGCTTGGTTCAGGCGGCAGACGGTATCTCCGCTGCTCGTCCGGGGGCTCGCCGTGAAAACTTAGAGTCTTACATCAAGCGTCTGGAACAGTTAGAAGAAATTGCTAACTCCTTTAAGGGGGTTGAACGCTCCTTTGCTATCCAGGCCGGCCGTGAGGTTCGTATCATGGTGAAGTCAGACAGTGTTAGCGATGACGAAACCATCTTGATGGCAAAAGACATTGTGAAACAGATTGAGGAGAATATGGAATATCCCGGTCAGATTAAAGTCAATGTCATTCGGGAACTTCGTGCCATTGAATATGCGAAATAATCATAAAAAAACAGAGGGCTTTGCCCTCTGTTTTTTTGCACCAAATTCCTGAATTTGAATATAGTAAAATAGGTATTATGTACAGCGTCATGGAAAGGTGGTGCAGTCTGTGGGAAGAAACCGAAAATCCTGTCATGCCGGCACTTTGGGAATCGCCCTGATTTCCGCCGGCGTAGGAATTATGCTCGCCTATCTCATTCCCTATCAGTTTTTGATTTTCTTCTTTGGCGGCGCCTTAGTCCTTTGGGGAATCCGGCGTCTGTGCAAAAAATAATTTTGGTTCCGGAAAGGGGATTGTTATGCAAATCGTTGTGGTAAAGGCTCCTAAAATGTTACGGGGTTTGTTGCGTACCATCTTCAAAATGAAGAAGACAGAAAATGTATCATTTTCATGAAAACGGGAAACCTACTTTCGTATGGAAGTAGGTTTTTCTCTTTCCCATTCCCCAAAAGAAACTTTGAGAAAATTTTCAAAAAAGCCTTGACAAATCCAGCATCTCCTATTATAATATATTGGTCGGCAGTTGCCCGGAAGATTCTGTTTTTTCGGGAGACCTACAATCTGCGAGCATGCTGGAACCGGCAGACAGGCACGTTTGAGGGGCGTGTGCTTATGGCGTGTGGGTTCAAGTCCCACTGCTCGCACCATATATTGCCTGATTGTGTAAGGGTAGCACAAATGACTCTGACTCATTTTGTTCGGGTTCGAATCCTGATCAGGCAGCCAAAAAATCAGCACACGAAGTGTGCGGATTTTTACTTATTCACTCTTCCCTTTTCTTCCCTCATCCTCTGGATAAATTCCCGTAGGAAAGTGGGGAAAACGACAATTTTTTCCGTATTTTCACAAGATTTCCTGTGGAAAACTCTGTGGATTGTGTGTGTTGTAATTTTAGAGTAATCATTTTGAAACAGAAAACGAGTCTACGAACGTAGACCCGTTTTCTATTTTAAATTATACCATGCCGCTTTGCCAGGGTAGAGGGCAATCTCCTCTAACTCCTCTTCAATCCGAAGCAGTTGATTATATTTTGCCACCCGGTCGGTTCGGGATGGCGCGCCGGTTTTGATTTGTCCGCTGTTTAATGCTACTGCCAAATCTGCAATGGTAGTGTCCTCGGTTTCCCCGCTACGGTGGGAAATAATCGCGGTATAACCAGCTCGTTCTGCCGTTTGAACCGCCTGCAAGGTTTCGGTCAGGGTTCCGATTTGGTTGACTTTAATCAAGATACTATTGGCAACCCCTTGGGATATTCCCTTTTGTAATCGCTTGGTGTTGGTGACAAAAAGGTCATCTCCCACCAACTGTACCTTTTTCCCAATCCGGTTGGTCAGCATTTTCCATCCTTCCCAATCTTCTTCTGCCATACCGTCTTCAATAGAGATAATGGGGTACTTCTCCACCCAGTCTTCCCAAAAATCCACCATTTCTTCCCGACTTAACATCTTTCCTTGTTTCCAGAAACAATAACTACCCTCTTTTCCTTGTTTCTTGGCTTCTTCATACATCTCGGTAGACGCCGGATCCAGGGCGATTTGAAAGTCGATCCCCGCTTGGAATCCCGCCTCCTCAATGGCCTCTAAAATCAATTTGATGGCTTCTTCATCACTTTCTAAATCAGGAGCAAAGCCCCCCTCATCACCCACCGCTGTGGAATATCCCTTACGTTTGAGCACGCCTTTTAAAATATGAAAGACTTGGGAACACCACCGCAGTGCCTCCCCAAAACTATCCGCACCGGTTGGCATAATCATAAATTCCTGACAACTGAGAGAATTATCCGCGTGCTTGCCGCCATTTAGAATATTCATCATCGGCACCGGCAAAACGTGAGCCTGCACGCCGCCGATATAAGCATACAAACTCTGTCCCACACCAATGGCTGCGGCTTTGGCACATGCCAAAGATACTCCTAAAATGGCATTGGCACCCAGTTTACTCTTATTCTCTGTGCCATCTAAGGCAATCATGGTTTGGTCAATCCGTACCTGATCTAAAACATTCATGCCAATCAAGGCTTCACAGATCGGTCCATTGACATTTTCTACTGCCATCTTGACACCCTGTCCCCCATAACGAGCGCTGTCCCCGTCCCGGAGTTCACAGGCTTCAAAAGCGCCGGTGGAAGCACCAGAGGGAACTGACGCTCGACCTAAAATTCCATCTTCTGCATAGACTTCCACCTCCAGGGTGGGATTTCCTCTGGAGTCTAAAATTTCCCTGGCAGACACATCGATAATTCCAATATACGCTTTCATAAGAAACCTCCTATCTTTTTTCTCAGTGTACCCAGGACAGGAAGATTTATGCAAAGAGCCATAAAAACACCCCATATGTTTCATCACATATGGGGTTGGTGTTCATCGAATATAATTGGTTTTGATTTTTTCTTCTACCACCGGGGCAGGTACACCGGCAGTTTTTCCTGCTGCAATGGATTGTAAGAGCCACGCCATATTCTCGCCCAGTTGACGCATGGTCTGTATTCCCTCTTCGTCTTTTTTTACTTCCTCCGGGGTATTCCCATGAACCATGGTCCAATAATTAGAAGAAACAATCGGCATATGTAAAATACTGAAATATTTGTTGATCTGGTCAAAGGCTGCACTAGCACCGCCCCGGCGGCAACTGACCACACAAGCCCCAGGTTTTAGCGTTAGATTTTTTCCCCCGGCGTAGCAGACCCGGTCCATCAAGGCAGTAATTCCACCAGATGCCGCCGCGTAATGTACCGGCGTTCCCACAACGATGCCATCTGCCTCTTTGGCTTTTTCGATGATGACATTGACCGAATCGTCATCAAAGACACAAAGACCTTTTCCGGACTTAGCACAACCGCCGCAACCCAGACAGCCACGGATAGGCTCTCTGCCGATATGTACGATTTCCGTTTCAATCTCCCTTTTTTCTAAGGCGCTTGCCACTTCACATAACGCCGTATAGGTACAGCCTTTTTCTTTCGGGCTTCCGTTAATCAATAAGACTTTCATAGGATAACCTCCTCAAGGATAACTTTCTAATATAGTATATCAAAAAAGTTCTTAAAAAACAAGTTGTCCTCTAAAAAACCCGATAGGTCTTGCAAAAAAAATCTTTTTGTCGTATAATAAAAGCAGAATTTTAGATAGACGAGGTTTGCGCTTATGACTTCACCAAGGCCCTTAAACAAAACCAGACTCTTACCCCTTTACGTGGTGGGAATTGGCGCTCCTGCCAACCAACGGCAAATTGTTCGTCCGGACGGTTTTCAGGGGTATCAGGTTTTATATTGTCTTTACGGCAATGGCATTTTGGAAATTGAAGACCAGCAATACACCATTTCCGCCGGCGATGCCTTTTTCTTCCGTCCCGATATTCCCCACTCCTACTATGCCAAGGATTCCTCATGGGGGGTACGTTGGATTGTATTTGCCGGTGACGGCGCGGAAAACCTGATGGATTATTTCTCCTTTGGCAAGAGCGAGGTCTTTCACATTCACAATTTAGAGTCCTTTGATGCCCAAGTTGATACCATTTCCGATATGTTCTGGTCGGAAAGTGACCCGGACAAAGAAGTGAAAGTTTCGGCACTCCTCTATAAACTTTTGATTCAGGTTGCGGAATATAAAAACCAACCGCCCCGTGCGGAGCGGATTTCCAGAAACGAGCGTTACCAGAGGCTTCTTCCTGTGATTGAAATGCTGAAAACCCGCTACCCGGAAGATTTGAGCCTGCAAGATATGGCGGCCGCCATCGGCGTTACCACCAACCACCTTTGCCGGCTGTTTCAATCAGTATTTGGTACCACGCCCCTGAAATATCTCACCACCTTACGGCTAAATATGGCAAAGCGGTATCTCTGCTCTCCCGATAACTGGAAGGTCAAGGAAGTTGCCACCACGGTAGGGTTCAAAGACCCCAGTTATTTCTGTGCGGTCTTTAAAAAGGCAGAGGGCATCACACCAGAAGATTTCCGAAGAAACAATGCCTTTTAGACATATTTTTACGAAAGAAGAAAATATATTTTCATATAGGAGGATTTTATCATGGAATTAAAAGGTAGTAAAACCGAAGCGAATTTATGGGCGGCTTTTGCCGGAGAATCCCAGGCAAGAAACAAGTATACCTACTATGCTTCAAAAGCTAAAAAGGATGGTTTCGTTCAAATTGCCGAGCTTTTTGAGGAAACCGCTAATAATGAGAAAGAGCACGCAAAAATTTGGTTTAAGCTTTTGCACGACGGTGCTATTCCCGATACTATGACTAATTTAGAGGATGCCGCCGCAGGCGCAAACTATGAGTGGACCGAAATGTATGC
>JAZSKV010000062.1:0-11037 GCA_045534975.1 Ructibacterium sp. | reverse complement strand
CCTCTCAGGGGACAGCCTACTTAGTATATCACGTCATCTCTCTCTTGTCAAGTACTTTTTTTCATTTTTTTGATATTTTTATTTTCCCGGACATTTTCTCCGTTTCCCACGAAAATCCGTGCAGAAAGTGGTGGCAAGTGCAAAGCAATTTCCCCCTCGGCGAAGGTTACTTCTTCCTTGCTAAATACATCTTTCATGGTGGTTTGCAACACTTCCGGCAAAACAAGCGTAACATCTGCCGGGCTTTCATCCCGATTCACAAGACAAAGGGCCATGCTGCCATCCCCCATCTCCCCAAAGGGATCTTTGCCATCTTCAAAATACCGAGTATAGATATAGACGCCGCCTTTGGCGTACAACGGCTTAAAATATCCACAGCGTAAACATCCCATTTCTCTTCGTAACTGTCCCAATCTGCAATACCAACTTCGAAGTTCCGGGTCTACCGCCCGCCACGGATAAGTGCCGCGGTTAAAGGGGTCTTTGCCCCCCTGCATTCCCGCTTCATCTCCGTAATAGATACAGGGTACGCCATAGAAGGTCATTTGCAAGAAACTTCCCAGCATCAGTCGTTTTGTAGCAAGTTCCTCCCTTTGGGAATCTAACCGGGCATCGCCACAATCAGCGCCCATACCGCCAAGCAAGGATTTGACCCGCATGGTGTCATGGGTGCCAAGCATGTTCATCAGGCTATAAAGAATCTCCACGGGATAATTCTCCATCTGGGATAAAAACCGGTGGTTCATCTCCGTGGCGTCGATATGTCCCATCAAGAAAGCCAAAGCCTGGTCCCGGAAGGGGTAATTCATCACGCTGTCCAGTTCTTTCCCCAACAGATATTCTCTTTGCTTACTATATGCAATTTTATTAGAGGCATCTTCCCATACTTCGCCAATCAGCACCGCCTCCGGATTTTCCCTTTTTAATTCTTTCCGTAATATCTGAATAAATTCATCCGGCAATTCATCTGCCACATCCAGACGCCAGCCGGCAGCACCGTGGCGAATCCATTTTTTGATGACGGCGTCTTCATCCCGAAGAATATAGTCAAGATAGGATTCTTCCATCTCATTTACATTGGGCAGATTACTGCATCCCCACCAACTTTGATAGTCCGGATAATTGCCAAACTGATACCAGTTTCGATAAGGGGAGTCCGGATTCTGGAACGCCCCCTGACCCTGACCATAGCAACCGTATTTATTAAAATAGATACTATCGGCGCCGGTGTGGCTGAATACGCCGTCTAAGATGATACGAATTCCGTATCTTTCTGCCTCGTTGCAAAGTTCCTCAAAGTCTTGGATATCGCCCAAGATTGGATCAATGTTCTTATAATCTCCGGTGTCATAACGATGATTGGAATACGCCTCAAAGATGGGGTTTAAATAAATCACGCTGACGCCCATTTCTCTCAAATAAGGAAGTTTCGCCCTAATGCCCCGAAGATTCCCGCCGTAGAAATCATTGCAGGCAGGGCCATCTTCATAGGGGTGCCGGTTAAAGGCTAACGGATCGCTCCAACTTGGATGGATGATATACTCCTCCCGTTTCTTCGGCACCTCCCCATCATGCACCCCAAAAAAGCGGTCCGGGAAAATCTGATACATAATCTGGTCCCGGAACCATACCGGAGCATGATAGTCTTTATCATAAACGGTGATTTGGTAACTGTTTCCCGCAGGGAAATCTGTCATGGTACCCACGCCCCCCAGGGCGTCGCCACTATTACTGTAATAGCAAAGTTCTTCTCCCTCTGCCACAAAATCATACCAAAGCAAACAGGGGGTTTCCCCTGCCTGTATGGTTGCCTGATAGAGAAAACCGGTATCGGTTTTCTTTTCTAATGTCATATCAATACGCGTTTCTCCCTCCGGGCAGAAAAGACGCACCCAGACCGCCTTAGGCGTTTCGCTGGCCAAAAGTCGCAGGGTAATCTCCTGTCCGGTTTTCACTGCACCAAAGGGATTGCGATAAAAAGTATCATGAGAATGATGAAACAGTTTCATGGGGTTTACCCCTCCTTTATTCTATATAGTATAATATCTAAATGAAAATTTTTCAAGCATCCTGAGAAAATTCTTATAAAATAGTTGAAATTTCTCTGCATATGCAGTATAATATTAAGATAAAATTCAGCCGTTGGCGGAAAAGGAGCTGAAACCATGAAAGAAAGATTTGAAACGGAAGAAATCAAAGATATTACCCGTCGGATTGCGGAACTCCGCGATGCCTGCGGTTATACCCCGGAAGAATTTGCGGAAAAGTTAGGGCTTTCCACCGAGGAATATCTGGCTTATGAACAGAATGCCAGCACCATCCCCATCAGCCAGATTTGCAACATTGCAAACCTCTGTGGGGTAGATTTATCTGAAATCATGACCGGCGTCAGTGCAAAACTTACCACCCTGCAGGTGGTTCGTGCCGGTGAAGCGGCAGGTGTTAAGCGGTATCCCGGTTATCACTTGGAAGATTTGGCATACCGTTATGCCGGGAAAGTGATGCAACCTATGATGGCAAACCTCTACCCGGATGACTCCGAACCTGCTCCTGTTACCCATGGCGGTCAGGAATTCAACTACGTCTTGGAGGGTGTGGTCAATCTCCATTGGAACGGCAAGGTTTACACCTTAAACGCCGGGGATTGTGCCTATTTCAATCCCACCTATCCCCACGGTCAATCCTGCGGCAGCGACCAGCCGGCACGGTTTTTGACCATTATTGCAGAATAATCCCAAAAAAGGAGTACATAGAACCATGATATTGGAACGCTTTTTGCCCAGAACCGAGTTTGACTCTTACGAAGACTTTAAAGAGAATTACCGGGTCAATGTCCCCGCGTATTTTAACTTCGGTTTCGATGTCGTCGATGCCTGGGCAAAACAAGATGAAAACAAAAAAGCCTTGGTTTGGTGCGACGACCACGGCAACGAGAAAATCTTTACCTTTGCAGATATAATGCGGCTCTCTAATAAGACTGCCAATTATTTCCTCTCCATCGGCATTCAAAAAGGCGACGCCGTTTTGTTGGTCCTCCGTCGCCGTTGGGAATACTGGGTTTGCGCGGTGGCTCTTCACAAATTGGGCGCCGTGTTGATTCCCGGCTCCCTGCAACTGACCAAAAAAGATATTGTGTATCGCTCCAACGCAGCAAAAATTAAGGCGATTGTTTGTGTGAACGATACTTTTGTCATGGAGCAGGTGGAATCTGCGATGGAAGAGACCGAGACCCTTTCCACCCGAATTCTGGTAGAGGAAGACCGGGAGGGCTGGGTACGGTTTGATACCGCCATCCAAGATATGCCGGACACCTTAGATGTTGCTGAGGCAGACAGAACCAAAGCCACCGATCCGTTTTTGGTGTTCTTTACCTCCGGAACCACCGGGATGCCTAAAATGGTTCAACACAGTTGCACCTATCCTTTGGGACATATTGTTACCGCCAAGTACTGGCATCAGGTACAGGAAAACAAACTGCATATGAGTGTTTCCGATTCTGGTTGGGCGAAATTCTCCTGGGGCAAGATTTACGGACAATGGCTTTGCGGCGCGGTCATCTTTGCCTATGATATGGACAAGTTCATCCCCACCAAACTTTTGGAAAAGATGGAAAAATATCAGATTACTACCTTCTGTGCTCCGCCCACCATGTTCCGGTTTATGCTGCAAGAGGATTTGTCCAAGTATGATTTATCTTCCATCCAGCATTGCACCACCGCCGGTGAGCCTTTGAATCCGGAAGTTTACAACCGTTGGTTGGAACACACCGGCCTTAGACTTTATGAGGGATTTGGTCAGACGGAATCCACCGTTATTTTGGCTAACTTCCAATGGTTTGAACCAAAAATCGGTTCTACGGGAAAACCCTCACCCCTTTACAACTTAACCTTAATCAACGCCGACGGCACCCATGCCGCAGACGGCGAAGAGGGCAAGATCGTGGTAGAGGGTGTTCGGGAAAATCCCCCGGCAGGACTCATGACCGGCTACTACCAGAACCCGGAACTGACCCAAAAAGCATTGGGCGGCGCGTATTACGATACCGGCGATGTGGCATGGCGGGACGAAGACGGACACTACTGGTTTGTAGGCCGTGACGATGATGTCATCAAGTGTTCCGGTTACCGAATTGGTCCTTTTGAGGTAGAAAGTGCTCTCATTGAACACCCGGCTGTGGTAGAATGTGCCATCACCGGCGCACCTGACCCCATCCGCGGGCAAGTGGTCAAAGCCACCATCGTTCTTGCCAAGGGTTGGGAACCCTCGGACGAACTGATAAAAGAACTGCAAAACCATGTAAAGAAAGTGACCGCACCTTATAAATATCCTCGTGTGGTAGAATTCGTAGACGAACTGCCTAAAACCTTGGGCGGCAAGATCAAACGTGCCGAAATCCGCAAGGCAGACGCGGACGGAAAATAAAGAGAAAAAGAACCGTGCATTGCACGGTTCTTTTTTTATTCTAAATAATCCTTTAACTTTCTGCTGCGGCTGGGGTGACGGAGTTTCCGGAGGGCTTTTGCCTCAATCTGCCGGATACGCTCTCTTGTTACGTTAAACTTCTTACCCACTTCCTCCAGGGTTCTTGCTCTGCCGTCGTCTAAGCCAAACCGGAGCCGAAGCACCTTTTCTTCTCTGGGGGTCAGGGTTCCCAACACATCTGCCAGTTGCTCTTTCAAAAGAGTAAAGGTTGCCGCATCGGAGGGTGCCGGTGCGTCATCGTCCTGGATAAAATCCCCCAGGTGGCTGTCTTCTTCTTCGCCGATAGGAGTTTCTAAGGATACCGGTTCCTGGGCAATCTTCATAATCTCGCCCACCTTATCCACGGGCATATTCAGTTCTCTTGCAATTTCTTCCGGCAGGGGGTCACGGCCCAGTTCCTGCACCAACTGACGGGATACTCGAACCAGTTTATTGATGGTTTCTACCATGTGAACCGGAATCCGGATGGTTCTTGCCTGGTCGGCGATAGCACGGGTGATGGCTTGGCGAATCCACCAGGTTGCATAGGTACTGAACTTATAGCCCTTGGTATAGTCAAACTTATCTACCGCTTTAATCAGACCTAAGTTACCCTCTTGAATCAAATCCAAGAACAACATACCTCTGCCCACATAACGCTTGGCAATGCTGACTACCAGACGGAGGTTGGCCTCTGCCAATTTCCGTTTTGCCGCTCTGTCGCCCTCTGCCATCTTTTGGGCGAGTTCGGTTTCTTCTGCGGAAGAAAGCAAGGGAACTTTACCGATTTCTTTTAAATACATCCGCACCGGATCATCAACGCTAACCCCGTCCGGCACTGACATGTCATCCAATTCCTCTTGGGTAATCTCTTCCATGTCATCTTCTTCAAAAAGATCTAAGTCTTCTTCTAAGTTACCCACAATCTCCACGCCGTGTTTTTCTAAGTATTCATAAATCTTATCAATCTGACCGGCATCTAAATCCAGTTCCTCTAATTTATCGCTGATTTCTTTATAATCCAGCATTCCTTTCTTTTTGCCTTCCTCCATGAGTTGTTGGAGTAAAACTTTTTTGCTGGTCGTCGTCTTGTTTTCGTGTTCCACCATCAATTCCTCCTATCGTTTTTCTTTCAGCATTTTATCGAGAGCCGCCAAGTCATCATCTTCCATCAACTGGCTTTGCCGCTGCTTTGCTTTCTGTGCCAGCAACATTTCCATTGGCCGCTGACAGGCTTTTCCTTTATCTTCAATGTTTTTATCGTCCATAAAAATACTGGTCACCGGTTCGGTTTCTTCCGGAGAAAGTTCCGCAAGAAGTGCATGGACATCGGCATCCCGCCCTTCTGGGGTTTTCAGTAGCCACGTTGCCAAGTTTCTATGTAGTCCCTCTCCAAAATCCGCCGGCACAATTCCCGCCGCCCTGACTCGTTTTAAAACGCCGGCATCGGTCATTAGGTTTAAAAGCAACCGTTCTGCATTCCGGATGCCCATAGCATCCAAATCCCGTCTGCCCCCGGTTCGTTCTTCAAAGGCTCGGCGTTCCTGACGCTCCCGCTTCTTCTCTTCCAAGACATTTCGGGTTCGCATGAGAACTTTTACCTGGGCATCCAGGCCCTCTGGGCTGACATCAGCCGCCTTTGCCACCTGTTTGAGATACAGTTCCCGCTCCGCCGGATTCTTGATTTCGGCTAAGATATTAGCCGTTTTCTCGATAAATTCAATGGTTTGCTCGGTATCTTCCAGGTCATATTCTTTCTTGACCTCGTCAATTCTATACATGAGGAGAGGTTTTGCCTGCTCCACCAGAATCCGGAACATATCTGCCCCTCTTGCCTTGATAAACTCGTCCGGGTCCTTTCCGTCCGTCACCGTCATCACCTTGGTTTTGATTTCCGCCTCGGTGAGAATCTCTCCGGCACGGAGGGTCGCTTTTCGCCCGGCTTGGTCTGCGTCGTAGCAAAGCACTGCCTTTGGGGCATACTTTTTGAGTAGCCTTGCCTGTTCCGAGGTAAAGGCGGTTCCCAAGGACGCCACTGCATTTCCAATCCCTGCCTGATGGAGAGAGATGACATCCATGTATCCCTCCATTAAAAGCATCCGCCCCGATTTATCGTTTTTGGCAAAATTTAATCCAAAGAGGTTTTCTTTCTTTTTAAAGACCAACGTTTCCGGGGAGTTTAAATATTTAGCATCTGCACCGGGGTTCATCGCCCTGCCGCCAAAACCAATGATGTTGCCCTGGACATTGATAATCGGAAAAATCACCCGCCCATCATGAAAAACATCATAATAACTACCGTTTTCCCGAACTTTGGCAAGCCCTGCCTCGCAGACTTCTTTTGGGGTAAAACCTTTGCTTTCCAAATATTCTAAAAGGTTTGTCCAGCCCTCCGGGGCATATCCTAACCCAAATTTCTTGATGGTGTCATTGGTCAGTTCCCTGCCTCTTAAATACGCATAAGCGGCTTTGCCCTGCTCCCCTGCCAGGTTCCGGTAAAAATACCGGGCTGCCTCGGTGTTAATTTGGTAAATTCGTTGTTTTTTATCTGCCACCTCTTCCCGCTTTTTCCGGTCGGTCGGGGTTCCCTGTTCCGGCATGGGAATATGGGCACGGTCTGCCAGATATTTTAGGGCATCATAAAAGTCAAGATTCTCAATCTGCATGATAAAATTAATCACGTTGCCGCTGACGCCGCAGCCAAAACAATGGAATAACTGCTTGTCCGCCGCCACCGAAAGAGAGGGCGACTTTTTATCATTATGGAAAGGACATAGCGCCGCATAGCGGTTACCCACACGCTTTAACTTGGCATATTCAGAAATAACCTCTACAATATCGTTTTTCTCCCGAACTTCTTCGACAAAATCCTGAAAATCCTGTGCCATGCCCTCACCCCCTTATACTTTTTCGGCATACAAAATGATATATTCGACATCCTCTGCCGATTTCCTTTTTTTCCTCTTTTTTATCTGGGCCAGAATGATGGAATATAGTGCTCGGTATACTTTGCCACAGCATACCGGTCGCTCATGCCGGCAATATAGTCCCGGGTTAGAATTTGTACGTCTCGGGTGGCACTGGCATTTTTACTACTCCGGGGAATCAAATCCGGATGTTCGCTATAAACCTGATAAAGTCCTTCTATAACGCCCCTTGCCTTTTTTTCCTCCTGTTGTGGTTCAGATGCCACATAGACCCGCTGGAACATAAACTCCCGCAGCCCCATCATGGCCTCATAAATGGGTTCTTCCATGGCAATCTCCGCTTTGTCCATGCTTGCCCGAACCACCGCCCAAATCATGGTGTTGATTCTCTGAGAATGGCGAGAACCCAAAACTTTGGTGTATACCTTGGGAATATCGTAATTGGTGAGAACCCCTCCCCGGACTGCATCGTCAATATCGTGATTAATATAGGCAATTTTATCAGCAAGGGCAACAATTTGTCCCTCCAAGGTTTCCGCCTTTGTATCGCCGGTATGGCAGAGAATCCCATTACGGACTTCCCATGTGAGATTCATGCCGCCGGGGCGTTCCAGTACATCCACCACACGAAGGCTCTGTTCGTTATGTTGAAAACCCAAAGGGCAAATTTCATTTAAAACTTTTTCTCCCATATGTCCAAAGGGGGTATGCCCCAAATCATGACCCAGGGCAATGGCCTCGGTCAAATCTTCGTTCAGCCGCAAGGCTCTGGCAATGGTCCTCGCAATCTGGGCAACCTCTAAGGTATGGGTCAGCCGGGTCCGGTAATGGTCACCCTCCGGAGAGAGAAACACTTGGGTCTTGTGTTTCAGCCGCCGAAAGGACTTGGAATGGATGATTCTATCCCTGTCCCGCTGGAATTCCGTTCTGATTTCACAGGGTTCTTCCTGGCTTTCCCGGCCTTTACTCTCGCAACTCTTCACCGCCCAAGGTGCTAAGGTTGCAGATTCCCGTTCCTCTGTGATGCTACGCAAGTTCACCATAAAACCCCTCCTTTTTTTCTTCTATATTTTATTTCTACAAAAACCCACGGATTCCTCTTTTCTATTGACAAAAAATAGAATTTATACTAACATGAAGGTAGAAAAAAAGCGAGGTACTCTTTTATGAAACATCTTCCGGTGTTGACACCGCGCCTTAAAAAAATTGCAGATATGCTCATCCCTTGTACTTGTGTTGCCGATATCGGCACAGACCACGGCTATCTTCCCGTCTTTCTTTGCGGTGCAGGAATATGCAAAACCGCCATTGCCTCGGATGTGAACGAAGGTCCTTTGCACAGGGCGGAGGCCACCGTTTCCCAGCACGGGATGAACGCTGTCATCTCTCTGCGGTTAGGTAGTGGTGCAGAACCCTTAGTCCCCGGAGAGGCAGACGCCATTGTCATTGCCGGCATGGGCGGCCTTTTGATTGGGGAACTTTTAAAAGCATCTTCCCATGTGTTTGCCAAAGCCAAACAAATTCTGTTACAACCCATGAGTTCTATTCCGGAACTTCGGGAAGAATTATATCAAATGGGTTATACCATCATAGAAGAAACCCTTGTCCCGGAAGACGAGAAATTATATCATATCTTATCGGTCCTTCCCAAGCCGGAAGCAGAGGATTTCTCTAATCTGGATTTCCTGTTAGGGAAAAACTTAATTCAAAATCAACCACAGCACTTTGACCAGTATATCCAAAAGGAATTGATTCGGCAAAGCCGAAAAGTTGCTGGTCTTAAGCAAGCCAAAGAAATCAACGAAACCGCCTTGCAAGAGGCAGAAATGTTATTGGAAGAAATCCAACAAATTGCAGGAGGAATGGAAGATGCTGAAAGTTAAAGATATCATGGAAAAAATGGAGGCATTGGCTCCACCCCACCTTGCGGAAGCCTGGGACAACGTAGGGCTTATGGTAGGTGACTTAGAACAAAGAGTCAACACCGTACTGGTTTGTCTGGATGTAACATCTGACAATGTAAAACGTGCCATTGAATGCGGGGCCGACCTGATTATTTCCCACCATCCTCTTCTTTTTCAACCGGTAAAGCGAATTGTGGAACAGGAGGTAACCGGCGGTATTTTGCGGGAACTGATTCGGCATAACATTTCCGTTTATAGCGCCCACACCAATTTAGACCACGCAGACGGCGGCACCAATGATGTGCTGGCAGAGCGTTTGGAACTCACCGGTGTTCGGCGGTTCCGGGAGGAAGAGTGCAAAGATGCGTTAGGCGCACCCATTGACAATATTGGGCGGGTAGGCACCCTCTCTCTTCCTATGGAAATGCAGGATTTTGTGGCGCTGACCAAAAACGCCCTGGGTTGCCGCAGTATTCGCTATGTGGGGGACCCGGAAGATGTGGTTAAAACGGTAGCCCTTTGCAGCGGTTCCGGCGGCGATGTCCTTTATGCCGCATATCATGCCGGTGCGGATGTCTATGTTACCTCGGATATTCGCCACCATGAGGCGCAACTGGCTTTTGAACTTGGCATCAATTTAATAGACGCCGGACACTTTGAAACCGAGAACACTGTCTGCACCTTTGTGACAGAATATTTAGAAAAGGTCTTTCCAGAACTCCATGTCATCCCCTCCGATGCACAACCCTATTTTCAGTAAACTTTTAACATGATAAAACCCTCGTCAACGACGAGGGTTTTTGGTTTATTGAAATGCCGGTTTTTCTACATCAATCTCTGAGGGGTTGCCTGCGGTCGAGGGACTGGACATACTAAAATACATCCGTGCCGCTTTGGTTGTGCCAAAATCCCGATTAGAACCGCTGTCCTGCACTTTGTTAAAGGCATCCCGGAACATTTGATTGTGTGCTTCTTCCCGATTCAAGAGAAAATCGATGGTTTCTTTTACTTTTTTGTCATCGATTTGGCGGTACAAATACTCATAGACAACTTTGGCTCTTTGCTCCGATGCGATGTTGGATAACAAGTCTGCACACAAATCTCCGGTTACCGTGACATAGTCAGCCGTCCAGGAATAACCAGAGGCGTTGATTAGTCCGGGATTTAACCCTAAAATAACATGGGATTGGATTTCGCCGGCGGGGACTTTGCTTGCATCCACATCGTGACCATTTAGCATATTGATGGTCTGGGCAATCATTTCCATATGCCCCAATTCCTCTGCGGCAATATCCAGAAACAAATCCTTGATTTCCGGGTCTTTGATGCGGAAACTCTGGGACATATATTGCATGGCGGCTTTCAGTTCCCCGTTCCCGCCACCTAATTGTTCCTGCAAAAGCGCTGCATACTGGGGATTGGGTTTTTCGATTTCCACCGGATGAAAAAACTGTTTTTCGTGTTTAAACATAAAAATACCTCTTTTCCATAAGAATATATTTCTATTCTTTTCAAAAAAAGGGAAAACTATGCACCCATAATTCTGCACTTTGCATTGTCCATGAAAAAATCCCTAACGAGGTTTGCCTCGTCAGGGATTTTTATAGTTCCGGCGATGTCCTATGTTCCCGGGCGGTCGCCCGCCAAGTATTGTCAGCGCAGAGAAGCTTAACTACTGTGTTCGGAATGGGAACAGGTGTGACCTTCTCGCTATTATCACCGAAGGAACGTGACGCTTGATCCTA
>JAZSKV010000060.1:0-11523 GCA_045534975.1 Ructibacterium sp. | reverse complement strand
AAAACATTAGGGGAGGAAATTGACTTTGAGTTCTGATGCAAGATGGTTTCAATATTACGGAGATGTTCCACATACCTTAGATTATCCGGACATTTCTCTGTATGAGATGATAAAAAGAGCAAAAGACAATTACGAGGATTTTATTGCCTATGATTTCATGGGCAGAGGGGTGACCTATGCCGGTTTCCTGGAAGAAATTGACGATTGTGCCAAAGCCCTTGCGGCACAAGGCATCAAAGCCGGTGATACCATTACCATCTGTTTGCCCAATGTTCCCCAGGCAGTCATTATGTTCTATGCCATTAACAAAATCGGCGCCATTGCCAGTATGGTACATCCCCTGTCTGCCGAAAATGAGATTCTTTTTTATCTCAATGAAAGCGACAGTAAGATGGCAATTACCTTAAGCCAGTTCTATCATAAATTTGCCGGCATCATCGACCAGACAAAGGTGGAAAAGGTGATTGTGACAAAGATTGAAGAAGCACTCCCCCCCATCAAAGGTTTTGTGTATAAGTTTATCGGTCATGAACCGAAAGTCCCCCATGAGGTGGGCGTCATCTCCTGGCCGGACTTTTTGGCCTATGGCAAAGACTATGCCGGAGAAACCGAGTATCCCGGTAGGGGTGCAGAACCGGCGGCGATTTTATTCAGCGGCGGTACCACCGGTACTTCCAAGGGAATTTTATTGAGCAATCTGAACTTCAACGCCCTTGCCATGCAGACGGAAGCGGCGGCAGAATGCCTTTTCCCCGGGGGAACCATGCTCTCGGTGATGCCGGTCTTTCACGGCTTTGGCCTTGGTGTAGGAATTCATACCATTTTAGCCTTTGGCGGCAGATGTGTGTTAGTTCCAAGACTCAACGTGGCAGAGTTCCCGGGACTTTTCAAGAAATACCGTCCCAACTACATGGCTGGCGTTCCTACCTTATTTGAGGCAATGATGCGGAACGAGAAAATGAAAGAGGCAGACCTTTCCTGCTTAAAGGGACTCTTTAGCGGCGGCGATACCCTGACCGTAGAAATGAAAAAGAAGATTGATGGATTTTTACAGGAGCGGGGTGCTACCATTCAGGTCCGTGAGGGTTACGGAACTACCGAATGTGTGACCGCAAGTTGTTTAACCCCCATCGATTATTACCGGGAGGGTAGTATCGGGATTCCTTTCCCGGATACCTATTATAAAATTGTGGTGCCCAACACCAATGAGGAGGCACCGATTGGTGAAATGGGCGAAATTTGTATTACCGGACCTACCCTGATGCAGGAATATATTAAAAATCCTAAGGAAACCAGCCAGACTCTCCGGGTTCATGAGGATGGAAAAACCTATCTCCATACCGGGGATTTGGGTTATATGGACGAGGATGGATTTATCTATTTCGTACAGCGGTTAAAGAGAATGATTGTCACCAGCGGTTATAACGTCTATCCCTCCCAGATTGAGAATGTCATTGATTCTCATGAGGCGGTGATGTTCAGCACCGTCATTGGTGTCAAAGACGATTATAAGATGCAACGGGTCAAGGCTTTTGTGGTACTCAAACCAGAATTTGAGCCAACCCAGGAAATTCAGGATTCCATCAAAGCCCATTGCGAGAAAAATATTGCCAAGTATGCACTTCCCAGCGAATATGAATACCGGGAAAGTTTGCCCAAAACCTTAGTGGGTAAGGTCGCCTACCGGGAACTGGAAAAAGAAGAAGAGGAGAAGTTGCTGGCAAAATAAGAAGGAAAGGCGGTATCTGTATGAAAAGACTTTTATCTTTGATGTTTGCGTTTTGTTTGTTATTGCAAGTGCCGGGAATGGCAACCACACAAATTTTGGACCAAGCGCTGTCGTTAAGCGAGCCGCAACAAATCGGTGATTTATTGTCCGTTTGGACAGAAGAAGGATTTTATCTTACAGATAGCCACTACCAAATTTTTGGCGGACCCTATGAGGTGCTTAGTGATTATAGCGGTTACCCTTATGCCAAAAAGGCAGACGGCTCTTTGGTTCTCTATGATAGGGATGGTTCTGTCCTGGCAGAGGTGGGACCGGAGGGTGACCTTCTGCCACCTGCCAACGGGATTTATGCCATTATGCCAAATACCAAAGATATGACTGCATGCCGTGAATTTCAAGTCTATGACTATCAAACCAGAACCCTGCTCCATACCTTTGACCGGGCGTTTATGTACTACTTAGAGAGTCAGACAGAACAAATGGTCATTGAAAAAGACGGAAAATTTGCTTTTTGTGATAAGTATGGAAATTTTGTCACTGACTATATCTATGATGAGATAAAAAAGCGGTTTAATCCGGATTATACGCCCTTCCCCAAGGGTTATGCCATTGTAGTAGAAAACGGAGTGGAAAAATATATCGACTGGAATTTCAACGAGATAGATTTGGATCATTACAACGGTGAACCCTTTATCACCAACTGCTGGCGGATGCGTGGTCCGGATTGGGAAGATTATAAGCAGATTTATATGTTAGAAAGCGGCGAAAAACTTGCCCTTTATGATTTAGCCACCGATACTTTTATTATGCCGTACCAAACGGAATACCGTTTTGGTTTTATGAATGATACCTATATTATTGTGAGTAAAGGGGAAGAATCCGGCGTTTTGGATTATGCCGGTAATGTAGTCGTTCCCTTTCAGGTGCAGAATCTTTCTTTTACCGAAGATGGTATGATAGCCTATTCTTATTATGATGGAGAGGCACAGCGTACAGGAATCTTAAATCCGGAAGATGGCAAGGCAGAGGAAACACCTCTTGGTGCAAGCGGCTATTTCTATCGGGTTTTAGGGGTTGAGAAAAGAGACGAGATTGCCTCTGCCACCATTGTCTACGAAGATGGCCGATGTGCCGATATCAGCCAGGAAGATTTGGAGGGCATGTTAAATGTCTTCTGGAACTTCACCTATGAACGGGTGATTGACCCCACAGACAGTTATCCTTACGAAGATTATTATTTTAAACTTTGGAATGGGGATAAGAGCCAGTCTTATATTATTTATCCTAATTGCGGCGTGATTCTTGGAGGATATGGAAGCCCAAGCATCTCTCATGGGGTGGCAAAAGAAAACTATGTCTGGTATTTCCCCTATGTGGGCAATGCCAGAAATGCCCTTTATAGCAAGGAAACCGAACTTTATCAAAAGTATCAAGATAAGACCAGAGAAGCCACCGAGGCAGATGGTAAGGAGATTCCCCAAAAAAATCTTTTGGATGTAACCGGTGCCAGCGACTGGGCAAAGCCGGAAATAGAGAAAGCGGCGGCTTGCAATTTGTTGCGCTATGAAATAGCGGATTACCAAAAGCCTATTACCCGATTGGATTTTTGCAAACTGGCCTATCGGCTGATTGCCACAGAATTTTCCCCCGAAAGTGACTCCCGGATGGGGATCTGGACGGTGATAGATAACGTGATCAATGAGCGAGGATTGCGGGAGGCTTATCAAGGAGCATCCTTTACCGATTGTGAAAATGATGAGGTAAAGTTTTTGGTTGCCGCCGGTGTCATTGAGGGAATGGGTGACGGAACTTTCGCACCGGATAGTCAGATTACCAGAGAACAGGCGGCTGCCATTCTCTATCGAATGGCGAATTTCCTGGGCAATAAAACCATGCCGGAGATTCCCCAAAAGCAGTATTATTACGACTTAGATGCAGTATCGGATTGGGCATTTACCCCGGTGCGCGCCGTGTATCTTATGGATATTATGCATGGTGTGGGCGGCGGAACCTTTGACCCCCAGGGCAGTTATACCCAAGAACAAGCCATGGCTACCATGCTTAGGCTTTATGAATGTTATTAAGGGATAAAATAAAGGAGAATTTTGGATGAGCATAAGAGAAAAGATGGAAAAATACATCAAACAATATGGGTTTCTTCTCTTTGCAGTAGTTGCCATGTTGTTGCCGGATTTATTGCTCCGGGAACTGAGCCTTTCTGATATGTTTGATGAAAAATTTGTCCGGCCGGTGACTTGGATTTTTACCGGTTGCTGGATCGGTTTTATCCTGTTTCTTTCTGTGGTAATCCTACCCCAAAGAGCCGGAAAGATAACCTTTATGGTTGTGACCATCTTGTTTTTACTTTTGGCTTTTTCCCAGTATATTTATTTTCGAATCTTTGAACAGTTTTTCTGGCTGAAAAATATTGTTTTGGTGGGGGAGGGTGCTGATTATTTTGGCTATGCCATCCGGTTAATTGACGGAAAGTTGCTTCTCTTCACCGCAGTAACTATACTGTTTATGGTGATTGCGGCATGCAACTGGCAAAAGCCCAAAATCACGACCAAAAAAATCTGGCTTTGGATTTTATTGCCGGTTTTGGGTCTTAGCCTGACCCATTTGTATATGCAGCCGGGACTCCATCGGGATTCTGCATCGGAGTGGGATTCCTGGAAGAAACCCAGGGTGGTTTATCAAAAGTTCAATGATGTGAATAAGAGTTTTGCCTCTTGCGGCATTTATCAGTTTGCCTTTCGCAATCTTTCCAAAGCGGTCTTTGCAGCAGACCCTTATGGAAAAGAGGGGATTGCCAGAATTGATGCTTATTTTGAAGAAAAGGGCGAACCCAAAGAGAATCGATACACCGGGATGCTTAAGGGTAAAAATGTCATTGCGGTTATGATGGAGAGTATCGATACCTGGATGATTTCCGAAAAATATACGCCAAACCTCAGTAAAATGATGAAAAACGGCATTCATTTTACCAACTATAATGCTCCCTTTTTTGGTGTAGGATTTACGTTCAGTTCTGAGTTTGCTTTCCATACCGGATTCTTTACCCCTCCGGCGGCAGCCAGTGCATCTAATTTTAGCAATAACAAATTCCCCTATTCCATGGTGCAACTGTTCCGGGAAGCGGGATATACGGCGAATTCGTTCCATTTCAATGAGTCGGAATTTTATAACCGGGGGATTATGCATAAGAATTTCGGTTATGAAAAATACAATTCCTTTATGGATTTTGGCTTATCTCAGTATGATGCACAACTGGACAGTAACGCCATGGAAGAAGATGCCATCTACCAAAAGATGATTGAAAAACAGCCCTTTTTCAATTTTGTCATTACCTATTCGGCACATCTGCCTTATAACAAAGAGGAAGATGCTAAACTGGTACTGGCAAAAGAGAAATATCCCCACCTGATTGATGAAACTATGGAGCCGGAAAAGAACAATACCTTGATTCTGGCAGCCGATACCGATGCTTTTTTCGGTCGGCTTTTAGAGCGGTTAGAGGAAGATGAACTGCTCAAAGATACTGTCATTGTTGCCTATACCGACCATTATGCCTATGGTATTTCCGACCCGGAACTGTTAAAAAAGTGTAAGGGCGATGACCTTACCTATCATGTTCCGGCATTCATTTATTCTCCTAATCTTCGTCGGCAAAAAATTAACAAACCCATGATGACCATTGACTGGCTTCCCACCATGGTGAATCTTTTTGGGCTCAGCCGGGAGGGAAGATATATCGGCAATGATATTTTTGACCCGGAAAACGGTGGGTTTGCCTATTTTGAAACCTCTGCCTGGATGGATGGAAATCAATTCTACCACCCGGACAAGGAAGAAGAATTGTCGGAAGATGAGATGATTGATGTCATCAGAAACAACCAACGAGTTCGGGAATCCATGGAAATCAATGATATGGTAGTTTTGGGTGACTATTACAAAAAGCAGGAGAAAAAATAATCGTTGTTATCATTTGGAATTTAAAACCGGAATAAAAATCCATTTTTCTGGGAAAATAAACAAAAACTTGGCAAAGGGAGGAAGACAAGATGAAATATCAGGCAAAGGAAACCCGTTATGATACCATGCTATATCAAAAAAGCGGAGAGAGCGGATTGAAACTTCCTGCCGTATCCCTGGGGTTTTGGTATAACTTTGGTGACCAGAGCGATTACCGAAACATGTGCCAGATGTGTTTTACTGCTTTTGATAGCGGCATCACTCATTTTGACCTTGCCAATAACTATGGTCCCAGTGCCGGTAGTGCAGAAAGAAACTTAGGTAAGATTTTGAAAGACCATTTGGGCAATTATCGGGATGAGATGGTCATCAGCACCAAAGCCGGCTATACCATGTGGCCGGGGCCCTATGGTGACTTTGGCAGCAAAAAATATCTGGTGGCGAGCCTTGACCAGAGTTTGCTGCGGATGGGTCTTGACTATGTGGATATTTTCTATCATCATAGAATGGATAAGGATACGCCACTGTATGAAACTATGTGGGCGCTTGATGGAATTGTCAAAAGCGGTAAGGCGCTTTATGTGGGGCTTTCCAACTATGACGGAGAAACCATGAAAGAAGCCGCAAAAATCTTAGATGATTTGCACTGTCCTTTTATTATCAACCAGAACCGCTATTCCATCTTTGACAGAACCATAGAGAATAACGGTTTGCTTGCAGCGGTAAAAGAGGAGAAAAAAGGAATCATTGCATTCAGCCCTCTTGCCCAAGGACTTTTAACCCAGCGTTATTTAGAGGGAATTCCGGTAGATAGCCGAGTGCGGAAAGACGGACGGTTTTTCAATGAGAAATCCCTTTCCAAAGAGGCGTTGAAGAAAGTTGGGGCATTGAATGAAATCGCCCAAAAGCGGGGGCAGACCCTGGCGCAGATGGCGCTTGCTTGGGTTTATCAGCAAGAGGGCGTGACCAGTGTCTTGATTGGTGCATCCAAACCGGAACAGATATCAGAAAACACCAAAATGCTGGAAAACATCCATTTTACCCAAGAAGAACTTGACGAAATTGATAGAATTGCTTTATAATAAACAAAATTGAATATCTTCACACAGAGTGTCGACGGTGCTGTTTGGGTGCCGTAGGTGAAAAGGGAACACGGTGAGAATCCGTGACGATAACTGTCGCCGTATACATTCCAATGTGTTTATCCTCGTCGGTGAAAGCCGGTCATTGGGAAACTGAGAAGGCAGAGGACAAATACGCCCGTTATTTGCGGATAGAATGTGAGTCGGAAGACCTGCTTTGAAACGTTCCGTATGGGAACGGTTTTTTGCATATCAAAATGCAGTTCTTTTGGTGTGCATAGGTGATGCTATCACAGGAAAACTCAGCTGTGGTAATTTTCTGGTTTCAGAAAATTACCACAGTTTTTTTATATATGATATTCATAAAGAAAGAGGGACAAAAGATGAAAAAACGTATTTTAGCAACAATTCTGGCAGTGATTATGATGATTGGCATTTTGCCGGTTCTGGCAGAAGATGGCAATATCACCGTTTATCTTTCTGTCAGCCGGCATGGTGAGATTCTCCAAAGCAAAGACGGACAGGCTATGGTATATCTGCCAGTGACGCTAACTGGAAAAGAAAGTTATTGTCTGGATGATGTTTTTCTGGCTGGACATATTTTGTATTATGAAGATGGTACGGGGGGATATGCCACCAGTATCCATGAACAATATGGACTTTCTATTGATAAAATCTGGGGAGATAGTAGCGGAAAATTTGGATATCAGGTCAACAGCGGAAACGAATCAGTAATGGGCCCTGGTCATATTGTTGAGGATGGAGATTTGGTTGATGTTGCCCTTTATGAAAGTTTCTGGCCGGATACCGAAGCATATGCTACCTTTGATGTTGCGAAAAAGGAAATCTTTTTAAGCGAGGAGCTGACCTTAACCCTTCAAGTCAGTGGCTTTGATGCGGATGGAAATACAGTCTTTTCCCCTTGTAGTGATGCTACCATTACTGTTAACGGGGTTGCTACACAAATTGTGACAGACGCAAATGGCCAGGCAACCATTTCTCTGGATGAGGTTGGAAGTTATGTTATTTCGGCACAAAAAAGCAAAAATGTCAGCATTACTATTGGTGAAAACGAGACCACAGAAATAACAGTTACAGCAATTACCGCACCGGTATGCAAGGTTACGGTAAAAGAAAGACCGGAAATGCAGTTGATACATAATATTGCAGCACAGTATGCAACTGGTGATTTTGCATCTGCCGGCGGAAATCTTCCGTGGATAATTGCAGATATGATGACGTATGAATCTTTGTATCCGGACAGTGATTTTTGTTTTACCGAAGAGAAAAAGCAAGCGGGAGTTGCACAGTTGATTGCGAATGCGGAGAATGCAACTAGCCCCGGGGATTTGGCTAAGACCATTTTGGCACTGCGCGCATTAGGTTATGATGCAAAAAAGATATATACAAAATCTTTTACAAAAATCAATCTTGTAGAAAAATTAATTGCATTGGTCGATGCGCAAAGCCCTGATGTTACAAATATTTTCACATTGCCCTATGTGATGATTGCTCTTTCTCAAAGTGAGGATTATGCAACAAGCGAGCAGAAGACCCGGTTACTTAATGCTGCTATTGCCAGCAAGAGTGCATGGCAGGCGCTGGAAACCGATGATTATTACGTTGGCACCGATGGAATAACCCCGATGCTTTTGGCACTTGCACCATACTATGAAACAAACACCGATGTAAAAAATGCCGTTGATGAAACCATATTAATTTTAAAAGGTGAACAAAGAGAAGATGGCTTGATTGATGGATTTGAAGGTTATGAGGCAGCCTCTACCGGACTTGCTATCTGTGCCTTGGCAACCCTTGGCGTGGATGTGCAAACCGTAAAAAATGGTGAAAAGAGCCTGATTGATGGATTGCTTTCCACTGCCAATGAGAATTTAACAGGATTCCCGAATGCTTTTGCCACGGAACAGGGTTTCCGGGGACTTTTGGCATGGCAGTTGTTCTTAAAGGGTCGGGGAGCCGTTATGTACGATTTTTCTGATTATCCTATGAACAAGGCGAATCTTTCAGGTACGGAGCATTGTCCTGTTGTTTTTGAGGTCACACCCGTTAATGCTATTGTTACCATAGCAGGACAAACTGCCATCAAAAGTAATTGCTTTGACTTAACTGCCGGAGAATATACCTATACAGTATCGGCATCCGGCTATACTACCGAAACAGGTACTGTTGTTGTCACAGAAGAAGAACAGGAATCCCGGATTGCCAAAAAAATTACGATTTCTCTCACTTCAAGTTATTCCGGTTCTGGTGGTGGTTCGGGAATCGTGAAAGAACCATCCCATGAAGAAGAACAGGAAACCAAAGAGCCGAAACAAGAAACTACCGAACAGGAACAGCAACCGGAAACGGAGATTTTTACCGAAGAAACATTTGCAGATGTCAAACAAGATGATTGGTATTATCAGGCGGTGGAGTATGTATACGAAAATCATTTATTCCAAGGAACCGGTAACGGGTTTGAACCGGAATCCTTTATGACAAGAGCGATGTTGGTCACAGTTCTCTATCGATTTGCAAAACCGAAAAAGGTGGAAGAACAAAATCCTTTTGCCGATATTCCGGCGGATGAGTGGTATGCTGAAAGTGTTGCATGGGCAGCCAACAACAAGATTGTAAGCGGGGTATCAGAAACAGCATTTGACCCCAATACTAATATCACACGAGAACAGATTGCATTGATTTTATATCGGTATGCAACCCTTTATGATTATGATACTGAAATCAGTAAAAAAGTAGATATTTTTTCTTATAACGATGCCGGCAAGGTGTCGGATTATGCCAGAGAAGCCATAGAATATGCTGTTGCGACTGGTGTTATGAACGGAAAATCAGAAGATACGCTTGCACCCGGTGAGAATGCTACACGGGCAGAAGTTGCCACGATGCTGATGCGTTTTGCAGGAGTAAAGTAATATGGAAATAAGGACGAAATACAAATTCCTGGTAGGGATTGTACTATCCGTTGTTTTGATCGGCTTGTTGCTTTGGGGACGGCTCACTCCCCAAAGGGAGCTGGCAGAACCGGTTACACAAGAGAATCCGATAGAAGTGGTTGCAACTGAAATGCCGACGGAAACAGAAGCACCTTTGCCAGAGAAGACGGATAACTGCACCTCAACTCCTGCTCCTGTTCAAACAGAAAATTCGATTACGGAACCAAAAGAAAAAGAGATATTAACTTGTACCTTGTCGGTTCGTTGTGATGATGTGCTAAAAAATCTTGCAGACCTTGATGAAGAAAAGCAGGCGCTGATCCCTCCTGACGGCATCCTTTTTCATGGGGAGACGGTGGAATTTTCCGAGGGCGAAAGTGTTTTTGATGTTCTGTATAGAGAAATGCAAAACCATAGCATTCCTCTTGATTTTGTTAAGAATCCCCTCTATGATTCGGTATATGTTAAGGGAATTGGGAATCTCTATGAATATGATTGTGGCAGTAGTTCCGGATGGATGTATCAGGTCAATAGCGAAAAGCCTCATTATGGTTGTTCACAGTACAAGGTGAAACCGGGGGATGCTATTGTCTTTGATTACAGTTGTCATTTTTAACGATTAGCCGATTAGCCCGCTACAAAAAAATATCCGCAAGCAAAGGCTTGCGGATATTTTTCTTGTTTGTAAAGTTATTCGTTTTCCTTAACAAAGTTTGCAAGGTTATCAAAGTAATTGTTCAGTGCCACCACATCTGCGCCCAGATTGATGTACTGATAACCCATAGCCTGCAATTCTTTGGCATTTGCCGGAGAACCAACGGTGCCGGCGAACTTGCCATATTTCTTAGCGGCATCTGCAACTTTCTTAAAACCTGCAACTACCTCGGGGTGAGAGAAGTCGCCGGAATGACCGATACTGTGGGAGAAGTCGCCAGGGCCAAAGAAGAGGATGTCATAACCGGGAACCTGTGCGATTTCTTCAATGCAGTCCATAGCCTCCGGGTCTTCAATCTGGAGAATGATGAACCGTTGGTCATTGGCTTGACGGTTGTACTCTGCCTGAGGAAGTCTGCCGTACAGGTTGTCTGCGTTACCGCCATCTACCGGTCTGCGGCCAATGGGATGGAACCGGGTCATATAGACAACTTTTTCTGCATCTTCGGCTGACATAATATGGGGAACCATAATGCCGGTAGCGTCCAACTCTAAGGGGCGGATATAGTCGCTGTAAGAACCCCGGGGAACGCGGCAAACAATGTCGGCATTATAAATCTTAGCCGCCATAATTTGTTTTTCGGTTACGAAATAGTCGTTGGCGGTGTGCTCCATATCCACCCAGATACAGGGCATACCTGCAAGTCCTGCCATTTCAGTAACACGGGGATCGCTGGTATTTAACTTTACGGAGAAAGCGGTTTTGCCTGCCCGCAAGGTTTCTAAAACTCTGCTTTTACGCATTTCCATAGTAAATGACGCTCCAATCTTATTTAGTAAATTTTTCTTTATTATAGCATGTATTTGTGGAAACAGCAAGAGGTTTTCCAAAAATATTTGAAAATGAGCGAATAGGGTCTTTCTTGACAAAGATAAAGTTTTGATGTATGATGATAAAGATTTTTATGTCGCTATAGCTCAGTTGGATAGAGCGACCGCCTCCTAAGCGGTAGGCCGGAGGTTCAAATCCTCTTAGCGTCGTTAAAAAACCTCCGAGAAGATTCTTTTCTCGGAGGTAAGTCGGATCGTAGCCATGTCGTTCTGTGTGCCAAGGAGTGTTCTTACCAGT
>JAZSKV010000002.1:0-11908 GCA_045534975.1 Ructibacterium sp. | reverse complement strand
GGGCTAATCTATTGGCTAATCAAACTGATAGGGGGGTAGACCATGGAAAAACGAATGGGACAACAAACAGTAGCCTTAGAACATCCTGTGTTTATCAGAGCGTCGGCGGCTATCGTGGGCACTAAAGAAAAAGAGGGCCCCTTGGGGGACAGTTTTGATGTGGTGCTAACCGATGCAGAATGGAACGAAGAGACCTGGGAAAAGACCGAAAGTAAAATGCAAAGAGAGGTGGTAAAACTCGCCATCCGGAAAGCGGGACTGACCCCGGAAACGGTGGATTACACCTTTGGGGGTGACCTACTCAATCAATGTATTGGCGCCGGGTTTGGCTTGCGGGATTTACAAATTCCCTTTTTTGGGATTTATGGTGCCTGTTCCACCATGGTCGAGGGCATCAGCCTTGCGGCAATGATTGCCGACGGCGGGTTTGCCCAAAATGCGGCGGCAGTCACCTCCAGCCACTTTGCTACGGCAGAACGCCAGTACCGGATGCCGCTAAACTATGGCGGACAAAGAACCCCTACCGCCCAATGGACGGTCACCGGTGCCGGCAGTGCGGTGGTATCCCGGGAAGAGGGGGATATCCAAATCACCCATATCACCACCGGGAAAATTACCGATATGGGCGTCAAAGACCCCAACCATATGGGCGGCGCCATGGCGCCGGCGGCAGTCTCTACCCTCTGCGCCCACTTCCGGGACACCGGTTTTGGACCCCAGGACTATGACCTGATCCTCACCGGGGATTTGGGAACGGTGGGGAGTACCGTGCTGGTAGATTTGATGAAAAAAGAGGGTTATGATATTTCGAAAAATCATCAAGACTGCGGTTGCATGATGTATGATATCAAAGAGCAGGATGTCCATGCCGGAGGCAGCGGTTGCGGTTGTATCGGCTCGGTACTTTGCGGCTATGTCTTAGACGAAATGCGAAAAGGCAGGTGGAAGACGGTGCTGGCTATGGGAACAGGGGCACTGCTTAGCCCCACTTCCAACTTGCAGGGGGAATCTGTGCCGGGGATTGCCCATGCAGTACGGTTGGTATATGACGGATGCGGAGGAGGAGATTCATGCAGTATCTAAATGCTTTTTGGGTAGGGGGTCTGATTTGTGTGGTGGCGCAAATTCTCATTGATAAAACCAAACTGACCCCCGCCCGGATTTTGGTTCTCTTTGTGGTGGCAGGTGCTATTTTAGGCGGTCTTGGGGTCTATGACCCCTTGGTTAAGTTCGCCGGTGCCGGTGCTACCGTGCCCATCATCGGTTTTGGAAACCTTTTGGCACAAGGGGTTATTAAGGGCGTAGAAGAACAAGGCTTGCTGGGTGTGATTACCGGCGGAACCACGGCGGCAGCCGGAGGAATTGCCGCCTCGGTGGTCTTTGGATTTATCATGGCAATTCTTTTTAAACCAAAAGTGAAGTCTTAATGAAATTAGAATTTATAAAAAATGACGCCTCGAAGATGTCTTTGCTTCATATACAAGCGCCAAAGTTGTGAAAGAATAGTACAATTATAGCGTTAGTATTTATCAAAATGAGGTGTGAAGATGGCTAAATTTAGCAGAGAAGATTTGGCACGATACACAATGCGTATGCCACGGGAATTATTGGATAAAATGGCATACATTGCAGACTATGAGGGGCGAACAAAAAATCGTGAAATAGAGCAGATGATTAAAAGACGGATTGCGGAGTTCGAAAAAGAAAACGGGCCCATTGACTTAGACGAATTTTATCACATTTAAGAAAAAGGTAGCATTGCACCTTTGTGCAATGCTACCTTTTTACGGTTTTTTAAAAAGTTCACCGGCGGGCGGTTCTGTCTATGGGATTCAGTAAACAAAAATCCTCCAGGCAGATGGCTTCGGCAGTATCGGCGAGCAAGGTCCAGGTGGCAAAGTCAATCACGCCGGTGACAGGCAGACCATTCTGCCGCTGGAAAAGAGAAACTGCCTCGGTGGTTTCCGGTTCAAAAAGACCATCTGGGTTTATGAGGATACCCCCCTCTAAGCGATGGTTTGCACGGAGAAAACTTTCCGCCTCTAAAACATTTTGTCTGCGGTCAAACATATTAAACTTCATACCTGACCTCCTTGGGTGTTTTCAGAGAGGGGATAGCCGGGATACTGCCCGGGGGAGCGTTCCTCTCCCAACACCAAATCGTTATACAAATCTGCAATGGCATTCCAGGTGGAAAGTCCCACCGTTCCCCGGGGCGGAAGCCCGTAGGTCCGTTGAAAAGCAAGAACGGCGTTCTGGGTTTCTGCACCAAAGTTTCCGGTAACGGAAACTTTGGGGATGGCACTGTTAAAGTCGGCAATTTTAGAGAGATAGGTCTGCAATTCCCGGACGCTGTTACCACTCATACCCCGGCGGAGTGCCATACCCGGATAGATGGCGGCGGCACCGCCCCGGAAATCTTCAGGGAGACCGGCTATGGTGGAAATGTACCGGGAATAGAGGGCGTCCCAGGTGGCTTGGTCAATGACACCGGTCTGGGGCAGACCGGCAGTTTCCTGAAAGACGGAGACCGCCCTGGCAGTATTGGGGCCATAGATGCCATCAATGTTCACTGCCGGAATATAGTCGTTAAATTCTGCAATGATATTGAGGAAAAACTGAATGAGTCTGACGCTTTCCCCCTGGGAACCCTCTCGAAGTTCGGTCTGGTACTGGCGACTGACCAAATCCAGTTGCACGCCCTCGGAATCCAGTTCGGAGAGACGTTTGACCGTGGTAAAGATAAAATATATCTTATACCAAGTGGCTTTGCCTACAATCCCGTCTACCGTCAGGTTAAAAATCCGCTGGAATTCCTTGACGGCGTCCTCGGTGGGGACATCAAAAAAGCCGTCGGTGTAGGGGATTTTCGGAATAGCCGGATAGTTTCTGGAAATCCGGTTGAGGAACAGTTGCAAAGAGGTGACTGCCGCCCCGGAGGAACCTAATTGGAGGGGTGTTCCCGGATAACTTTGGGTTAGGTCCGCAATGGGTGCATCAAAGCGAATCCCGATATCGTCGCCATAGTAATACTGCAAAATCTCAAAAGGGGTAAGACCTTGATTTGCCAAATCCACAGTGCCCCATTGGGAAAGCCCCCCGGGACAGGTTGTGGTGGTTCCGTTACAATATTGTGCAAAAATTGGTTCCAAATCTCCCTCCCGGATGATATAATCGTTAAATAAATCATCGACTATCTGGCTGATGTTTTCAAAGATATCTCGACCCTGCACATAGGATTGGTCAAACTGGGTGGAATTGGTAATATCAAAGTTATAGCCCTGGGCACGGTAATATTCTGTGAAAACCCGGTTTAGGGCATAGGTAATCTGGGTATAGATATTGGCACGGATGGCATTTTCCGGCCAGGTGGGATAGATTTCGCTGGACGCCACATTTTTAATGTACTGGGCAAAAGGTACGGTGACATTGGCGGCAGAGGCGTCGCTGGGTGCCCCTAAATGTACGGTAATGTTCTGGGGAACGGAAAACGTAACAGGCATGGTTTCCTCCTTTCTTATACCGGCCCTTGGTTGGATTCGTCAACAACAATTTCTTCCGATGGAGCGGTGTTCTCCGGCAGAGGAATCAAAGCCACCGGCTGAATGGAATTGATTTTGTCAAAGATGGGGACATTGATGGCTTCCTCGGTATAATAGCCGGGGAACTGGATTTTGATATTATAAACACTGTAAGGACGAACGTTACCCCCGGGTGTCTGGGAATAGATGCTTCCCGGCGCGGGCAGAGAAATCCGTTCGGTCTGACCGCTTTTGTCGGTAACAAGGTTGGCAAGTACGGTTGGGGTTTCTTCTACCGTAGTGACCAGAACGGTAGCGCCCTGAACTGGGATAGCCCCCTTTGCCAGAGAGACTTGGACAATCAGAGTTCCCTCGCCGGTTAAAGAGCCCAGTTCGGTAAAGGTGGTACCCTCGGTAAGACGGTCATTGGCCGGAGTGGTACTGGCAGAGATGGCTGGATGAGAAAACGGTTGGATGCCCCGATACAAGACATCATTGAATTGCTGATAGGTTTCGTTCATAGGTATCGCCTCCTATCCAGTATACTATGTGAGAAAAATCCGGTTGGTGCCTGACCGGAAAAAGAAAAGAGGAAGAGAGATGAAAGAAAAGCAAAGACTTCACGGAATTCAACTGGCAAAGCCCTACGGCGGTCATATCTCCTGTGCCGACTGCGGAAAGATTTTAGGGTATCTTTCTCCGGCAGAGGATCTTATGATTTATTTGAACATTCGATGCCGGTGCGGCAATGCCGGCTACCTTTTGCGAGGTCTTATCCAGGAGCCGGAAAATGCGGGAACTTCCGCAGACCGCCAGGATTCGGTGATTTCCTGTCCGGTTTGCAGGCGGAATCTTTTTTCGGTCAGCGAACAGACCGGAAGTTTTGGTTTCCGGGTACAATGTACCTGCGGCCATCGGTTTGACAGGGCATATACCCGGGAAAGAGAGGTCTATCCCCTCCGGGAATTACCAAAACCATGTTTACATAAAATAGAATCCCAAGGAGCAGAGGGAGAAAAGTAGTTTTATGACAGGTGGGTTCGGGCTTTGTCGTAACTTGCGAACGAATGGGTCTTGTTTTGGCAGTCCCTTTCAGGTAAAATGATGGTAGCAATCAAAATGTCTGGGAGGCAAGACGATGGGCAAGAGTTATGCGTTTCAAGGTGACGACGGGGAGAATTATCAGGTGACCTTTGGACTTCTGGAAGCGGAGGGGAGCATTCGCCCCTATGGAATCCGGGCGGAGATTTTTCGGCAGGGCGAAAAATCCGAAGTCGCTGAGGTCGCAGAACGTTTTTTGACAAAAGATGAGGCAGAACAGACCATGGATTTGCTTTGCAGGTTCCGTGTTACGCCTTGTACTTTATGTGATATCATTTGAAATTCCTCTCAAAAGATAAAGGAACTCCGTAGGTGAAATACCTCCGGGGTTCTTTTGTTATCTGGAAATCAAAGCCCCAAATAATTTATAAAAAATAGTAGACAGTGCCCGGTGTTTTATGCTATGATAAGAAAGACGAAATGATTTTTTCGGAGGTTTATGATGGACGTCTTTCTGGAACAAATGATAAAAAGAAAAAAAACGGTGTGGGATTTTATTAAGATTCTGCTTTGCATGGTATGCGTACTGGGCATTTTTTTGCTGCTTCCTGCCTTTTTGATGATTCCGGGAATCGGCACGGTGCTGTTTGCTATCTGTGTCATTGCTATTTATCTGATTTATAGAATGGTCTGCGGTATCAATTTAGAATATGAATATACCTTTACCAATGGGTCTATGGATGTGGATAAAATCATCAACGCCAAGCAGCGGAAATCCATGCTGGAAATCAATATTCGTAAGATAGAGATAGCAGGTGACAGAAAGAATCCGGCATTTGCTTCCTATCTGGAGAAACGGAGTGTGAAAAAGGTTTATGCCTGCACCCACAGAAATGCGGAAGATTTATCCTTTGTTGTTTTCCAGGACAAAGATGGTAAAGAAAAAATGTTGCTTTTTAATCCCAACGAAGAACTGCGAGAGGCCATTCGACGCTTCAATCCCCAGAAGGTGTCTTTCTCATGATCAAGACCGGAGTTGATATTGTAGAAATCAGCCGTTTCACAGAAATGCAGAACCTTGATGAATTTGTCAAACGGGTTTTTACCAAAAAGGAGAAAGAGTATTTTTCCCAAAAGAAAAACTGCTATGAAAGCATTGCCGGATTTTATGCTGCCAAAGAGGCGTTCTCTAAATATATGGGAACCGGAATGCGGGGGTTTTCCTGGCAGGATATTGAGATTACCCATGATGCATGGGGGAAACCGAATCTTTCTTTCATGGGCAAACCCATGGCGGTGGATTTGAGTATCAGCCATTCCAAAACCACAGCCGTGGCAGTGGTTTGCGGCGAAGAAACTGTGCTTAGTGGCGTTTCTGCAGAGCAAATCAAACCCTATCGGGCGTTGCTTCCCAAACGCCGGAGGGATATGCACAAAGGTGATTGCGGCAGAGTCTTTCTGCTGGCAGGTTCCGTAGGAATGATTGGCGCGGCGACTCTTTGCGCGCAGGCGGCACTTCGTTGCGGCAGCGGTCTTGTTACCGTGGGGACAGAGGCGGCGGCACAACCGACATTGGCAGTAAAACTTACCGAAGCGATGACGTTGCCCTTGCCCGAGGATGAAAGTTTGGCGCAGTCTTTGGTAAAAGAACAAATCGAAAAAAGCGATGCCATCGCCATTGGACCGGGGCTTGGCAGATATGCCGGAACCCAAACCATGTTGCAGGTGGCGCTGCAAAGTGAAAAACCCCTGGTGGTCGATGCCGATGGTATAAACACCTTAGCTGTGCATATAGATATATTAAGGGAAAAGCACAGTTCCGTGGTGCTGACACCCCATCCGGGGGAGATGGCCCGCCTTTGCGGGAAATCTGCTTTGGAAATTCAGAAAGACAGAGAATCGGTTGCCAAAGAGTTTGCCATGCGCTATGGCGTCACCCTGCTTTTAAAGGGAAAAGATACCGTGATTGCCTCGCCCCGGGGTGAGATACACATCAATCCTACCGGAAACAGTGGCATGGCAACTGGGGGAATGGGCGATGCGCTGACCGGTGTGATTGTTTCCTTGCTGGGTCAGGGACTTGGAGGCTATGATGCCGCTGTGCTGGGTGCGTTTCTTCACGGGTTGGCAGGGGATCTTGCTGCCCGGGAAATGGGAGAATTCGGCATGATTGCCGGCGATGTGGTAGGCAAACTTCCCCAAGCGATTCTGGAACTTTCGTAACGGAGGGGTTTTGTGAAAAAAAGTATTTCGGCTTTTCTTGTCGCGATACTGATGATAAGTCTCACCGCCTGTGGGGGCGATGTGAACCAAGAGATTGACAAAAGATACCGGGAACTACAAAGTTATACTGCAGAGAGTAAGGTGACGGTGACCGGAAACAAAGGACCCATGGAATATGGGGTTTCCCAGAGTTATCGGGCGCCGGATTCCTACCGCGCAGAAATCACAAAGCCGGAACGGATGGCAGGTACGGTAGGTGTGATTACCGGGCAGGAAGTCTGGCTTCGAGGTGCTGATGCCCCGGCAATGAAACTGGAACTTGGCACCTTAGACCAGGAGATGGAAGTCCTGTTTCTCCTTCCGTTTTTGGAGGAGTATTTTAATCAGGAAACCCTGCCGGAACTTGTGCCAAACCAGGATGGATTGGTACAACTCATCTTGCCAAAGCGGGGAACGGACCGGTATCGGTTTACCCAGAACCTCTGGATTGATGCTAAGACTCATCTGCCGGTCTGGTTTGTAACCTATGACATGGACGGCAATGAAGTGGTTCGGGTAGAATATGAAAGTTTTGTACCAAATATAGAAATTGAGGATAGCGTTTTTCTTCCTTAAAACGAAAAAGGAGTACCACAGATGATGAAAACAAAGGAACGGGCATGGGCGGAAATCGACCTGGATGCAATTCAATATAATATTAAGCAAATCCGGGCTTACGTGCGTCCGGAAACCAAAATCCTTGGGGTGGTCAAGGCAGACGCTTATGGACATGGGTATTTGCAGGTGGCAAAAACCTTGCTGAAAAACGGGGCTGACTGGCTGGCGGTGGCCTGTATTGACGAGGCGGTACAACTCCGCCGGGGCAATATCAAAAACCCCATTCTGATTTTAGGACATACTAGTGCCGACGAGGCAGAACGCATCATCGGGGAAGATGTGATTCCCGCCTGCTTTGATTATGAACTGGCAAGAAATCTGTCCCGGGCTGCCATGAAACTGGGTAAACGGGCAAAAATTCATTTAAAGATTGATACCGGCATGGGTCGGGTCGGTTTCCGGTATACGGAAGATGCAGAGATCAACCAGGAAACCATTGACCAGATTTTAAAAATCGCGGTACTGCCCAATCTGGACATTAACGGTATTTTCACTCATTTTGCTGTGGCAGATGAGGGCGATGATGATTATACCCGCATGCAGTTTCAGCGGTTTCAGGAAATTTGTGACCGGTTAAAAGCCAGCGGATTGGAGATTCCGGTTCGGCATTGTTGTAACAGTGCGGCGCTCATTCGTTTCCCGGAAATGCATCTGGATATGGTTCGGCCCGGTATTATTCTTTATGGCATGCGTCCCTCGGCATTTGTGGATTGTGGTCGGTTGCATCTGCGGCCTGCCATGACTTTTAAAGCAAAAATCACCAATATCAAAGAGGTGAAAGCCGGGGTCAGCGTCAGTTATGGCAGACGGTTCCAGACCACAGGAAAAACCAAAATTGCTACTTTGCCGGTGGGATACGCCGATGGCTATTCCCGGATATTATCCGGAAAGGCTCAGGCCATTGTAGGAGGCAAAATTTGTAACGTCATCGGAAATATTTGCATGGATCAATGTATGATTGATATCACAGCGGTCAATACTATATCTGTCGGCGACGATGTCATTTTATTCGGCAGGAGCGAAGATATAGAATTACCGGTAGAGAGCCTTGCCGAAAAGATGGGGACCATTAACTATGAAATTCTCTGTATCATCGGCAAGCGGATTCCCCGGGTTTATCTTCGGGGCGGAAAGGTCATTGAGGAGCATAATTATCTTCTTGACCCTCCTGTACCGGTCTGATTTGTGTTTTGCGTACATAACGTATATCTGTCGCAAGTCCCGTCTTATGTACCAAAATCAGCCAAGCCGCATATATTGTCAGTGAGGAAGGGGATGCTTTGGAAAAACCAAAGACGGGGAAACTCGTTCATACCTGAATCTGAACTTTGCGGAGTGTGAATGGCTTGGTAGTAAAAAGAGGAGATATTTATTATGCGGATTTGAGCCCGGTGGTGGGATCGGAACAGGGCGGCGTACGGCCGGTTCTCATCATCCAGAACGATGTGGGAAACCGATACAGCCCAACCGTGATAGCCACGGCAATCACTTCTCAGGTGAACAAGGCAAAGATGCCTACCCATATTGAGATTGATGCCGGAGGTTTTGGCTTGTCCCGGGATTCTGTGGTTCTAGCAGAGCAAATCCGGACCATTGATAAACGACGGCTGAAAGAAAAAATCGGTCATTTGGACCGTCAACTGATGGACAAGGTCAATGAGGCTTTGGAGATTTCTTTCGGACTCTCCTGAGCAAAAAGAGAAACCATAGAGAAAGGAAGAGGAAGATGAAAAACAAAAAATGGGTGATCAGCAGTATCGTGATGGCAGTTTGCCTAACTTTGGTTTGTGGCATGGTAGCGTTTTCAGAACCGGGTGGTACCGATGACCCGGTGGTGACCAAAAGTTATATCGTGGATATTGTGATTCCGGAAATCAAAGCGTACATTGATGAGCGGTTTGGAATCGCAGCGGCGGAAGGTGTGGTTACTGCCCGGAACGATAGTTTCGTGGTAGTAGAGGTGGAGACCGGAAAAACCGTGCTCTGTGAGGCAGGTGCTGAAATGATTCTTCGTATGGGAAAAGGCACCATTATCGCCACGGAAAAAGGCGGTTTGGCAGATACCACCAGCGGTTATGATTTGGCAAACGGCACAGAGATGCCCTCCAATCATCAGTTGATTGTTCCGGTGGCAGACGGCAGAGGCTTCAAAGCCGAAACCGATGTCCTGGTGATGATAAAAGGTGGATACACCATAAAATAAGTAAGAAAATCCTCACTCGTTAGAGTGAGGATTTTCGTTTTTTATTCCTCTTTTTTGTGACAGATATTTGACATAGAGCAACCGTCGCATCCGCAGGAGCAAGAACCCTTACCGGATTTTCTTTTGCGGATTTCAGAAACAATGATTGCCACAAAAATAACTGCCACAATCAGACCTACAAGTATAGTTGGGAAATTCATGATAATTCTCCTTCTATAATGTTTTGGTGTTGGGGTTCTTTCTAAAGAGTAGATAACCCAGAATCCCCAGAAGAATTAGTGCGGCAACGGTGCCGAGGATATTCCCAGATCCAATGAACCATGACCCCAACTGATAAACAATGAGGGAAACAGTGTAAGCCAGGACGGTCATATAACCAATGGCATAGAAGGTCCATTTGGCACTATTCATTTCCCGGCGAATGGCCCCCATCGCAGCAAAGCAAGGCGCACACAAGAGGTTAAAAATCAAGAAAGAAAAGCCGGCAAGTTTGCTGGTGAAAAATTCGTTGCCGATCAGTTCCAGAGCGGTGGTGCTTCCTTCTGCCAGACTATTACCCATGGCAGACAGGGAACCAAATACCCCGACCACTTCTTCTTTGGCAACCAGACCTAAAACGGTGGCAACAGCCGCCTGCCAACTGCCAAAACCAAGGGGAGTAAAAACCCAAGCCAGAGAATTGCCCAGAACCTCTAAGATGGAAGTACCACCGGCTTCTTCGGTGATGTAGTGAAAACCACCGGTAAAGGAAAGGCTGTTGAGAATCCAGATGATAATACCTGCGGCAACAATCACCGAGCCGGCACGTTTTACAAAGGACCAACCTCGTTCCCAAGTGCCCCGAAGTACGTTGGTGACGGTGGGAGCGTGGTATGCCGGAAGTTCCATGACAAAGGGAGCGGGCTCTCCGGCAAAAGCCTTGGTTTTCTTTAAAATAATACCGGATATAATCACCGCTGTAACCCCAATAAAGTAGGATGCTGTGGCAATCAAACCGTTACCCCCAAAAAGGGCGCCGGCGATAAAGCCAACGATAGGCATTTTGGCACCACAGGGGATAAAACCGGTGGTCATAACGGTAATCTTGCGGTCCCGTTCCTGCTCAATGGTACGGCTTGCCATAATGCCGGGTACACCGCAGCCGGTAGCCACCAGCATGGGGATAAAGGACTTGCCGGAGAGACCAAACTTGCGGAAAAGTTTATCCATAATAAAGGCGATTCTCGCCATGTAGCCAACATCTTCTAAAATGCAAAGGAAGAGGAAGAGAATCAGCATCTGGGGCACAAACCCTAAGACGGCGCCTACGCCGCCTACAATCCCATCCATAATCAAAGAATAAAGCCAAGGTGCGATCATGGGCGTTCCGTCAGGTTGGAGCAAAAGCAAGTCCAGAAGTTCCGGAATGCTGTAAAGGCTGCCCAGGAAAGTTCCCTCTCCATAGGTTTCAGCAAAAGAACCAAAGAGTCCGTCATTCATAAAGGTAACCGTCCAATCACCCACCGTACCAATGGATAGGGTGTAAACCAACCACATGATTGCCACAAAGATAGGCAGGGCTAAAATCCGGTTGGTGACGATTCGGTCAATCTTGTCGGAAGTGGAAAGTTTGCCGGCATTTTTCTTTTGATAGCATTTTTTCATCAATCGTTCTATGTATTCATACCGTTCATTGATGATGATGCTTTCGGCGTCATCATCCAATTCTATCTCGGTTGCCACAATATCTTTTTCCATATGGGCAAGGGTATCGGTAGGAAGATTTAATTCTGCCAGTACCTTTTCGTCCCGTTCAAAGATTTTGATGGCGTACCATCTCTGCTGGGCCTCCGGCATATGATGGAATGCGGCCTCTTCAATATGGGCGATGGCGTGCTCTGCTGCACCGGAAAAACGCCGTGCCAAAGCCGGTCTGCCCGACTTTGCCGCCCCGATGACTGCATCGATGGCTTCTTGGATTCCGTCATTTTTCAAAGCGGAAATCTCTACCACAGGACAGCCCAGTTCCTTGCTGAGGATGCCAATGGCAATGGTATCGCCGTTTTTGCGAACAATATCCATCATATTGATGGCAATGACCACCGGGACACCCAGTTCCATTAATTGGGTAGTCAGGTACAAATTTCTCTCTAAATTGGTGCCGTCAACAATATTGAGAATGGCATCCGGTTTTTCATTCATCAAATAATTTCGGGAAACCACCTCTTCCAATGTCTAAGGAGAGAGTTGATAAATACCCGGCAGGTCGGTCAAAATTACATCT
>JAZSKV010000026.1:0-6985 GCA_045534975.1 Ructibacterium sp. | reverse complement strand
CAGATGCAGGAGATGCGACAGACCACTCAGTGACCCAAATGATATTTACGGCTGGCGTTGTGCCGAGATCGTAGGCCTTGGGGGAGGTGAACAGGCAGATATTCTTGACGATGGAGAATTGTTATTATATAATGATTATATCAACCTACATTCCCTACATGCAAAAAGTGAGCCAAGAGGAAACTTTACAACAAAAGGAAAGAATTATAAAAATAGTTTTGTAAAAGAAAAAACAGAGAAACCTGAAGAGATAAAATACAATGTCATTACAGATGTAACTGTGTTAGGTGAGAAATTTCAGGTCGAATATACGATTGACAACGGAGTGGTAAGGTTTCCATTTGAGGACAATGCTGATTATTGGTCAATTATGTGGCGAGGTGGCGGAAAAACTTTGGCAAAAGCCATTTGTGATGCCAGCAGGGAATTGTCGCCGAATAATTTGTCAGGACGGACCGTAGATGGAGTCAATGCGGAACTTCAATGGCATTGGGCGATGTATAAAGCCGGGATCTTGAAAGAAAATGCCAAAATTGCAGATATTGGCGGGATAAACAAACCGGGATACGACAGCAATGCGTGGCTATTTGAAGGGGTTCAACTTGCGGAGGATATCGTTAATCCAAAAGCAACCGATGTGATTGAAGCCGTGAAAGAAATATGGAGGCATTATAAATGATGAAAAAACTTTTGTTAATCATGATACTTGTTTTTTCTCTTTCGGGATGTTCCGGACAGTACGAAGGATGGAAAGAAATTGAACTACATGATTATGGAAGCATCAAGGTTCCCAAGGGATGGGCATGTCATATTCAGGGTAATGAAATCTATTTTGTTGACGAGGGAGTAACAGAGTTTACAGAAGAAAATGTGCATCTTGGAGGGTATATTTATGATGAAGATTATACTCTGGCGGCACATAAACTGTTTGATAAAAGTACTGATTATGAAGAAACCAATGAAAGTCAGGTTTATTCTAATGATACCTTTAGAGGAATTGAGAAATATTATATAAATGGAGAATGGTGTGAAAAGGGTTATATACAACTGTGTGTTTCAGAAAAGGATAAGGAAATCTTTATGATTGCTTGGGATGATACGGTATCCTATGATGAATTAGAAAAAGTAGCGAAATCATTTGATAGAAATCTGCCGGAGGAATAGGATATGAAAACAAACTACTTCCTAATAGTTCTTATGAATTGTATAAGCAAAATAAAACTTATTGGATGAACGAAACTGGTATAAGTCGGGGTGTTGAGTTATGATGAAAAAAATATTATTAAGATCAGTTAATTTTATTGCTATACTTCCATTTATAATTTTTTTTAACTATGGTGCATATGTCGCAATATATATGGTTCCTCTCATCTTTATATTATCCTTGATAAATACCTTATTCTCACAAGGTATAAAAGATTTTTTAATTAAAAATTTATTTCTTGGGATATCTAATATAGCAGGAATTTTAATTAATAGTTTGCTATATTTTGTATTTATTTGTTATGATGGTGCGGGTGTAGGTGTTATGCTGATTGAAGTTTTTATTGCTTTCATATATATAGTAATACTTTCTATAATTGGATTAATAATTAAAAGTTTCATATTAAAACTTAGAAATAAGTAAAGGCATCTAAATCATTCGGCTTTTTCAAAAAAAAGACAATTTTCGCAAGAAAGTTGTCTTTTCTTTTTGTACTCTTATCGAAACTTGACAAGTAATTCGGACAAATAAAAGAGTGAATTTTTACATCCATACAGAATTAGGAGTTTTGTAACCTATTCCTGAATGTAATCGCTCCGAATTGTAATACAAATGTATATATTTTATGATTTCTGCTTTGCATTTCAGATAAGTCGGTACACCAGAGTATATTTGGTATTGTTTCTTCAAGTTTACCTTTGACCAGGTTTTCACTTAAATATTGTTCACCCGTTTCTTTCCATTGTGTTCACTCTTTTGGTAGTCCATTTTTATGATACAAGTTTCCTCCTCGCTTTTCTCTACTATTGGCGTTTTAAGAATAAGCGATAATAGTGAATAACTCTGGTCTTTTTACTGCATCGCTATCATTTCCTCCCCCGCCAGAGATATTCCGCCAGGACCCAGACCATCCAGAAGAGTCCAGTAACGCCAAAAAATGCGTAGAGATGCGCCACCAGATTGGAAAAGCCTAAAAGGGCAAAAGGGACGGCAAAAAGACACAAAATGCCGGCAGAAAGACATCTGCTCTTCGCATTTTTCACGCTAAAACTGCTTAAAATACCAAATCCTTGGGATACCGCCGTGGTACAGATTGCCATAAACAGAACCAGGGCATAGGCTTGTTTCTGGATTCGCCCCGTCATGGCAGCCAATTTCAGCATCGGGATTTCACTTTCCCACAGGGCGTCAAAGAAAAGATTTTGACCTGCCCAAATCACCAGAATCAAAAGCCCTAGCACAAAACCGCCACCTATGGCGGCAATCCGGATTCCACGAAGGTTCACTCCCATTTGCAAGGGCACCAGAACCGAGGCTGCTGAGATGGTGTTGTAACTGACATAGCAAATCGCCGAAGTCAGCATCCCCCGGGTCATCCCATGAAAGGAAAAGGCGGACTGGGCGCCAAAAAGCGCGGCACTGATACAAAGATAAAGAATTCCAACAATCATACAGGGTACCATGATAGTGTTGACCGCCACAATTCCCTTTAAATCAAAGGCAAGAACCAAAAAACAAAGACCTGCCAAAAGCAGAACCCCCACAAGAGGCGGCAACATATAATTTTGGCAAAGGAGAGCACCGCTTCCCGATAACATGGTAAAAAATCCGCAAAAGAGATAGAGCAGCATAAACAGTTTCACCGGCTTTGCCATTCTACCTGCCACCGCAGACAAGTAGCCGTCATAGGTGGTGATATCCCCCAGATTTGCCCGGCGCAAAATCACATAGCAGACCACAATCAACAAAAAAGTTGCGAGGACAATGCCGCTGTGGTCTGTCCCCGACGGGATGTTAAAGTACTCCATAATCTCCCGCCCGGAGGCAAAGCCTGCACCAATCACCAAACCGATATACACAAAAGCCAACGATAATCCTTGTTTCATAAAAAACCTCCGGTTCTGTTCTTTCCTTATATATATGCAAAGGATTTCCCCTCCATGATTCCGGCATCTTGTGCCAAAGCGCCCTTCCTTTCTGCCACATCTTGTGGATTCGGTTTTTTCTGGCTTTTTTTGAAAAAAAAGATTGACAAACCTTAAAGATTATGATATCATATTAGCACCTCTCGAAAGAGGTTTTATTTGTGTGAACAAAAAATCACACGGTCCTACGGGACAAAATTGGATGGACGAGGTGAAAAGAATGCAAACCAAAATTACCCTGGCATGCACCGAGTGCAAGCAGAGAAATTACGATACGACCAAGAACAAGCAGAACTGCCCTGACAGGCTGGAAATGAACAAGTACTGCAGATTCTGCCGGAAGCACACCCTGCATAAGGAAACCAAATAAGAACCTGTTACGGGTTATCCCGTAAAGAAGGAGTTGTTAATGATGGATCAAACTAAACCGAATATCTTCGCCAGAATCGCAAACTTTTTCAGAGAAGTCAAAGCAGAGATGAAAAAAGTTGTATGGCCCAGTTTTGCAAAAGTAAAGCAGAACACTTTGATTGTTATTCTTTATGTTTTGATTGTAGGTTTGGTTATCTGGGGATTGGACTTGCTCTTTGGTTGGGGCATGTCACTCTTCATCAATCGATAATCAAGCATAGGAGGGAAGGGATTCGTTCCCCAATATTATGGCAAATGCAAAATGGTATGTGGCTCACACCTATTCCGGCTATGAGAACAAGGTGATGACCGACATTCAGAAGACCGTAGAAAACCGGAATATGGCTGATGTGATTCAGGAAATCCGGGTTCCTATGGAAGAGGTTGTTGAAATTAAGGACAACCAGAAAAAAGTAGTGGAACGTAAAATCTATCCGGGTTATGTCATGGTCAAGATGGTTATGACAGACGAAAGTTGGTATGTGGTTCGTAACACCCGCGGTGTTACCGGATTTGTAGGTCCCGGTTCCAGTCCGGTTCCCTTGACGGAAACCGAAGTAGAGAATATGGGCTTAGAACATAAGACCATTGAAATTGACTTTGCTGTTGGCGACAACATTAGAGTGAAATACGGTCCTTTGGAAGGTTTTGTCGGTTCCATTACAGAAATTCAGTTGGACAAGAAGAAAATTCGTGCCAAAGTTTCTATGTTCGGTCGTGATACCGACGTAGAACTGGAATTTAACCAGATTGAATCTTTGGTATAGTCCCCAAACAAGTTACCCACACGGATGATTCCGTTTTTATATTCCGGTAGTCTTTCTGCCGGTCTGTGGGAGGGAATCTGCGAAAGCGCAGACCCGATAATACCACGTTTGTGAAACAAGGAGGTGTATTGAAATGGCACAGAAAATCATCGGTTACATTAAATTGCAAATCCCGGCTGGTAAGGCTACTCCGGCACCCCCGGTTGGTCCTGCTCTGGGTCAGCACGGTGTTAACATTATGGATTTCACCAAGCAATTTAATGAGAAAACGCAGAAGGATGCAGGTTTGATTATCCCGGTTGTTATCACCGTATATCAGGACAGATCCTTCTCCTTTGTAACCAAGACTCCCCCGGCTCCTGTTTTGATCAAGAAAGCTTGTAAAATTCAGAGCGGTTCAGGCGTCCCCAACAAGACCAAGGTTGCACAACTGAGCAAGGCTGACTTGCAGGCGATTGCTGAGCAGAAGATGCCTGACTTAAACGCAGGTTCTTTGGAAGCAGCAATGTCTATGATCGCTGGTACTGCCCGTTCTATGGGTGTTACCGTAGAGGAGTAATCGATTCGGTTACAAGTATTTGAAAATAGTGGGAGGGGCAGTATGGCTGTCCTGTGAAACCACCATAGGAGGAAGTAACATTGAAGAAAGGTAAAAAGTATCAAGACAGCGTAAAGCTGATTGAAAAGGGCAAGTTATACGACCCGGCAGAGGCTCTTGATCTGGTATGCAAGACCGCTACTGCTAAGTTTGACGAAACCGTTGAACTTCACGTAAAACTGGGTGTTGACTCCCGTCACGCGGACCAGCAGGTTCGTGGTGCGGTTATTCTGCCTAATGGAACCGGTAAAACGGTTCGGGTTCTGGTATTTGCCAAAGAAGGCAAGGCAGACGAGGCAAAAGCCGCTGGTGCTGATTATGTCGGCGCTGAAGAACTGGCACAAAAAATCCAGACTGAAAACTGGTTTGACTTTGACGTTGTTGTTGCAACCCCGGACATGATGGGTGTTGTTGGTCGTATCGGTAGAGTATTAGGTCCGAAAGGCTTAATGCCGAACCCCAAGGCTGGCACTGTTACCCCCGACGTTGCAAAGGCAATCGAGGAAATCAAATCCGGTAAGATTGAGTATCGTCTGGACAAGAGTAACATTATCCACTGTCCCATTGGTAAAGCATCTTTTGGCGCAGAGAAATTGTCTGCTAACTTTAACGCTCTCATGGGCGCTATCATCAAAGCAAAGCCCGCTGCTGCAAAAGGTCAGTATCTCCGGTCTGTATCCGTAGCATCTACCATGGGCCCCGGCATTAAACTCAACCCCAACAAGGTAGAAGGTTAATCCGGTTTTATCATTGAAAAAAATCAATAGTATAAACATTCCGCAGACAGCAGGTGGCAAACGCCGTAAATCCTGCCGAGGATGACAATACGCTATTTGTGTGTATTCTGTCCCTCGCATTCTGCGAGGGATTTTTTCTCGACAGAGGCTCCCAGAGCCTGTGTGGAATGAAAAAGCAGAAAGGAGGATGTACATTGCCAAGTCAAAAAGTTTTAGAAAACAAAAAGGCGATTGTTGCACAACTTACCGAGAGATTCCAGAACGCCCAAGCAGGTGTTTTGGCAGACTACAGAGGCCTTACCGTTGAGCAGGATACTGCACTCCGTGTAAAACTGAGAGAGGCAGGCGTTGAGTACACCGTACTGAAAAACAACCTGACTCGTTTTGCTGCAAACGCAGCAGGCCTTAACGATTTGGATTCCGTTTTAAAGGGTCCGACCGCTATTGCAACCAGCACCGATGACGTTGTTGCACCGGCTAAGATTCTGGTTGAATTTGCAAAAACTAACGAAGCCCTGGAAATCAAGGGCGGTTTTGTCAACGGTCAGGTAATTTCTTTGGATGAGGTTAAGACTTATGCGTCTATCCCCAGCAAAGAAGAACTCATTGCTAAGATGCTGGGTTCCTTGCAGGCACCCATTGGCAAGTTAGCAAGAACCTTGCAGGCTATTGTTGACGAAGAGGCTGTTCCCGGTCAGGCTGAGGCTGCTCCTGTAGCCGAAGAGGCTCCTGCCGAGGAGACTGCTCCCGTAGAGGAAGCACCGGCAGCCGAAGAGGCTCCCGCAGAAGAGGCTGCTCCCGCTGAGGACGCACCGGCAACTGAAGAGGCCCCCGCAGAAGAGGCTGCTCCCGCTGAGGATGCAGAGTAATCTGCCCTTTGACAGCAAAGGTATTGACAAAACATTTACCAATTTTGAATCAATAATATTTTAAAATGGAGGATATTAAAATGGCTGACGTAACAAAAATTCTTGATGAAATCAAAGAACTGACCTTACTGGAAGTAAACGATCTGGTAAAGGCTTTAGAAGAAGAGTTTGGTGTATCCGCTGCTGCTCCCGTTATGGTTGCAGGTGCTGTTGCTGGCGGTGCTGCTGCTGAAGAAAAGAGCGAATTCGACGTAGTTCTGGCTAACGCTGGTGACCAGAAGATTAAGGTAATCAAGGTTGTAAGAGAGATTACCGGCCTGGGTCTGGCTGAAGCAAAGGCTATGGTTGACGGTGCTCCTAAGACCGTTAAGGAAGGCGCTGCTAAGGAAGAAGCAGAAGAAATCAAGGCTAAACTGGAAGAAGTTGGCGCAACCATCGAGTTGAAATAACTTTAACCAATCTTACCCCGTATGT
>JAZSKV010000013.1:0-6405 GCA_045534975.1 Ructibacterium sp. | reverse complement strand
AGATTTGATTTTCTCCTATGGTAGGGAAAACGGCGTCAAAACTTTGGTTTACCGGTATCCCAACCTATTCGGCAAATGGTGCCGACCCAACTATAACAGTGCCGTGGCAACTTTTTGCTATAACATTGCCCATGGTCTGCCCATTACCGTCAATGACCCCAATCATAGGATGACCCTCTGTTATGTGGACGATGTGGTCAACGAGTTGATTCTGGCCTTATCCGGCAAGGAACACCGGGACGGGGAGTATTGCTATGTGCCAGAGGTGCATCAAATCACCTTAGGGGAGATTGCAGACCTGCTTTATTCCTATCGGGACAGCAGGGAAACCAAGGTGATTCCCGATATGACCCAGGGAGGGTTTTCTCAAAAACTTTATGCTACCTACTTAACCTATTTAGAGCCGGAGGCTTTTGCCTATCCCTTAAAGATGAACTGTGATGACAGGGGTAGTTTTACCGAGATTTTAAGAACACTAAACGCCGGACAAGTCAGCGTCAATGTGTCAAAGCCGGGGATTACCAAAGGCCAGCATTGGCATCACACCAAGAACGAGAAATTTATTGTGGTCAGCGGAAAGGGATTGATTCAGTTTCGGAAAATCGGCGAAGATAAGGTCTATGACTTTTATGTAAGCGGTGAGGAAATGACGGTGGTGGATATTATTCCTGGGTACACCCACAACATCATCAATCTTTCCGACACCCAGGATTTAGTGACCATTATGTGGTGTAACGAGTGCTTTGACCCAAACCGCCCGGACACCTATTTTGAGGAGGTATAAACCATGGCAAAATTAAAATTAATGACCATCATCGGCACCAGACCGGAGATTATCCGGTTGTCTGCTGTCATCAAGCGTTGTGACGAATACTTTGACCAGATTCTGGTCCATACCGGACAAAACTATGACTATACCTTAAACCAGGTATTCTTTGATGATTTAGGACTCCGTGCGCCGGACTATTACTTAGAGGCGGTGGGTTCTAACTTAGGGGAAACCATCGGCAATATTATTGCCAAATCCTATACCCTGATGCAGGAAGTGAAGCCAGACGCTGTTCTGGTGTTGGGGGATACCAATTCCTGCTTGTCTGTCATTGGTGCAAAGCGGTTGCATATCCCGATTTTCCATATGGAAGCCGGCAACCGTTGCTTTGACGAATGCCTGCCCGAGGAAACCAATCGCCGGATTGTGGATGTAACTGCCGATGTAAACCTTTGCTATTCCGAACACGCACGCCGTTATTTAAACGCATCCGGCGTGCCCAGAGAGCGGACCTATGTGACCGGCTCTCCTATGGCAGAGGTTCTGCATAACAATTTAGAGCAAATCGAAAAAAGCGATATCTTAAACAAATTAGGTCTTGAAAAGAAGAAGTATATTCTCCTCTCTGCCCACCGGGAAGAGAACATTGACACCGAGACAAACTTCTTTAGTTTGATGGAGGCGGTCAACGCCATGGCAGAAACCTATGATATGCCCATTTTGTATTCCTGCCATCCCCGGAGCAAGAAGTTTATTGAGGAGCGGGGATTTGTCTTTGACAAGCGGGTGATGCAACACCAGCCTTTGGGGTTCCATGACTATAACCATCTGCAAATGAACGCTTTTTGCGTGGTTTCTGACTCCGGTACCCTGCCGGAGGAGAGCAGTTTCTTCCTGTCTGTGGGAAATCCCTTCCCGGCAGTTTGTATCAGAACCAGCACGGAAAGACCCGAGGCCTTGGATAAAGGCAACTTTATCTTAGCCGGCATCACCAAAAAAGAGGTGCTTCAAGCGGTAGACACCGCCGTTGCTATGAACAATAACGGTGCCTTTTGTATTCCGGTACCGGACTATGTGGAAGAAAATGTTTCCACCAAAGTGGTCAAATTGATTCAGTCCTACACCGGCATTGTGAACCGGATGGTTTGGAGAAAATCCGGCGAAAAATAAAGCACAAAGCAAAGAGCGTGAATTTTCATTCACGCTCTTTTTGTATGGCGATAAGACGAAAAAATCCAGAAGAAACGAAAAAAGTTGAAAAAAGACTTGCTTTTTTTGAAAAACGTGGTATAATAATATAGTGGTTTTGGTAAGCCGAATAGAATATGGAGACGTATCGAAGTGGTCATAACGAGCACGATTGGAAATCGTGTTGCCGTGATGAGCGGCACGTGGGTTCAAATCCCACCGTCTCCGCCAAGGAAAAAGACCTCGCAGTTGCGAGGTTTTTTGCTTTATATTATTCATTATTCATTTAATTGAACGGCATCTAAATCGTTCACTGATTTTATCATGCGTTTGCAAGTGTGATTAAGGAGAGGATATCATGGAATTATGTTTTAATCAGATGCAGGAAATCGTGACAGGTGCGGTGCGTATCGAAGAAGAAAACGGGGCAGTCAAATTATATAGATTCACAAAGGAACAAGAAGAATTATATAGGACAACAAAGCAGGGGTTTTATCATAAAACTTTATCCACAGCGGGAATAAAACTTTTATTTAGAACAGATAGCGAAAGGTTATCCTTGAAAGTTGCAACAACACAAGGGAGTTCCCGTCAATATTTTTCTATTGATATTTTTGTGGATGGGAAACCTCTTGGATTTCTTGATAATTTTTCTGATGATGCATTGCCTCAAAATTATACACAACTTGAATTTTCGCTGGGAGTTTTTTCAAAAAGTTTCCATTTGGGACAAGGTGTCAAAACAGTGTGTGTGCATCTGCCATGGTCGGTGCGTGCTTCCATAGAACAGATAGCCATTGATGATGGTGCTTTTATTGAGGGGATGAAACCGCAAAAGAAATTGCTGGCATTTGGAGATTCTATCACACAAGGATATGATGCGTTGCGTCCGTCCAATCGGTACATTGCAAAACTTGCAGAAAAACTTGGTGCTGAAGAATTTAATAAGGCAATAGGGGGCGAAAGGTTTTTTCCTGAACTTGCGAAATGCAAAGATTCCTTTGTGCCGGATTATATAATCGTGGCGTATGGTACCAATGATTGGAGCCATGTGGATGAGGAGACTTTCAAGAAAAACTGCAGGGCTTTTTACGAAAATGTAAGGAGGAACTACCCGGAGTCCAAAATATTTGCAATCACTCCTATATGGAGAAAAGACATGAGAGAAAAGAGAATGCTTGGAGATTTTGAAAAAGTTGAGATGCAGATTATGGGTGCCGTGAAAGACATCGAAAATGTTACTGTGATTTCGGGCTTTGATTTCGTTCCTAACAAGGAAGAATACTTTGCAGACCAGGTACTTCATCCCAATGATAAAGGATTTGAATATTATTTCAAAAACTTATACGATAAAATGAAAACAAAGATATAACCGGCGTCGGAATTGAGCATGAATGGCGGAACTGCATAAGACAAAAGCCCTCCCCTGACGGGGAAGGCTTTGATAGTAAAAACTCGGTCCTGACTGATACAATAATTTGGGATAGCGTGATGGATTGTTTTGAAAAACACAAGATATCGACGGGGTTTCGTCACGATTTTTAGAAAAAACTTCACAAAATTTGCGGTTTCTCTTGACAAAAGGGAAAGAATGTAATACAATAGGTAGTAATTGAATAAAAAACGCATGGATGTGGAGTAGTAGGCAGTGCCTTTTGCCTTGAGAGAGATGTCGGTTGGTGCGAGACATTGGAGGAGTCCTGTTGAACTGGCCACGGAGCGGTTGCCTTGAAAAATTTTGAGTAGGGGCAAACGGGAACTCCCGTTACAGAGGTAAGATGTGTTAGCATCGAAAAGGGCATTCTTCAAAGAATGAAAAAGAGTGGTACCGCGGAAGGTTAAATTGCTTTTAACGCTTTCGTCTCTTTGGGTTATAGGCCAAGAGGCGGTGGCGTTTTTTATTTGCCGCTGCCGGAACAAAGAAAGGGGAAAACCTGATGAAAAAAATCTATGTATCCGACATTACTTTAAAAGAATTGGCACAGCAGAGAGAGGTGTCTTTGTTATTTCGGGAAAAGACTGCCATTGCAGGTTGTAGCGACACCCTGGGTGTTTCTGCGGTAGAACTTGCACCCATCAAGAATTTGCGGGAGGACACCATTGTCTATCAAACCATTTCCGATCAGGTGAAATACAGTGCGGTTGCCATCCCGGTGGGGATTACGCCGGAGAGTGTGCAAGAGGCGTGGGAATGTGTGAAAGAGGCGAAAAAGCCTCGGTTACAGGTTTCTCTGCCCACCTCCACAGTGCAGATGGAATACACTTATCATATGAAAGAAGAAAAGATGCTGGCAAAAATCCGTGAACTGACAGTTTGTGCCAAGGGACTTTGTGAGGATGTGGAATTTGTGGCCCAGGATGCCAGCCGTGCCGGCATGGACTTTTTGAAAGAAGCCTGCAAAACTGCTATAGACGCAGGGGCAGAGATGATTACCCTCTGTGATGATGCGGGCATCTTTGCGCCGGATGAAATGGCGGCGTTTGTGGCTGAAATCAAGACGGTCTGTGAAAAGCCTATTTATGTTCAGGTGTCTGACGGTTTGAGCATGGCGGTAGCCGCATCTCTGGCTGCTATTAACGCTGGCGCTGATGGGGTAAAGGCATCCTTAGCAGGAGAGGGTGTCATGCTGGCAGGAAAATTCTCCGATGCCATCGTTGCTAAGGGAGATGCCATGGGGGTAAACTGTGACCTGAATAAAACCCAAGTCCATACCAGTGTGGAATCCTTGGTGAAAAAGATTAAGCAGGATAGTTATGCCAAGGATGCCGGAAGAGCCAGCGAGAAAGACAGTATCTTTTTAGATGCAGACTGCACCTTGCCCCAAGTGCGGGATGCAGCAAAATTATTGGGTTATACGTTAACCGCCGAAGACAATGGCAATGTTCACAAGGCGGTATTGCAGATTTGTGAAAAGAAGAGTGTGGTTTCTGCCAGGGAGTTAGAGGCATTAATCGCCAGCGAGGCCATGCGGGTCCCCTCTACCTATCACTTAGAGAGTTACACCGCTACCTGCGGAACGGTAACCGGAGCGATGGCGCAGGTGGTGCTTCGTCAGGGAGAGGAACGCCTTTGCGGCGTCAGCAATGGTGACGGACCCATCGATGCAGTTTTCCGTGCCATTGAACAGAGCGTTGGCCATCATTATGAATTAGACGACTTCCAGATTCAGTCGGTCACCGAGGGGAAAGAAGCCCTGGGTGCGGCAGTGGTTCGGCTGCGGAACAATGGCAAACTCTATTCCGGCAACGGAACATCCGGGGATATTGTAGGTGCCAGTGTTCGTGCCTATATCAATGCCCTCAATAAGATTGTTTACGAGGAGGATTAAGATGAAACTTACCTTTTCAACCAAGTATGTGAAAAAAGCCTCCTTTTTGGATGTCTGCCGCTATGCAGATGACTATGATTACGCCGGTTTTGAGATTTATGATGCCATGGCGGAGCGGAAACAGCACGGCGACAGTATTTTAAGAAGTGACAAAGCGGCAGATGCCAAACGCCGTCTTTTAAACCGGGGCCTTTCGGTGTCTGCTTTGGTCATTCCGGACGCCATTGACAGTCCGGAGGTAGATGCGGCACTGGTCCGGAAATATGTGGACTTGGCTATCATTGGCGGGATTCGTCAGGTGATTGTAAGATTAGACCGGGAAATTCCCATGGAAACCTTAGAAGAAAAATTAGCCCCTGCCATTTTGAGAGCGGAACAGGCGGATGTTTCTATCCTTTTTGAAACCGCCGGCTGGCTTTCCAAAACCCCTCGGATTATTGATATCATCAATTATTTTTCCACGGCGGCAATCGGTGCTTCCTGGAATGTCCGGGAAACCTATTTTGGTGCCAAAGAAACAGCAGAGGACACCATTCGGAACCTGGGCGCTCATATCAAATATGTTCGCTTAGGGGACAAAAAAGACGGGGTCAATGTTTTAATCGGCGAGGGAGAACTTCCCGTCTGGGAGTTTGTGGCGGCGTTTCGCTCGTTGCATTTTGACGGGTTTGTCTGCGTAGAATGGAATGATGAAATTCAGGACCCGGATATTGTCTTGACTCATTTTTCCAATTACATCGCAAGCCTTGGCAGAGAGAAAAAGACCCACAACAGTGTTTATTATAATCGTGCTAAAACTGGTACCTTCCCCTGGAAGAAATACGATGTGATGGATTTGACCTTTTCCCAGGTTCTGGACACCATGGTAGAGCGGTATCCTGACCAGTATGCCTTTAAGTACACCACCCTTGACTATACCAGAACCTATAAAGAGTTCCGCCGTGATGTGGACGAGGCGGCAGCCGCTCTGATTTCTTTGGGAGTCAAGGCAGGTGACCATGTGGCAATCTGGGCAACCAACGTACCGCAATGGTACATTACGTTCTGGGCAACGACGAAAATCGGCGCTGTGCTCGTTACGGTCAATACGGCGTACAAGGTACACGAGGCGGAGTATCT
>JAZSKV010000064.1:0-10233 GCA_045534975.1 Ructibacterium sp. | reverse complement strand
GAGTACCATCTTCGATATATTCGCCATATCTGCGGATAAAACTACCGGTTGCAACCAATCTGCAAATAACTTCCAACCCATGACCGAACACTTTGCCGGGCAGAACTTCCATGGTAGCCTCTTCTACATCAGCGCTGACATAATGGGTTTTGATGCCGGCTTCTTTCAGCAAGTCAAAATAATAAACAGAGGTTCTGAGATTAGCCTTGCCAATACCTTCGATTTTCAGGCCAACGGAATTTTCACCCGGGTCAAATACGCCGTCTTTGCCGGTACAGTCATCTTTGAACTTCAACATTACATTGCCGTTGTCCAAACTAAATACATCTTTCGTTTTGCCTTCATAAATCTTTTTCATAGGAAACCTCTCCTTTATATTTTGGAATATAAATTAGTATTCTAGTTCAAAAAACACATTAAAGTTTACCACTTTTAATGAAAATATTCAATAGTTTTTTTCATGATTCCAGAAATTTATGCATTTTTTGAAAAAAGACCTTATTATTTTACCACATTTTCTTATAAAATACAAGATATTTTTATTACTTTTCTTCACTCGCATAGAGAATTCTTAACTTATTTAATTTTCCTAACTTCAGTATAAAAACGCTTATCACAAGCCTCACCCATAGAAAAGGTCTTTCTGGGCAGAGCTCCATCTAAGATCACGGATTTATATAAATCAGACTTATTCATAGCCTCAAGAATGATCCCGAAGTTTTTCTTGTCTTCACAGAGTTTGCGAACCACATCCTCACCGTGAATGTAATCCACCTCGCCGCCAACGTTGACAATATAACTGTCTATGAATTTTTGCACGGTTGCCACCGTCAGGTATTCTTTCGGGTTGGTAACAGTGATTGTTTTTTCGCAACCGTTATGTACGAAAACAAATTTCTGTCCCTGGGCGGTTTCGTCATAGGAAATGTTATATTCTTTTGCAAAGGCGTTGAGGAATTCTGTACCATCTACACCAAAAACCACCCGATGAATTGCTTCAAACTCTAAGGATTTATCGTGAAGATTTACCAATTCACAAAGGGCATAACGCGCCGGCAATCTTTTTGCCTTTTCTTCTCCGAATTCTGCTTTCAAATTCTCATAATGGGTTTTAGCCGTTGCCAAAGAATGATTGCCGTCACCCATAGCGTAAATCAGCGGATTGCTTTTGGAAACGCCGTATTTTTCATTAAATCTTTCGATATTATCCAGAGCAATTAATTTTTCATCTAATAATTGACATGCCTCTTCTGACATTTTATAACCGGTGATATGACCGGAGTTTTGCATCAAATCAAAATCATATGCCTTTTCAAAGGAATCGGTCCAATCGATGTTGGGTTCAATGATATCACAGGCATCATTATCAATCAAAAGCATGATATGCGGAAGTTCTACCAAGGCTTCTGCGCGCACCTTGCGCCGAGGTGGAATTCTTGAAATCACCGTTCCCTCTGTGGCTCTGATTTTGGTTTGGGAATCTGCGGCAAAATCATAGTCCTCAAGGTCTACCATTCCCACAACACCAAGGCGTTTCACCCCGTTTGCCAAGGTTCTTTCCACAAAAATATAGGTATTTTTATACTCGCAAAAAACATCTTCTTCGATATATTTTGCCATAACAGCATTGGTTTTTTGGATTCTATCCTCAATATCGGCATCATTTAGATAGATTTCCGGTACTGTAAGATGCAAGGTGGAATATTCCTCTCCGACAAATCGGGAAACGGCGTTCCAATATTCCGGTTCCGAGGTATACTGATCACAAGCCACCACACTCCACTTTTTCATTTTTTCACTATCCGCCGAAAACTTTGGCAAAAAAACATCTGCTCTTTGAAATGTCATATTCGATCACCCTTTGCTAAAAATTCTCTCAATACTGATCGGTAAATTTCTGGCTATTATTATAGCAAACCCTGGGCGGTTTTGCAATAAAAATGATGGAAAAAACTTTGTTTTTTAAAAACTATTGACAACTCCGCCTTGTCATAAGATAATAAAAAGAAATCGTAGATTAAAAACTGTCTGGAGGTGTTACCATTGGGTCTTGCTATCTTGATATCTACAATTTTTCTTCTGATAACCGGTATTTTTTCCGGAAACCTTTATCTGCAATCGACAGAAACCTCTTTTTTAAATCAAGACATCAAAATGATTGACAAACCTTATCTGCTTACCTTTGTCATTTTCTTTTTGGTTCGTCTGGTATTGGCGGCTTTTTCTCCCGGTTATCCCTCCGATATGTCTTGCTGGGCCGCATGGGGTGAACGGGTTTTTGAACTTGGAACACAAAACTTTTATGCGCCAGACTACTTTTGCGATTACCCGCCCGGTTATATCTATATTCTTGGTTTTCTTGCCAGAATCATTCATTTATTGGGAATTCCAGTATCTGCACAAACGTTTATTTATAAACTTCCGGCAGTTATCAGTGATATGATTCTCTTTCATCTTATCATTTCTTTTGCAAACAAGCATTGGGGGAAAAAATCGGCATTATTCCTTGGCGGGCTCTTTCTTCTTACCCCAATTTTCTGGTTTGACTCCGCAATTTGGGGACAAATTGAGTCCGTGCTTCTGGTCTTTTTAGTCATCTCAATTCTTCGGCTTTACGAAAAACGTTATTTTCCCGCCATGATCTACTACGTTCTGGCAGTTCTTATAAAGCCACAGGGGCTTATTTTAGCCCCTATTTATCTTTTTGCTTTACTTGAAACAAGAAATATCAAAACCATTCTTTCCTGCTCTCTTGGTGGTATTTTTCTCTTTCTTTTCTGCATTATGCCATTTTCCTCAGTATGGCAAACAGAAACCGGAATGTCTGCTTTTTTACAGGCATTCAATCCCCTATGGATGATTGAAAAATATCAAAACACCCTTGCGTCTTATCCATATTTCAGTGTAAACGCTTTTAACTTTTGCGGTCTTTTGGGGCTGAACTGGGTGCCGTTGGATACTGGCAATTCCAACCTGTTCTCTGTCATCAATCTTGGTGTCATGGCGTTGGCGGTCTTAGGTGCGCTATTCCTATTTTTAAAAATTAAACATCACGGTTCTAGGTTATTCTTAAGTGCTTACTTCCTCTTTGGCTTTTTATATACCTTTGCGTTTAAAATGCATGAGCGCTATGTGATCTTACCGCTGTTTTTCCTATTACTTGACTTTATTGTTTCAAAAAATCGAAAAATTCTCTATCTGTTTGCAGGTATGAGCAGCGTTTGTTTTCTCAACCTTTACTATGTCCTGCAATTGAATCTCACCACCAATGTTGCACCGGCATATTTGTTAGTTTTTCCCATTTCTCTTTTAGAAGTTTCGCTTTTTGTGATAAGCCTTTGGGTTATCTACAAGGATTATATAAAATCCCCTAAAACTGTCTATGATAACGAACTTGCCGCCTTAACGCCAACATCGAAATTATCAAAGTTTTTCAAAACTCTAAAGATTGTAAATAGTCGAAGTGTTTCTGAAAAAAAAGAAAAAAAGATGGTTCGACTGGACTATTATTTCTTATCCGGAATCATCCTTCTTTATTCGATAACTGCCTTTACCAATTTAGGTACTACCAAGGCACCCCAAACCTTTTACCAACCGGAAAATCCAGGGGAAACCTTTGTTGTTACATTAAAGGAAAATATCATTCTTTCTGAAATCGACTACTACTGCGGGATTGGAGAACTGGACGGCAATTCCGGTCTGGAACTTTCTGTTTCTGCTGACGGAGAAAACTGGTCTTTACTGCCGGAAACATTCTGTCAATTAAACAGCGTCTTTTATTGGGAAAAGCAAGAAGTTTCACCTATGGATACCAAATACATCAAAGGGGTCGCTAAGAATACCGACTATACACTCTATGAAGTTGGTTTCCGGGATATCTATGGAAAACTGGCTGAAATTTCAGCTATTGACGGCGAAAACCCCGAAAATCTTACCGCAATGATTGATGAACAAGGTTATGTAACCAATCAATCCTCTTTCCAAAACAGCACCTATTTTGACGAAATTTATCACCCAAGAACTGCCTATGAGCATTTACATGGTCTGCCTTATTATGAAACCACCCATCCTCCTCTTGGAAAACTGATGATGGCGGTTGGGGTTGCAATCTTTGGTATGTCACCCTTTGGCTGGCGCTGTGTTGGCACCCTGATGGGCGTTTTAATGCTCCCTATCTTCTATTTGTTCTTAAAACGAATGTTTGGCAGAAGCCGCTATGCGGTCATTGGTACCCTTTTGTTTGCCTTTGACTTTATGCATTTTTCCCTGACCCGGATTGGGACGATTGATTCCTATCCCGTCTTCTTCATCCTTTGTATGTATTATTTTATGTATCGATTTGGAGAATTAGCGATCAACTGGGCAAGGGGAATCCCTGTTTCTCGGAAGAAACAACTACTTTTTCTTGGACTATCTGGGGTTGCGATGGGACTTGGCTGTGCTTCTAAATGGACGGCGGTTTATGCTGGTATCGGTCTTGCTATCGCTTTTGCGGCGATTCTCTGCCGGGTTTTCAATCTTTTGCTGCCGGAAGAAAAATCACGCTTCCTCTCTTTCTTCTTGAAAACTTGTGGTTGGTGTCTTTTATTCTTCGTATTGATTCCTGCCATTATTTATACTTTATCCTATCTGCCCATTTCTATGGTAGACGGTTATGGTAATGTTTTTGAGGCTATGTGGAATAACCAGGAATATATGCTATCCTATCATGCAAAACTTGGCGGAACTCACCCCTATTCTTCTAAGTGGTATACCTGGCCCTTTGTTTATAAACCCATGTGGGCATATCAGGCACCGGAATTTAGTATCGTCGCCGACCAGATTGGTTGTATTTCTATATTCCAAAATCCATTTTTAAGTTGGCTTGGCATTGCGGCTTTCTTTTATTCCCTCTATCGAGGTATCAAAAAGCGAGATTTCCGGGTTCTGTTCCTACTAATTGGATTGCTGGCACAATATCTGCCTTGGATATTTGTTAGCCGTTATGCCCTACAATATCACTTCTTTGGAACACTTCCGTTCTTAATTCTCTTTATCGTTTACGCTATGGAAGATTTAGAAAAGCGGTTTCAAAAAGTTAAATATCTATCCTCTGCAATGGTTGCCATTTGCTTACTGATGTTTGTAGCATTTTATCCGGTGATTTCCGGTATGCCAGTATCCAGATTTTATGCAGAAACATTTCTCACTTGGTTTGATTCCTGGGTATTTTTTATCTAAAAAAACAGCGATGCATTTATGCATCGCTGTTTTTGAATTTCTCTCTTAGATACGGTCTAATATATCCGGCAAAATATAAAGAGCCACAAGCACAAACCATTCCGTTATCCTCTGCCATGGACAACGCTTCTTCTACGGCAAAAAACGGGTTATCTTCTATTTTGACTGGGATTTTATCCTTGTCAAAAACATGGGATAATTGCTCGGGTTCTGCACAACGTGGCATAGGAACTCTGGTAATAACAACACCGCTTGCCAGATTGGATATCTCTTTTAAAAAACCATCACAGTCTTTATCTTCCATCATGGCAACACAGAAATAGATGGGTTTATTCAATTCTCTTAAAGCCTTACAAAGGGCTTTTGCGGCTGAAACATTGTGTCCGCCATCTAATATCACTTGCTTGCCGAATCGCTCAAAACGAGCCATATTTTCCGCTGTTTTAAGCCCCTCTTTGATTGCGATATCAGGAATAACAACACCTTTTTCTTTTAAAACTTCCAATGTTTTAAGGGCGGTAGCACCATTATATCCCTGGAATTCTCCCAGAAGCCCGATGGCATATTCTTCTCCTTGATAGATTATTTTTTTGTCATAGTATTCCGGGAGTTCTGCCACAAAAAGGGGAGCACCCTTTTCTTTTGCCGTATCTGCAATCACAGAAAATACTCTTGGATCTTGTTTGGGATAACAAACAACCGGACAGTTTTCCTTGATGATTCCACACTTTTCTTTGGCAATATCTTCAATGGTATTGCCCAGATATTGCATATGGTCCATATCAATGGCTGTCAGCACGGTGGCAACAGGGTCTTTAATAACATTGGTTGCATCCAATCTGCCACCCAAACCTGTTTCCAAAACAACAAAATCACATTGTTTTTGCTGAAAATAACAAAAGGCGGCAGCCGTATCCAAAGCGAACTCGGATACAGGGGTGTCATAGGTTTCTATCAAATAACGTAATCGGGTGATAATCTCTGCCAAATCATCATCAGGGATTTCCTGTCCGTCTATCCGGATTCGTTCGTTAAACCGTTCAATATACGGCGAGGTATATAGTCCGCAACGATAGCCGGCACAGGACAAGGTCTTTGCAATCATAGCCGCCGTAGAACCTTTCCCATTAGTTCCGGCAAGATGAATAACCCGCAGGCTATCCTGCGGGTTATTTAAATGCATCAATAACTTTTCCAGCAATCGATTGCCAAGTTCACGGGAAAACTTGGGTGTTTGATGAATGTAGGCAATACTTTCCTGATAATTCATAATTATACAATACAAGCCCCGGATTGAATATCATCCAGAGTAGAAGTTACTACCAGTTTTCCGTCGTGTTCAGCCGATAAAATCATACCGTTGGATTCTAGACCCATCATCTTTCTTGGCGGGAAGTTGGCAATAAAGAGCACGTTCTTACCAATCAACTCTTCCGGCTCATAGTAGTTAGCAATACCGGAGAGGATTTGACGACGTTCCGAACCTACCTCTAATTCAAACCGTAAAAGTTTTGAGGACTTGGGCACTTTTTCACAGACAACTACTTTACCTACACGAATATCCAACTTTTCAAAGTCTTCAAAGGATACCGCATCTTTATAAGGTTCTATGGGAACAGTTTCCTCCTGAGGCTGTGCTAACTCTGCTTCTAATTCTGCGAGTTTTGCCTCCACATCAAGCCGTGCAAAAAGCGGAGTCGGCTCTCCCACTTTTGTACCGGCAACTGTTTTACCAAAATCAGAAATGCTCTCCCAAGAAAGGTCGGAAATTCCTAACTGTGCTGCAATCGCATCAGCGGTTTCCGGCATAAAAGAAGAAAGCAAGGATGCAATAAACCGGATGGATTCTGCCAGGTGGTACATAACCGTTTTCAGGCTTTCTCTTCCCTCTTCGGTTTTTGCCAGAATCCAAGGTGTAGTTTCGTCGATATACTTATTGGAACGATTTACAATCTTCCAGATAGCATCCATAGCATCTGCCACCCGGAGGCGATCCATTGCTGCTGCGGTTTCTTTTGCGCAGGCAAGGCAGGTTTCTTCTAAATCATTATCAAAATCCGTAGAAACACCAGGAGCAGGGATATTGCCATCAAAATACTTTTGAATCATGGATACGGTACGATTTACCAAATTGCCAAGGGTATTTGCTAAATCGGAGTTGTAACGGCTAATCAATGTTTCTAAGGTAATGTTACCATCCTGGGCAAAGGGCATTTCATGGAGCAGATAATACCGTACTGCATCCACACCAAAGTGCCGTACCAGATCATCCGCATAAATAACGTTCCCGATAGATTTACTCATTTTATCCTGCCCATTTAAAAGCCAGGGGTGACCGAAAATTTGTTTCGGCAATGGTTCGCCAAGCGCCATTAGAAAAATTGGCCAATAAATGGTGTGGAAACGCAAGATATCTTTGCCGATAATATGCACATCCGCAGGCCAATATTTCTCATAAGGTTCTTCCTTGCTATCACAACGATAGCCGATAGCGGTAATGTAATTGGTCAGGGCGTCCAACCATACATAGGTAACATGTTTTGGATTAAAAGGAACAGGAATCCCCCATTGAAAACTACTGCGGGAAACACAAAGATCCTGAAGACCCGGCTTTAAGAAATTGTTGACCATTTCCTTTTTCCGGGATTCCGGCTGGATAAAGTCCGGATTTTCTTCAATGTGTTTCATCAAACGGTCCGCATATTTACTCATCTTAAAGAAATACGCTTCTTCGTGTTGTTTGTGTACCTCACGACCACAGTCGGGGCATTTACCGTCTACCAACTGAGTATCCGTCCAGAAAGACTCACAGGGAGTACAATACCAACCTTCGTAAGAGTCTAAGTAAATATCGCCCTGCTCATAAAGTTTGGTAAAGATTTTTTGCACGGTTTCCTCATGATAGTCATCGGTGGTACGAATAAATTTATCATAACTGGTGTTCATCAAATCCCAGATAGTTTTAATCTGTTCAGCAACACCATCTACATACTCTTTCGGCGTAACGCCCTGCTCTTTGGCAAGTTCCTCAATCTTCTGTCCGTGTTCATCCGTTCCGGTACAGAAAAATACATCATAACCTAAATAACGCTTAAACCGAGCAATCGCATCCGTTAAAACGATTTCATAGGTATTGCCAATATGGGGTTTTCTGGATGTATAAGCAATCGCTGTTGTAATATAATACTTTTCTTTGTTCGCCATCCTGATTCTCCTTTATTCTTCTCCAAACATGGAGATATTCTCACAAGACTCCTGTTGTTTATAAGGAATCCCGAAATGTTCATAAGCACGCATGGTCACCATTCTACCCCGTGGGGTTCGATTCAGAAAACCAATCTGCATTAAAAACGGTTCGTAAACATCTTCAATGGTATCACTTTCTTCACCAATGGTGGCTGCCAGAGTGTCCAACCCTACCGGACCGCCGTTATAATGTTCAATCACCGTCTTTAACATTCGTTTATCTGATGCATCCAGACCAAGACGGTCAATCTCCAATTTTTCAAGGGCGTGGTCAGCAATTTCTTTGGTAATGACTCCATCAGAGACCACCTGTGCAAAGTCCCGAACCCGACGAAGCAACCGATTGGCAATTCTAGGGGTTCCTCTGGAACGGGAAGCAATTTCCGCAGCACCGGATGGGTCAATATCGATTCCTAAAATACCGGCACTTCGGTTGACAATGGTAGCCAGTTCTTCTGTGGTATACATTTCCAATCTACTGATAACACCAAACCGATCCCGCAAGGGTGCTGCCAAAGCGCCGGCGCGGGTAGTTGCACCAATTAAGGTAAATCGAGGTAAATCCAAACGGATGGATCGAGCAGACGGACCTTTCCCGATAATAATATCCAAAGCATAATCTTCCATAGCTGGGTAGAGAATTTCCTCTACACTACGACTAAGCCGATGGATTTCATCCACAAAGAGAATATCATCCTGTCCTAAATTGGTAAGCAAAGCCGCCAAATCTCCCGGCTTTTCAATGGCAGGACCAGAGGTGATTCTAAGATTAACGCCCATCTCATTGGCAATGACCCCGGCCAAGGTTGTTTTACCAAGTCCCGGTGGCCCGTACAAAAGCACATGGTCTAGCGCCTCTCCACGGCGGCGTGCCGCCTCAATAAAAACTTTCATATTTTCTTTGGCTTTGGTTTGTCCGATATATTCATCTAAACTCTTTGGCCGCAGGCTATGTTCATTTTCGCCATCTTCTGACCGTTCCGCAGTGGTGACGATTCTGTTTTCTTCTTCCATCATTTCAGTTCCCTCCGGTTCGTTTCAATCATCCGCGCAAAAGATTCTTTAAACCAACCTTTACCATCTCTTCTACGGTTCCCGTTACCCCTTGCAGGGCCCTTTTTGCCTCTTGTGCTGAATACCCAAGGACTACCAGGGCGGAAACCGCTTCGTTCTCCCCGTCGGTTTCCGGGGCAAAAATTTCTTCTTTGGGGATATCGTTAAGTTCCATCCCTTTAAACTTATCTTTCAGTTCCAGAATAATTCGCTGGGCACCTTTGGGGCCAAGTCCCGGGGTGTTAGCAGATAGATATTTCGCATCATTGGTTACGACGCAAAGAGCGAATTTAGACGGGGAGATGTTAGAGAGCAAACTTGCTGCCGTCTTAGCACCAACGCCGGAAACCCCCAAAATCATTTCAAAAATATTTTTCTCCTCTAAGGTAGAGAACCCATACAGGGAACAGATGTCCGAGGCGGTTTTTAAATTCATGTAGGTGTAAAGTTTCGCATAACTTCCTACATCGCCAAGGTCTTGCAGAGAATTTGCAGTGGAAAAAATCTGATATCCAACACCGCCTGCATCAATTACTGCAAAACTTTCAGTTTTATGAACCAATGTTCCGGCAATGTAATAAAACATACCATTCCCCCGTTTGTTTTTATTTTTGCATCTCTTGATTCCGCTTAATACAAGCATCCACAGCAGCGTGTAACGATGCCCGAAAACCTGTCCGTTCCAATTCTCGCACAGCAGCAATGGTGGTACCG
>JAZSKV010000006.1:0-12547 GCA_045534975.1 Ructibacterium sp. | reverse complement strand
CCGGATAAATCAAAGGGGGATTTTTCTAAAAATTCCGGAGAAAGTCCCACCATATTAGCGGCAAACTCCACCCGTTTCTCAATCTCCTCTTTGGAAAGTCCCATATTAGACGGTCCAAAGGCAATATCTTTGGCTACCGTTTCTTCAAAGAGTTGGTATTCCGGATACTGCATGACAAGACCCACTTCAAACCGGACCTTTCGTAAATCGGTGTCTTTCTTAGAAAGGTCATGCCCGTTTACCACAATCCGACCCGCCGTGGGTTTGAGCAAACCGTTCAGCAACTGAATCAAGGTGGATTTCCCCGAGCCGGTATGTCCAATCAGCCCCACAAACTCTCCTTGATGAATTTCCAAAGAAATGTGACCTAAGGCTGTTTTCTCAAAGGGGCCACCCTCCATATAAACATAACTTACATCTTCCAGTTTTATCATTATTCTCACCTGTCTTGCTTTGCTAACCGCGCCGCAATCGCCGCAACACACGTTTCCGGGTCTAAGATATCAGCCGGCAAGTCTGCACCGCTCCGGTTCAGCAGATGAACCAATTCCGTCGCCTGAGGGGTATCTAGTCCCAGTTCTCGCATCCTTTTCACCTGAGGAAAAATCTCTGCGGGAACACCTTGCATCTGGATAACACCCTCATCCATGACAACCACCCGGTCTGCCTGCACCGCCTCGTCCATATAATGGGTGATTAAAATCACCGTCATACCCATCCTCCGGTTGAGGTCTTTGACGGTAGATAAAATCTCTTTTCTGCCGGAGGGATCCAGCATGGCTGTTGGCTCGTCCAGCACCAGAATATCCGGTTGCATTGCCAAAACTCCGGCAATGGCAATCCGCTGTTTCTGACCGCCGGAGAGCATATGGGGCGCATGACTGCGAAATGCCGTCATATGCACCGCCGCCAAAGCCGCATCCACCCGCCTACGAATCTCCATGGGAGGAACGCCCATATTTTCCGGGGCAAACGCCACATCTTCCTCCACGATATTTGCCACCATTTGATTGTCGGGGTTTTGAAACACCATCCCCACACGCCGACGGATTTCATAAAGGTTTTTCTCATCGGCGGTATCATATCCCTCTACCAACACTTGTCCGGAAGTAGGGGTGTAAATGGCGTTAAGGTGTTTTGCCAAGGTAGATTTCCCAGAGCCGTTATGTCCCAACACCGCCAAAAACTCACCTTTTTTGATTGCTAAATCAATGCCCCGCAGTACCGGAACATCGGTCTGGTTTTCCTCGTTCTCATAGGAAAACCGAAGGTCTTTGATTTCTATGACTGTTTCCAAACTGTCACCTTCTTTTTATTCCTTCGCCTGCCACCGGGAACTGTAACCACAGGGCAGAACCAACCCGCTATGGCTGATGGGAATGCCTACCTCGCTAACGGCAGAGATTCCGCCAAACTGTTTTTCCAGGGTTAGATGCAGCACATTCTCCATAATTCTGCCGGATAATCCGGTGGTATAGGTGTTTACCAAGAAAAACAAAGGTTTCTCGGTCAGCACCTTAGTACAAAGGAGAATTAAACCATAGAGTTCCTGTTCTAATTTCCAGAGTTCCCCATTGGGGCCTCTGCCATAAGAGGGCGGATCCATAATAATGCCGTCATACTTTCTGCCACGGCGGACTTCCCGCTCCACAAACTTTTTTACATCATCTACAATATAGCGAACCGGCCAGTCTTTCAACCCGGAAAGGGCTAAGTTCTCCTTTGCCCAGTTCACCATACCCTTGGCGGCATCCACATGACAAACCGATGCACCGGCACCTGCCGCTGCTGCCGTAGCACCACCGGTATAGGCAAAGAGATTTAAAACCTTCACATCTTCTCTGCCACTCTTTTTGATGATATCAGAAAACCAATCCCAGTTGGCCGCTTGCTCCGGGAAAAGACCGGTATGTTTAAAGCCCATAGGCTTGATACCAAATCGCAACTCTTTATAATCCACCGTCCAGGAATCGGGGAGTTTATGATATACTTCCCACCGACCGCCGCCGGTACTACTCCGGATATACCGAGCATCTGCCTTTTTCCACAGGGGGGACTTTTCCTCCTCCGACATGGCCCATACAATCTGGGGGTCAGGACGAATCAGCAGATGTTCTCCCCAACGTTCTAATTTTTCACCCTGACTGCAATCAATCAATTCATAATCTTTCCAGTCGTCAGCCAAAAACATCCTCTGCCACCGCCCTTTCTCTTGCCATATCGCAAAGATAGTATATTATATCACTTTTTTGCCGAAACGTCAAGGGTTTGAGGGAATCCCGCGGTCTGTTCCCCATACAAAAGGCAACAAAATGAAAAAAGGCAAGCAGTTTTAAAAAACTGTTTGCCTTTTACATTTTTAGTCCATAAAATAAATGATGACATCCCGTCTGCCGAACTGATAGCAAGTACTACGATTGGGGAAGAACAAGTCTACCTTTTTACCCTTAATCGCACCGCCGCAATCACCGGCGATGGCATAACCATAAATATACTGTCCATCCACAGACTCAATATACATCTTGGTTCCGTAAGGAATCACTCTGGGATCTACGGCAATGACACCGTACACCAGCGGCATACCGGTGGAAGTCTTACCAGCCCAGATACCATTATCCATAGGAGATGCATCATAGGCCGTTGCGGTATAACGCTCTACTCTGGTATAATTCTTAGGACGGCTGGCAGGAATCACGCCCAACTCCCAAACATTTTCCGGTCCGCACTCAATGATTTCTGCCACCGGCTCGGAAAGTCTGGTTTCCCGTGTTTTGGTACGGCTGATTTCCTGACCATTCTCGCACAGGATATCATATTCGTATTCTACAACACCATTACTTCCCTTTTGCACAACCTTGCGTTCATCGGTTCCAAGTTCAGCATTAAATACTTCCTGTGTTTCATAAGCGATTTCTTCCTGTACCGTTACAGAATGATGGTCGTAAAGAACCACAGAAACCGCCAGCCCCTCACCAACCTTAGTGCTAAGTGCCGGGGTCACCTCGTCATCACCGTCAACAATAATGTCAAGGCTCTCTAAAACCTCTGCCACGGTGGCTTTTGCAGTAGCAACGGTTTTCGTTTCACCCATATAGGTAAGACTGATTGTGCTGGCACGATAAATCTCGATCACATCATTGTTATGAACGTGGTCGGTCAGGGCAACATTTAGTTCATCACCCTCATTGAGCACAATCCCCTGTTTGGAAAGGATCTTGCCTACGTTTGTGTCCGATGTCACAATGCTCACCGGCTCACATCCTCTATCAGCAATGATAACGGTGTTTTCAGTAGCATAGGTAAAGCCACCGCAAACCGTGACGAGAATCGCTGCGGTTAAAACCAACGCAACCCTTCTCCATGCTGAGGAGGATACGCATGCAGCCTTTCCTCTCAGAAATTCTAACATTCAATCACCTCAATAAACTTTTTCCGGCAAAAAGAATGATTTTGCCGACCAAACTCTTCAAAATTGGAAAAATTTGGTTTAATCCATTTCACCATCATTATAAGCGCAAGATATTTTTTCGTCAAATCTCAAATTTTAGGTTATCTTTCGTTATTTTGGCTCAGCCGGAGCCAATCCCATTCATTTGCGATTTTTCTGCGATTTAGTCCCGTTTTCTCTCGAATTCTTCCAAAATCACCCCTTTTGGGAAAATTTGGTATGAAATTTGGTTATTGTGCTAAACAAAATTATCTGGTATACTAAAAAAGAACGAATTTTTTTGAAAAAACTTTGTTCTGTTACAGAATGATTACAAATCGGCAAAATCCAGGAAACCCTTGCAAATCAAAAGGTTTCTTCCTCTTGGGGTCCCCATCGGCTTTCCTGGATTTTCCCGTTGTGAAAGTTGCACAAACACATCTATTTTTTTAGAACATCTTTCACAAATCGACAAATTTTGGAGGAATTTACTATGGAATCTCCTTGGGTGAAACCCGGAGAACGGGTGGACGATTTACAACGTGATAATTTACATATCATTCAAAATCCAGATTGGTTCTGCTTTGGGGTGGACGCCGTTTTATTGGCTGACTATGCGGCAAAATCCATCAAAAAAGGCGTCAAGGTTCTGGATTTATGTTCCGGCAACGGGATTATTCCCCTTTTGCTTTCTGCCAAAAGCCAAGCAGGAGAAATCATTGGGCTGGAAGTGCAAGAACCGGTTGTGGAAATGGCAGAAAGATCGGTAAAAATGAACGGTCTATCCAGTAAAATTCAAATGCGCTGGGGCGATTTAAAAGAAGCAGAATCCTATTTTGGCAGGAGTTTCTTCCAATATATTACGTGCAACCCACCTTATAAGGATGCTGGGGGCGGATTGCTCTCTGCCTCCGATACCATCACCCTTGCCAGACATGAAGTTTTATGCACCTTAGAAGATATTGTCCGTGTTTCTTCTATTATATTAGAACCGCTGGGGAAATTATGCATGATTCATCGACCGGAACGGCTGATTGACATCGTCTGCCTGATGCGAAAGTACGGGTTAGAACCCAAGCGGCTCCGATTTGTCCACCCCAGTCCGGAAAAGACGGCGACCATGATTTTGATTGAGGGCATACGGCAGGGGAAACCCAAGTTATTTCTGGACCCACCCCTTTATATTTACCGGGAACCGGGAGTTTATTCTAAGGAAATTCACGATATTTACGGAAGGGAGAATCAATCATGAGCGGAACCCTTTATCTCTGTCCCACGCCCATTGGGAATTTGGGCGACATCACCATCCGGACCTTAGAGGTCTTAAAGTCGGTGGATTTGATTGCCGCCGAAGATACCCGGGTCAGCCAAAAACTTTTGAACCATTTTGATATTAAAGTTCCCACCACCAGTTACTATGAACACAACAAAAGGGAAAAAGGGAATTATCTCTTAGACAAATTAAAAGACGGGTTAAACATTGCCGTCATCACCGACGCCGGCATGCCCGGCATCTCCGACCCGGGAGAAGATTTGGTCCGCCTTTGTGTGAAAGAGGGAATTTTGATAGAGTCCCTGCCGGGTGCCTGTGCCTTTGCCACCGCCTTAGTAGCATCGGGACTGCCTACGGGACGATTTGCCTTTGAAGGTTTTCTCACCGTCAACCGGAAAAACCGATTGGAACATCTGGAATCCTTAAAAGAAGACACGCGGACCTTGATTTTTTACGAGGCGCCCCACAAACTCCTAACCACCCTGAAAGATTTTTATCAGGTCTTTGGGGACCGGGAAATTGTTTTGGCAAGGGAACTGACCAAGCGCTTTGAAGAATATCGGCGGACCACCCTTTTCGATGCCATTATATATTATGAAGAAACTCCACCAAAAGGAGAATTTGTCCTCCTACTCCATGGAGCAGACCCGGAAAAAATCCGGCAGATGCAGTTGGAAAATCTCCCCTCTGCCGAAGATTTAATTCGCAAATATGCCAAAGAGGGGCTTCGTGCCAAGGAACTGACCCGGCAGGTCGCCGAAGACCTCCATACCTCCCGCCGGGAAATTTATGATTTATATCTGCAAATCAAAGATACATTATAACAAAAAGTCAGAGGCGATAAACATCGCCTCTGACTTTTTTATCATATTGTCCGACTTTTCTTCATATATATTAACAAAACATTGATACTGATAGGAAATGAGGGAATGATTGTGGCTATCCAACTGATCAAAGAAGATCGGAAAACCAGTGAAGTTATCTGCCAAAAGGCAAGCCAGACCATGGTAGAATGTGATGTGATTGTTCCGGATGTGAAACCGGACATCAAGAAGATTTTAGAAATTAGCGGGCATGTCTGCATCCACCAACAGGCAATCCAACAGGACAAAGTTTTTCTGCAAGGCACCGTAACTATGAATGCGCTCTATCTCCCTGACAGCGACGGGGTGGGAACTGTTAAGAACCTATCTGCCACCCAGGAATTTAGTCATACTATGGACTGCCGGGGAGCAACGCCGGATATGCAACTCCTAACCAATTTTGCCATTGAAAACTTTGACCACACCTTAATCAATAGCCGGAAAGTAAATCTACGCTGTATCTTAGGCCTTGGCGCCAAGGTGGTCAAACCCCTGCTGCTCTCTCTTGCCACCGGCACAGAGAACCCGGAGGGCATCGCACTACAACGGGAACGGCTCCGGCTGATGGGCGGTACTGACCCCTGCTCCTGCCAAATTATTCTTAGGGAACAGTTGGAATTCCCATCCGGCAAACCCACCATTGGGGAGATTCTTCGGATTACTGCCACCCCGGTTTCTACCGAATTCCAGATGTTTGACCAGAAAGCGGTGGCAAAAGGCGAGGTTCGCATCTGCACTCTATATGCCGGGGAAGACGACAATTCTATACAAACGATGGAACATCTGCTACCTTTCAGTGAAATCTTAGATGTAGAGAATGCCACCGAGCAGATGGAGGGAGAAATCGACTACGCCCTTCATGATATCTTCTGGGAAATCCGGGATAACGCAGACGGAGAGGCACGAAACCTTGGGGTAGAGTTGGTTCTCTCTGCCAATGTTCGGGGTATGGAAACCACCGAGATCGAAGCCTTAACTGACGCCTACGCCTTAAAGGGTGACCTGGAACTTACCACCAAATCTTATCATATCGAGCAACTGTTAGATACTGCCACCGCAGAAATCACCCACAGAGACCAAGCGACTCTTCCGCCTATGCTGCCAGGGCTCAAACAAGTCTGCGACGTCAATGCTGTGGCGAAAATTGACCGCATCTCGGTGGCTGACGGACAAATCACCGTCTATGGCATTCTTCGTACCAACATCCTCTGTCTCACCGAAGACGATGCCATTCCGGTTTCCAGTTTCAGTCATATTTCGGAATTCTCCCACACCTTTACGGTGCCCGGTGCCGGCAGTCATACCGTCTGCGATGCCAAAGTCTTTTTAAATCACACCAGTTACACCTTAAGCGGAAACAATAGTTTGGAGCTTCGTTTTGTACTGGGTCTTTCCGTCAAGGTCTTAATAGCCGGAGAGGTTTTGCTCATCGAAGATATGAAACCGATGATGCCGGACACAGCAAAGCCCTGTCCCAATTTGATTTTGTATTTTGTCCAAAAAGGAGATTCCCTTTGGAAGATTGCCAAAGCCTATCACACCACGGTGGATGCCATTAAGGCATTAAACGGGTTGGATTGTGATACCATCTATCCCGGACAACGGCTGAAAATTATGGCAATGTGTGGATAAAACCAAAAGACCGCCTTGGGCGGTCTTTGCGTTATCCATGTAAGATTCTATTGTCCCAACTTGCCATAAGACTATACCAAATCCGGTTCGTCTTGTACAGGCGTTTCACTTTCTTCCAGAGCTTCCTGATACCTTGCCAAGATGCTGCTGCGAAGCATTTCCCGGGTTTCTGCATTGATAGGATGTGCGATATCTTTGAACTCACCCTCCGGGGTCTTCCGGCTAGGCATCGCAATGAACATCTTGTCCTGTCCCTCAATCACCTTAATGTCATGAACAACAAAGGCATCGTCAAAGGTGACAGAAACAACGGCTTTCATTCTTCCCTCTGCATTAATTTTTCTTACCCGAATGTCAGTAATCTGCATACAACTACCATTCCTTTCACCAGTTGTCTTTCTGGCTTTAATATGTATAAAAATTTAATTAATTTTCTCGAAACAGGAAAAAAACATTGAATATCCCAAGGACTTATGGTAAAATATAATTACAATTTCTATCACATTTCCAACCGTTAGGGTTTCCTTTCGGCTTTTATGAAAGAAGGTTTTTCCATGCCTCAATTTGCAATCTCTGATTTAAAGCCAGGCGCTACCGTTCATATGATAGGAATCGGTGGTATTAGTATGAGCGCACTTGCTCATATGCTTCTTGACTTTGGCTACCAGGTCAGCGGTTCCGACGCACAATCTACCCATTTGACCCAATCCTTAGAGGAAAAAGGCGCAAAGATTCATATTGGTCAGCGTGCCGAAAATATTGAAAATCCCGATCTGGTCTGCTATACGGCAGCCATCTCCCCCTCTAATCCGGAACTTGTGAAAGCAAGAACCCTTTCTGTTCCGGTGATTGAACGGGCAGAACTTTTAGGTGCCTTAATGACACTATATCAATATCCCATTGCAGTTGCAGGAACACATGGCAAAACCACCACAACTTCCATGCTTTCCCTGGTCCTTTTGGAAGCGGACACCGACCCCACCATTTTAGTGGGTGGTGAACTTCCGCAAATCGCCGGGAACTTCCGTCTGGGGAAGAAAGATTATCTTCCCTTTGAGGCATGCGAGTATGTGGAGAGTTTTCTGCATTTTCATCCATTTTTGTCTATCATTACAAACGTAGAGGAAGACCATTTGGATTATTTTAGTGATATTAACCATATTATATCATCTTTTCGAAAATTTGCAAGCCTTACTTCACCCGCCGGATGCATTATTGTTTGTTCTGACGATAAAAATGCTTGTCAAGTTGTGCAAAATACCGATAAAAAAGTCGTTTTTTATGGTTTGCGGGAAAAATCTTCCGACTACACAGCGACCAATCTTACCATGGATCAAAACGGTCTGCCACATTTTACCGTCTGTCATCACGAAGAAGAGAAGGTTACTCTGGATTTAAAGGTAGCAGGAACCCACAATATCTTAAACGCTCTGGCGGTAACCGCTGCGGCAGATTTTCTGGGTCTTCCTATGGATGCGGTCAAACGGGGTCTGGAATCCTTTACCGGGACCAAGCGTCGGTTTGAACATATCGGCAAATTTAATGGGTGTGACATTGTAGACGATTACGCCCACCATCCCACAGAAATCAAGGCAACCTTAGAGGCAGTAGGGGGAATGGGTTACCAAAACACTTGGGTGGTGTTCCAACCCCACACTTATAGCCGGACGAAGAGTTTACTCCATGAGTTTGCAGAGGTTCTTCCTCTGGCAGACCATGTTTTAATCACTGACATTTATCCCGCCAGAGAAACCTATGACGGAACCATGCATTCCTGCGATTTGGCTTTCCTAATCCCGGATGCGGTCTATATCAACGATATGGGTGCCATCTGCCGCTACTTAAAAGATCGGGTTCAGCCGGGAGATTTGCTCATCACCATGGGCGCCGGCAATGTTAACACCATCGCCTATCAAATGATCAAATAAAAAGAAAATTGCAATTCCCAATGGGGATTGCAATTTTTGTTTATAAAAGGTAAAGCGCCAGCCCGATGGCGCTACAAAAGACTGCCAAGGGCAGCAGCGCCAGCAAGACCCTCCCCCAGAGGTGTTTTCGGCTTTTTCGCCGTTCTTTTCTCTCCTGCCGGGAGATTTTCTGCTGGGTCTTTTCCATGGTTTCCACATAGGCATTGATGACCCGCTGTGCTTCCTGCACAATGGTCGGGGTCCCCCCTCCACAACCTTGGATACCGGCATTGCGCAAAATAAAAATAGCCTGTTCAATGGAATCCGATGCAATATCGTTGATGATAACAACCCTTTTGGACGGTTTTTCTTTCATGCGACTCTCCCCTTTTTGGAATCCTTACTGCTTTCTCTTTCCATTATGAACCACCCTTGCAAAGTTTATACCGTTTTTTCCTGGCTTTTTTTAAAAAAAGCCTTGACAAAAGCCAAAGAAGATAGTATAATAATTTTCGTGCTTGCGGACAGGCACATCATAGAATATGCACCTTTAGCTCAGTTGGTAGAGCACCTGACTCTTAATCAGGGTGTCCAGGGTTCGAGTCCCTGAAGGTGTACCAAAAAACACTCTGTGCTATTTAGCACAGAGTGTTTTTTTGATATGTCTTGTTACATGACAATTGATATTGACGGCGCAGGGCATGCCTGCAATGTGGGTGGGGAAGGTTTCCACATTCACACCCAAAGCCGTTGTCTTTCCGCCAAAGCCCTGGGGACCGATGTCCAATGCATTGATTTTTTGAAGCAATATTTCTTCCAGTTCCGCATAATAGGGGTCAGGATTTTTTGAATCCACATCCCGCAGAAGTGCCGATTTGGCAAGGGTAGCACACTTTTCAAAGGTGCCGCCGATGCCCACCCCCACCACAATGGGCGGGCAAGGATTGCCGCCAGCATTTTTTACGGTTTCCACCACAAAATCAATGATACCATCCATTCCCTCGGAGGGTTTGCACATCTTGATAGCACTCATATTCTCACTGCCAAAGCCCTTGGGAGCCAGGGTGATTTCCAGTTCCTCTCCCTCCACCAGTTCCAGGTGAATTACCGCCGGGCTATTATCCCCGGTGTTCCCCCGGCGAACCGGGTCAGCCACCACAGATTTACGTAAATACCCATCCCGGTACCCTTGCCGAACACCTTCATGAATGGCATCGGTCAGCAAACCACCGGTAATATGAACGTCTTGTCCTAATCTTAAGAAGAAGACCGCCATGCCGGTGTCCTGGCAAATGGGCATCTGCTCCGCCTTTGCGATTTCAGCGTTTTTCAGGATATCAGATAACATTTGTTTTGCCGTTGGGTTTTCCTCTTGGGCAAGACCATTTTCTAAGGCAGAACGGATATCGTCATTGAGATTACAGTTTGCCTCGATACACATCTCCCGGACAATTTCTATAATTTGCTTAGCAGAAATTTCTTTCATAAAACCACTCCGGTTTACAGTTTTGCAAGGCTTTCTAAAACGGTTTGCAGCATCGCCTTATAACTCTCGCCCTTTTTCCGCTCTTCTTCTACCACGGCAGCAGGGGCTTTCTCGGTAAAACCTTTGTTGTTGAGTTTGCCCTCTACCCGCTTGATTTCGCTCTCTAACCGCTCTTTCTCTTTGGTTAGACGGGCGATTTCTTTTTCTTTGTCTACCAACTGGTCAAGGGGCAGTAAGAGTTCTGCGCCCGGTGCCGCAACGGATACGGCGTTCTCCGGAATGCCGGCACGGTCTTTCTGAATCTTCACCTCATCGGCAGATGCCAGTTTGGTGTAGAAGACTACGCCCTTTTCAAAAATCTCCGGTTTTTCGGTGACAATATACAGGGTGGATTTTTTGGAGGGGGGAACATTCATCTCGTTACGGATGTTCCGGATCCCCTTGATGGAATCCATAATCATCTGCATTTCTGCCTCGGCATCGGCATTTGCCAAACTTCCATCATAGACCGGGAAGTTAGAAATCATAATGCTCTCGCCCTCATGGGGAAGTGCCTGCCAGATTTCCTCAGTGATGAAAGGCATAAAGGGATGGAGCAGTTTTAAGGTGTTTGACAGCACATAGGTGAGTACCTGCTGTGCGGTCTGGTTGCTCTCGCCCTCTTCAAAGAACCGGGGTTTTACCAGTTCGATATACCAGTCACAGAAACTATCCCAGATAAAGTCATAGAGTTTGGAAACAGCCACGCCCAACTCGTATTTATCTAAGTTCTCGGTCACTTCTTTGACCAGTTCGTTATAGGCATGGAGAATCCACTTGTCCTCTAAGTGCAGTTTGTCATATTCGGGAAGTTCGCACTTCTCGATATTTAAGTTCATCAGCACAAACCGGGATGCATTCCAAATCTTATTGGCAAAGTTCCGGCTTGCCTCCACTCTCTCGATGTAGAAACGCATATCGTTACCAGGAGAGTTACCGGATGCCAGGGTAAACCGAAGGGCATCGGCGCCATACTGGTCAATAATCTCTAAGGGATCAATACCATTACCCAAAGATTTACTCATCTTCCGCCCCTGAGAGTCACGGACCAGACCGTGAATATATACATGCTTAAAAGGTACTTCGCCCACATGTTCAAGGCCTGAGAACATCATTCTGGCAACCCAGAAGAAGATAATGTCATAGCCGGTTACCAAGGTATCGGTAGGATAGAAATACTCTAAATCTTCGGTCTTATCCGGCCAGCCTAAGGTAGAGAAAGGCCAGAGTGCCGAACTGAACCAGGTATCCAGTACATCTTCGTCCTGTTTCATCTTACCGCCGCACTTGGGACATACGGTAACATCTTCTTTGGAAACCACGGTTTCGTCACAATCCTGACAGTAGTATGCCGGAATCCGGTGTCCCCACCAGAGTTGTCGGGAAATACACCAGGCATGGACATTTTCCATCCAATGAAGATAGGTTTTAGAGAATCGATCCGGTACAAATTTGGTATCCCCATGGATAACAGCATATGCAGCCCACTTAGCCAGAGGTTCCATCTTTACAAACCATTGTTTGGATGTGATAGGTTCTACGGTGGTGCCGCAACGATAACACTGACCTACATTATGGTTATGAGGAACTACTTTGATCAAAAGTCCCTCTTTTTCCAAGTCTTCCACCATTACTTTTCTTGCTTCATAACGGTCCATGCCCTGGTATTTGCCGCCATACTGGTTGATGGTGGCATCATCATTGAGCACCTTAATCTGCTCCAAGTTATGGCGCAGACCTACCTCAAAGTCATTGGGGTCATGGGCAGGGGTAATCTTCACACAACCGGTACCGAATTCCATATCCACATAGTCATCGGCAATGACCGGAATCTCTCTGCCTACCAAAGGCAGAATCAGCATTTTACCTACCAGATGGGTATAACGCTCATCGTTGGGGTTCACCGCAACCGCAGTATCA
>JAZSKV010000004.1:0-9194 GCA_045534975.1 Ructibacterium sp. | reverse complement strand
CTCCTTGGCTCACAGAACGACATGGCTACGATCCGACTTTACGACACTCCGTGACACTCCTTTTCGTGTTAGGATAAAATAAAAAACACTAAAAGGAGAAATGAAAAATGTCAAAAGAAAATCAAAACAAAAAGTATGACGGACAAAACAGATGTAGGAGATGCGACAGACCACTTAGTGACCCAACCGCCAATTACGGTTGGTGGTGTGCACAAATTGTGGGACTTGATAAGTATAACGAGATAGCATCTACTCTTGACGAAGAGGGGTTAAAGGGGTATAATGCTTATGCGGCAAAGTATATAACCGAAGATACAAAAGGAGTTGGCGAAAGTTTTACTGCGATAAACTATAACCACAAGGTTGAACCAAAAACAAAGTCGAGTGAAATTTTAAACACGGGATATGATGAAGCAGGTGAATGGCATGATTGGGATGCTGAAAAATATGGAACAGATTCACCTGAATATAAAATGCTTACAGGATTAAACACAGCATACGAGCGAGCAAATACCCACGGGCATTGGCAAGGCGACAAGGAACGAATAGCTGATTTAGCGGCTATACTAAACGTCACTGATACAAATATTACCGATGTTATTGTGATGAACAATCGTCAAGGAGCGATCAATAATGGGCATAATGCAGTCTTGCTTATGAATGCAAGCGGTCAGGGCTTCTATTTTAGTTATTCTTCTGCAAATGGGTATATTGACGATGTTGGAGAAATGAGATTTTCGATTTTGAGTAAAGACGAAGTGGATAAGGTCAAGGACAGAGACGGAGAGATTTATGAGTCCGTAACTATATACGGAGACAGGCGCTGGGAAAAAGGAAAAGACGCATATGACAGATTTATATGGTATGATGTATCTGACAGTGATGCGGGAAAGCGTATGTTTAATTATGTCGCTGATGTATTTTCTAATCCGGGTCATTATAATGCACTGATAAAGGCTCTGGGGAAACAATGTGACTATGTTGTTTCGTTGATTTTATCAGAAGGTGGGATTGAATACGAACAGAAACTCAAGCCTAATAGTTCGTACGAATTATTTAAAAACAACAAAACATATTGGGAAAACCAATCATGGAGTGATTAGAAATGTTGATTACTTTGCAAAGTCAAAGTGTCGCTTGCAAAACTGAAGGTTCATAATAAATTTTCATTGAGGTTATTGTTATGAAAAAAGAAATACTTAAACTAATACTAAAAAGCATGTTGCCTCCGTTAACAGGAGCAATAGTTTATGCTGCAATATATAAAAATGATTTTATTATGCTTTTTGCAGCATATATGCTAATAGTTATGCCTATTTGGTTAATATTGTCTAATATTAAATTTATTTTAAAAATTAATTGGATACAAGGTGTTGTTATATGTTTGTGTTTTAGTTTGATTATTACAATATGCGGAGCATTCTCATTAGAGTTAGGTGTGTTATTTAAAAATACGAGAGAGGTTTCCTTAGGAGCTTTTGTAGAAGCCTTTAAATTTATTTTTATGATTGCCTTGCCAAGCAACATTATAATGACAGCTATTATAGTAATCACGAAGACTTTCTATAACATATATAAGAAGCGGAGGATAAAATAAACCGGCGTCTAAACCATTCGGCTCCACCACGGAAAGCCTGTAAACCGTGAGGTTTGCGGGCGTTATTTTTTTGTTTTACCACACTTTATACTACACTTTCTTCTGCAAAGAGAATTAGACACAAAGGGACGGTTCTGTTGTATTGCGGGATTGCCTATGCATAAGACATCCGTGTAGGAGTTTATCGTGATTTCTAAGCATAAAACATAAAAAAGCCAACTGCTAGATAGCAGTTGGCTTTTTTATGTTTTATTTTAATGAACTACCACGGTTGCACCGGAAAATAGGAAATAGGCAATGACTAAAATTCCAATGACAATGCGATAATAGCCAAAGGCTTTAAAGTCATGGTTGCGGATATAACTCATCAGGAACTTAATGGCGGCAATGGACACAAGGTAAGCCACTACCATGCCGGTGAGCAGGAGGATGAGTTCCTGCCCGGTAAAACTTCCGCCGGTTTCTAAGAAAAATTTGACAATTTTCAAGGCGCTGGCACCAAACATCACCGGGATTGCCAGGAAGAAAGAAAACTCTGCTGCCACAAACCGGGAGGTGCCAAGGATGACCGCACCTAAAATGGTGGAGCCGGAGCGGGAGGTTCCCGGAATCAGGGAAAGTACCTGAAAAGCGCCAATGAGCAAAGCGGTTTTGTAATCTAAGGTGTTAATGGAATCAATCTTTGGTTTTTTGTTCATACTTTCGATGACAATAAACAAGATACCATAGACAATCAATGTGGCAGATACCACCCATGCATTATAGGTGTAGGCAGTAATCACATCATCAAAGAGAAGACCAATGATTGCCGCCGGAACACACGCCACCAGAACTTTCAGCCACATCTGCCAGGTGTCGGCTTTTTCTTTGGCATTCTTTTTAGGAGAAAAGGGATTCAGTTTATGGAAATATAAGGTTACCACAGCCAGAATCGAGCCGAACTGAATCACCACCAAAAAAAGGTCAATAAACTCTGCCCGTTGGACAAGGGGCAGAAATTGGTCTACCAAAATCATATGTCCGGTACTGCTGATGGGCAGCCATTCGGTGATACCCTGTACAATACCCAGAATGACTGTCTTGATGAATTCTAAAAGAAACATGGCGTTCCCTCCTATGGTTTTATCTTATGCGTTGGCTTCGCCGTCAATGTCATCAATATTATAAGGCGTCGTCTGATAGACAAAGTAGTTTAGCCAGTTGGAATATAAAAGATTGGCGTGAGAACGCCAGGTGTTTTGGGGTGGGTTTTGGGGATTATCCTCCGGAAAATAGTTGTAGGGAACCTGAATGGGAAGACCCTTTTCTACATCCCGGAAATATTCCGTTGCCAGGGTGGTGCTGTCGTACTCGGAATGACCGGTAATAAAGAACTGCCGTTCACTCTTGGCGGTCACAATATAAACGCCGGCTTTATCAGATTTGGCCAAGATTTCCAGTTCCGGAACTTTTTCAATGTCCTCTTCCCGAAACTCGGTATGCCGGGAATGGGGGGCATAGAAAGTGTCATCAAAGCCCCGCAGTAACATTTTGGTTTTTTTCTCTTCCGGGATGGTATGAGGAAATACCCCAAACATTTTTTCTTTTAAGGGGTATTTTTGTATACCGTAGTGGTAGTAAAGAGCCGCCTGTGCGCCCCAACAGATATGGAAGGTAGAGGTCACATGCTTTTTGGACCATTCCATAATCTCGCAAAGTTCTTCCCAATAATCCACTTCCTCAAAAGGCATATTCTCTACCGGTGCACCGGTGATAATCATACCGTCAAACTTTTGGTTTTTGTAATCATCAAAAGTGCCATAAAAAGTTTCGATATGGCTTTTGGAAGTGTTTTTGGTTTCGTGGGATTTCATATGCATAAAATTGATGTCAATCTGGAGCGGAGTATTGCCTAAAACCCGAAGAAGTTGGGTTTCGGTAGCAATCTTGGTGGGCATCAGATTAAGAATCAAAATTTTAAGAGGTCGGATATCCTGGGTCAAAGCCCGGGTTTCGGTAATCACAAAAATATTTTCCTGATTCAGCGTTTCGATAGCCGGCAGAGCGTTTTGAACTTTAATCGGCATCGGTATCACATCCTATTCTGGATAATTCCTAACATAATTAAAATAATTATACCATATTTTTTTGGATTAGTAAAGGGAATTTTGCACATAGTAAAGGTAGTTTGAAGAAAAGGAGAAACAAGATGAGTCAGCAAGAAAAATCAGAAAATCAGGAAAAGAAAGAAAATAAAATCCGGGACATGTCTGCTGTAGAAGTAGAGAGCGGCAAGGGTCGGATTTGTTGTATGAGTATTATTGGAGAAATCGAGGGACATAGCATTCTTCCGCCCCAAAGTAAGACCACCAAGTATGAGCATATGCTGCCGGAACTGGTAAGGATTGAAGAAGATGAAGAAATCAGCGGGCTTTTGCTCTTGCTCAACACGGTTGGCGGTGACGTAGAGGCTGGCCTTGCCATTGCCGAAATGATTGCCGGGATGAAAAAACCTACGGTTTCGGTGGTGCTGGGCGGCGGTCATAGCATCGGTGTGCCTTTGGCAGTGGCAGCCAAGCATTCTTTGATTGTGCCCTCTGCCACCATGACAGTCCACCCCATCCGGATGACGGGAACGGTCATAGGTGCGCCCCAGACCTTCCGCTATTTCCATAAAATTCAAGACAGATTGGTGAGTTTTGTGGTAAGGAATTCTAAAATTGAAGAAGAAAACTTTCTAAGACTTATGATGGAAACCGATAAAATTGCCAACGATGTGGGCACGGTGCTTTTTGGAGAAGAAGCGGTGTCCTGCGGTTTAATTGACGGCGTGGGAGGTATTTCCGATGCCATTTCTCTGATCCATCAGATGACCAAGCAGTAAAAAAATAAAAATTTTGCTTGACAGAACGTACATTTGTCTGTATAATGTAGGGGTAGAAATTTTTACCTTGACATCTTAGTGTTTGACCATACTTGGAGGGAGGGTAGTATCCATGGCAGAAATCAGAGTGAAAGACAATGAGTCGCTGGACAGTGCACTGCGTCGGTTTAAACGTTCCTGTGCAAAGGCAGGCGTTTTATCTGAGGTTAGAAAAAGAGAACATTACGAAAAGCCCAGTGTAAAGCGGAAGAAGAAATCCGAAGCGGCAAGAAAGCGTAAATACAGATAATGTACGAGCAGGGGATAACCCTGCTCTTTCTATATACCCAAAAGATGGACAGGAGGTAACAAAATGGGAAAGACAGTATTCGGCCCGGCAGGCAACAGCGAAAGTTTCTTTGAAGCCGGTCATAAATCAAGTCTGGAAGCCCCGGCGTGGGTGCGGAGCCAGGGACTTGATTGTTATGAGTTCCAGTGCGGCCACGGCGTCAGAATTTCAGAAGATGCTGCACAAATCTTAGGAGAAAATGCGAAAGAGGCATCGGTACTGCTCTCGGTACATTCTCCCTATTATATCAGCCTTTCTTCGGTGGAAAAAGAAAAGCGGGATAATAGTATCAACTATATTTTGCAGACCTTAAAGGCGGCAAAAGGCATGGGTGCAGACCGGGTGGTAGTCCACTCCGGCTCCTGCGGTAAGATTACAAGAAAAGAAGCCTTAGACCTTGCCAAAGACACCCTTTACCGGGCGTTGGAGGATGCCGAAAAAGAGGGGTATGGGGATATTTATCTTTGCCCGGAAACCATGGGAAAGATTAACCAATTAGGCACGGTGGAAGAAGTGATTGCCCTTTGCAAGATGAGTGACCGGTTGATTCCCACTATAGATTTTGGGCATGTCAACGCCAGAACCCTGGGCGGATTAAAGGAAAAGAAAGATTTCGCAGAAATTCTGGATTTGTTGGGAGAGAAGTTAAATCCCTATCAGGCAACGTCCTTCCATGCTCATTTTAGCCGGATTGAGTATACCAATGCCGGCGAAAAGAAACACCATACCTTTGCGGATACCCAGTACGAGCCGGACTTTGAACCGTTGGGAGAACTTCTGGCAGAACGGGGTCTCAGCCCCCGTATTATTTGCGAATCCGCCGGCACCCAAACCGAGGATGCCGCAGAAATGCAGAGAATTTATCAGGGGAAGTTGGGATAAGATGATGAAAAAATTAGATTCCCTGCTAACCAAAAACCAGGGAGTTTTGATTACCTCTCCCCATAACCTTAGATATTTCACGGGATTCCAAGGGGGTGAGGGTGTTGCCCTGATTGGAAAAGAGAAAAGGTATCTCTTTGTGGATTCCCGCTATACTGAGGCAGCGCAAAACGAGGCAAAGGATTTTACAGTCATAGAATTTTCCGGCGGTAAGCGGAATGAGGAAATCCGAAATCGGATGAAAGAACAGGGGATAGACTCCTTGGCTTTTGAAGATGAGGCAATGAGCGTTACAGAACACCAAAACCTGCAAAAGGCTTTGGATGGCATTGTGTGGAATGGGGTATCTCAAGAACTGGCAAAAGCCAGAATGGTCAAGACCGAGGCAGAACTTGCCTTGCTCCGCAAAGCAGAACAAATCGGGGTGGACGCATTTTTGACGGTATTGCCCCAAATCAAACCCGGCGTGGCGGAATGTGAGATTGCCGCAGAACTGGAATACCAGATGCGAAAACGGGGTGCGGAGGGGACTTCCTTTGAAACCATTGTGGTTTCCGGGGTAAAATCCAGCATGCCCCATGGGAAACCGGATGGTAAAAAAATAGAAATGGGCGACTTTGTCACCATGGATTTTGGATGTCGGTACGGGGACTATTGTTCCGATATGACCCGACCTGTTGTGGTAGGCAAAGCCAGCGAAAAACAAAAAGAAATTTATCAAACGGTGCTTACTGCACAACAGGCGGGACTTTCGGCAATTTCTGCCGGTGTTACCGGGAAAGATGCCGATGCCGCTGCCCGCAAGGTGATTGAAGACGCAGGCTATGGCAAATTCTTTGGCCATAGTTTGGGACATGGTGTGGGGCTGTTGATTCATGAACTCCCCAACCTTTCACCCATGTCGGAAGTGGTGTTAGAACCGGGGATGGTGGTTACCTGCGAGCCGGGCATTTACCTGCCGGGATTCGGCGGTGTCCGGATTGAGGACATGGTCTGTGTTACCCAAGGCGGAATAGAAAACCTGACCCATCTTTCCAAGGAGTTGTTAGAACTGTAATTAGGTGGGAGATTTTTGAAAAAATACTTGCTTTTTTGTCCCGTTTGGGTTACAATAGAGGTAAGTATAGAACTGATAGGAGGGTTCACCAATGATAAGTGCAGGTGATTTTAGAAACGGCCTTACATTTGAATATGACGGCAACGTATACCAGGTGGTAGAGTTCCAGCATGTAAAGCCGGGCAAGGGTGCAGCCTTTGTTAGAACCAAGATGAAGAATGTGATGACCGGTGGCGTGGTGGAAAGAACTTTCAACCCCACCGAGAAAGTAGAGCCGGCTCGTATTGAGAGAAAGGATATGGAATATCTCTACGAGGACAGCGGTCTTTACTATTTTATGGACCAGGAAACCTACGACCAGATTCCTTTGAGTCAGGATCAACTGGGCGAGGCTTTGAAATTTGTGATGGAGAACATGACCGTAAAAATTCTTTCTTATAAGGGTAACGTGTTTGCAGTAGAACCGCCCACCTTTGTAGAGATGAAAGTTACGGCTACTGAACCGGGCGTAAAGGGCAATACGGCTACCAACGTAACCAAGCCGGCAACGGTAGAATCCGGTGCAACCATCACCGTTCCTATGTTCGTCAATGAGGGGGATACCATTCGTATCGACACCCGTACCGGCGAATATATGGAAAGAGTATAAATAGAAACGAGGTAACGAAAATGTCTGAAATTTCAAATCGCGCTGCCTACTTAAAAGGTCTGGCAGACGGATTAAAATTAGATACAGAAACCACCGAGGGAAAACTCTTAGACGGCATTTTAAATCTTTTGGCTGATATGGCAGAAGATTTGGAAATGATTGACAGCGAGCAGATGTTCCTGGCTGATAAAATCGAGGAGATGGAAGATGTTATCGAAGTAATCGGTGACGAAGTTTACGGCTACGATGAAGAAGATGACCTCTATACCTTGGTTTGTGAAGAATGCGGCGCAGAAATCGACCTGACCGGTGACGATTTGGACGACTTGGCAGACGGCGTCTTCAAATGTCCAGACTGCGGCGAAATCATCGAAATTGATTTTGATGACTGTGACTGCGATTGCGATTGCGACTGCGGTTGCGAACACTAAAAACAAAAAAGAAACGGGTTGTGCTTGGCACAGCCCGTTTTTCTTCGTCAAAGTACACAAAAATGAAATCCGCACACGAGAATGAGAGAGTATCAACGAGAAAAAGAGAGAAAATAAGAGTTTGCATATTGATAAATTAATTTTTTCAAAAAAGTGCTTGACAAAAGTGAAAAACCGTATTATAATAATCAAGCGCCTTTGGTTGAGGCGTTTGTTTTTCGCATCGGCACGGTGTTAAAAACAAATGCCTTACAGGCGACAAAAATTCGAAACAGGAGGTAACGATCATGTCAACTTACATGGCGAAGGCGAATGAAATCGAGAAAAAATGGTATATCATTGATGCAGCCGGTAAATCTTTGGGTCGTGTAGCAGCAACTGCCGCTACTATTTTAAGAGGTAAACATCGGCCTCAGTACACCCCCGGTGTAGACTGTGGTGAATATGTCATCATCATCAATGCAAAAGATGCGGTTTTAACCGGTAACAAACTGCTCCAAAAGAAATGGTACAGACATACCGGTTACATCGGTCACTTAAAGGAAGTATCCTATAAGGAACTGATGGCAACCCGTCCGGAAAAGGCAATGGAACTTGCTATTGCAGGTATGCTCCCCCACAACACTCTGGGCAGAGCAGCACTCAAAAAACTGCGCATCTACAAGGATGCAGACCATCAGCATCAGGCTCAGACACCCGTTGTCTGGGAACAGAACTAAGAAAGGGGACTGAAAAAACATGGCAAACGTACAGTATTACGGAACAGGAAGAAGAAAAAAGTCTGTTGCCAGGGTTAGATTAGTGCCCGGCAAAGGTGCAATTGTTATCAATAAGAGAGATATTGATGAATACTTTGGCTTAGAAACCTTAAAGGTTGTTGTAAGACAACCCCTGGAACTGACCAAGACTACCGGCAAGTTCGACGTTTTAGTTAACGTACAAGGCGGTGGTTTCACCGGTCAGGCAGGTGCAATCCGTCACGGTATTGCAAGAGCCCTCTTAGAGGTTGACGAGGAATACAGAGGCGCATTAAAGGCTGCTGGCTACCTCACCCGTGACCCCAGAATGAAGGAGAGAAAGAAGTACGGTTTGAAAGCCGCACGTCGTGCTCCCCAGTTCTCCAAGAGATAATCAATTTATTATCAAAAAATTTCAGCACTCACTTTTGTGGGTGCTGTTTTTTTGCACGACGCAAAGCCGAAACTCCTTTGGGAGTTTCATTCCGGTGCTGTCGCACCTCAATCCCGCCTAAAAACAATTCACCGGATTGTTTTTTTACGGCGTGACGTGCTCCCCAGTTCTCCAAGAGATAATCAATTTATTATCAAAAAATTTCAGCACTCACTTTTGTGGGTGCTGTTTTTTTGCACGACGCAAAGCCGAAACT
>JAZSKV010000007.1:0-2463 GCA_045534975.1 Ructibacterium sp. | reverse complement strand
GTTGTTTCCTTGACAAGTTATGGCAAGAGAATCCCGGCGTTGTGGAAAGCCATTGCCACGATGATGTTGCAGACTCTCCGTGCCGGGAAAATTGTTCTCTGGCTCTCGGAAGATGAGTTTAAAAGCGAAGAAGAACTCCCGGAGGAACTTAAAAAATTAAAGACCTACGGCTTAGAAATCAAATTTTGCCAGGATTTAAAATCCCATAAAAAGTACTTTTTTGCCCTAAGAGAATATGGGGATAAGTTGGTGATTACTTTCGATGATGATATGTACTATCCCGCAGATATTATTGAAAAATTATACACCATGCACCTGAGATACCCCAAAGATGTTATTGCGATTTCCTGTGCCAAAATGGGAGAAAAAATTACAGATATGCCGTCAAAGTGGCAACGGAGCAAAAAGAGAAAATATATTCATAGCGAAAGATTCTATTATGCCTATACAGGAGCGGGAACACTATATCCGCCGAGGTCTGTTCACGAAAAAGCCTTTTCTGTGGAGGATATCAAGCGGCTTTGCCTTACCGAAGACGACATCTGGATGCGGGTGATGGAGGACTTAAATGGGGTTAGGGTAACCCAGATTGAGGAAATAAGACCCTTTCCTTTTCGAATCAATAAAAAGCAGGATGATGCACTATATCTTGTCAATACCGCGACACATCAGGATGATATCTGGCAGGGACTGCTGGAAGAATACTATGGAAACTTGTAAGGGATTGGAAAAACATGAAACTTTTGTTTATTACAAACAACTATCTAAAAAACAATGCCAACACAAATTGCCTGAAACGGTTAATGAAAGCCCTCCCCAAGGATTGGGATATCCAGGTTTTGTTGACCGATGAAGTGGGAGCAAGGTTTTTCAAAGGCGATGAAGAAATTGCCTATATTCCCAAAAGTCATTGGGTTTTCCGGGCAGATGTAAAATTGCTGTTTTCTTTTCAGTTAAATCTTCGGGAATACTGCTTGCTTCTTAGAAATTTTTACTATAAATTTTTGAGAAAACTTCTTCATAAAGAATGCCCGGCATGGGAAATGAAATGTAAAAACACCATAGGATTCCCCAAAATCAATCAATATATCAAAGACCAAGAATATGATGCCATTATCAGCATGAGTTATCCCTTTGAATGCCATCACCTTGGATATAAATTGAAAAAGGAAAACCCGGAGATCAAATGGTACGCCTATTATCTGGACCCCTATTTTTCCAATCATGGTATGGCAGATATTAAGGACGAGTGCCTTGCCCTGGAAGATGAAGTTTTAAGTTTGTGCGACGGAATGTTCTTAACTCCGATTTTATACCGGGAATTTGAAGAATCTATTTTAAAGAAATATATAGAGCGATGCTATGTTTGCGAATTCCCTAACTTGGTGGATTTTCGGGAAAAAACAGGCAATGGCGTTGTGAATTTTGATGATGCCTATATCAACTGTGTGTTTACCGGGCATATGTATAACAAAATCCGAAACCCCAAGTTTTTGTTTGATTTGCTCTTAAAAGCAGATAAAAAAATAAGATTTTATATTGTGGGCGGATTTTACGGCGAGTTAGAATCAGGGATGAAAGCCCATTATGTTGCCGCCCTTGGGGATCGGCTGCAAATTACAGGTTCGGTAGATTTGCAAGAGGCGCTTGCTGTCATGAATGACGCTGATATTTTAGTGAATATCGGGAATTTGATTCCCAATCAGTTGCCCAGCAAGATTTTTGATTATATGAGTACCGGCAAGCCGATTGTAAACATCTGTAAATTAAGAGAGTGTCCCTCTCTTGCCTATATGGAGAAGTACCCCCTGTGCTTGAATGTTTTTGAGCCGGAGGGCCTTTCCGATGCAGTGGTGCAGGAATTTGAGAAATTCTGCACAGAGGCAAAAGGGAAACAAATTCCCTTCGCCCAAATCAGAGAACAGTTCATCACATCTTCTCCGGAATATGTGGCAAAACAGATGGTGGAAAAAATTGATATAGGGTAACAGTTGTTTGCCATAAAGATGGGGGAAAGAAGTTGCCCAGCAAAAAGGGAAAGAAGGTAATAATATGTTTGATATTCCAATTGCGCTCTTTCTTTTTAAAAGAGTGGAAAAGACCTGCCAAATTATCAAAAAAATTGCAGAGATTCAACCGGCGAAACTTTATTTAATCGGAGACGGCGGCAGAGATGAGGAAGAGCAGGCGCTTGCGGAAGAGTGCCGGCGCGCTGCCGAAGCGGCCATTAGTTGGGATTGTGAAGTGATTACCAATTATGCCGAAAGCAACCGAGGCGTTTATGAAAATATTGCCGGCGGTGCAAAATGGGTCTTTGAGAGAGAAGATAAAGCTGTTTTTCTGGAAGATGATAATATGCCGGAAATTAGTTTCTTTGCATTTTGAAGTCGGGGCCAAGCGGTCTTAGGAAGACAAACTGGTAAGACAACTCCTTGGCTCACAGAACGACATGGCTACGATCCG
>JAZSKV010000115.1:0-31827 GCA_045534975.1 Ructibacterium sp. | reverse complement strand
TGAAATTGATTCTGAATTAAACATAATCTCAATAGCCGATTCATAATTCTTTTTTGTCAGTCCGTTGAGTTCATATGTTTCCGCCCGATCCATCACATCCTCTATTGATGATAGATGGTTATTAATAAAATAATTATTATTATTTATATTTGAGTATTTATTGCAGCCGTCTGACACACAACCTTGTTCTTCTTGCACACTACCGGGTAGGTCGTTTTGTACACAAGGGGTGGTATCTTCGGTGGACTCATCAACCTTAACAGTGGTTTTTTCACACACCACATAGAGATTAGAACTTGCACTGCCATCAGCCTTTTTTCGTTTTTCTTTTTTGATAAGTCCAAGGTCGATAAGTTTCTTGATAGAGTCTTTAGCTTTCGTTTCGCTTATATCAATTCTATCTGCAATCGTTTTATATGACGGATAGCAAGTGCCATCGTTATCTGATAGCATTAAGAGATAGCACATCACTCTAAATTCATAGGTATCAATTTCTTTATTTGTGATGTGTTTATTGAGTAGAATAGTAAAGTTTTCAGTATATAATTTCATAAAAAATTCCTCCAATTCGCAAATAAAAAAGCCGCATCATTTCGATACGACTTAATCAAAGTTATTAAATTAAAGTGCAATAAAGGAACAGTAACTTCGTATAATTCTGTTTTCAAAACTTGAATATCACCAGCGATTTTTTGCAAAGAAAAAAGGCACAATTATTATAAAAAATAACTGTACCTTTACGCTGGTGCGGCTGAAGGGACTTGAACCCCCACGTCATTGACACTAGATCCTAAGTCTAGCGCGTCTGCCAATTCCGCCACAGCCGCATATTAAGTTTTACCTCTAAATTTTTACACGGTAGAGGTTACCCGAGGAGGAGCAAAATTGCTTAATCCTCATATATGAAAACGGAAAAAACCGTAATCAACAATAAAATCACATACAGGACGGAACCTAAGTCTAGCGCGTCTGCCAATTCCGCCACACCCGCAAACTGATAACAGTTTAGCACGAAAAAGAAAATTTGTCAATCGTTATGATTGGTCTTGACGGCGGTGCGGTTTCTTGGTATAATAATACAATGATAAAATGCGAGTAGTCCGGTTTGCAGAAAGCACCGTTACTTGATGAAAAGAGGAATCACTATGGAAAAATTGGGATTGAATGAAATTCGGGAAAGATACCTTTCTTTTTTTGAGAGCAAGGAGCATTTGCGCCTGCCTTCTTTTCCGCTGGTGCCTCAGGGTGATGCCAGCCTTTTGCTGATTAATGCCGGTATGGCTCCTTTAAAGCCGTACTTTTTAGGGAAAGAAACCCCACCCTCCAAGCGGGTTACCACCTGCCAGAAATGTATCCGGACGCCGGATATTGAATCCGTTGGCAAGACGGCACGGCATGGTACTTTCTTTGAAATGTTGGGGAACTTCTCCTTTGGGGATTACTTCAAGACCGAAGTGACCATGTGGGCATGGGAATTTATTACCAAAGTTTTGGAGATTCCGGAGGACCGTCTTTGGGTCAGCGTTTATGAGGAAGACAAGGAAACTACTGACCTTTGGACGAAGAATGTAGGGGTAGACCCCTCCCGGATTGTTTATCTTGGTAAAGAGGACAACTTCTGGGAAATCGGTACCGGTCCTTGCGGTCCTTGTTCCGAACTTTATTTTGACCGGGGCGAGGAATTCGGTTGCGGCAGCCCGGATTGTGCGGTAGGCTGTGAGTGTGACCGGTTTGTAGAATTCTGGAACCTGGTATTTACCCAGTTTGATAAAGATGAAAATGGTAACTATAACCGTCTGGCGAAGCCCAACATTGATACCGGTATGGGTCTGGAACGGATTGCTTGCATTATGCAGGGCGTAACCTCTATTTTTGAGGTAGATACTATCCGGAAGATTTTAGACACCGCGGCCGATATGGCAAAGGTGGAATATGGTAAGGACAAAGAAACGGATATTTCTCTGCGTGTCATTACAGACCATATCCGCAGTACCGTGTTCTTGGTGTCTGACGGCGTACTCCCCTCTAACGAGGGCCGTGGTTACGTTCTGCGCCGTCTGCTTCGGAGAGCGGCTCGCCATGGTAAACTTTTGGGCATTGAGGGTGCTTTCCTTTATCAACTGGCAAAGACCGTTGCCCAGGAGAGCGAGAGTGCCTATCCGGAACTGACCCGGAACTTTGACTACATTGAAAAAGTTATCAAGACCGAAGAAGGCAGATTTGCTGAGACTATCGACCAGGGTCTGGAAATCTTAAAAGGTTATATTGATGAGGTAAAGGCTGCCGGCAAGGCAGAACTTTCCGGTGAGCAGGCGTTTAAGTTATATGATACTTATGGATTCCCCATTGATTTGACCATAGAAATTGCCACCGAGAGCGGTTTCTCTGTGGATGAGGCTGATTTCCGCAAGAGAATGGAAGACCAAAAGAACCGTGCCCGTACCGCCAGAGGCGATATGGAAGATGCGGCATGGGAAGAAGATATCTTTGCTGTCATCGAGGGCAATACTGCCTTTGTAGGCTACGAGAACGATACCGTTTCCGCTAAAGTTCTGGGCATTGGTCTTGACGGCAAACTGGCAGACAGCGCGAAAGCCGGCGATGAGGTGGTTCTGGTTCTTGACCAGACAGCGTTCTATGCCGAGAGCGGCGGTCAGGTTGGTGATACCGGCGTTTTAGAAAATGAAGATGTTACCATTCGTATCATCGATACCAAAAAGAAGAATGGAAAGTTCCTCCACAAAGGTGTGGTAGAACAAGGCAGTATCAAGGTTGGGGACTGTGTGGAAACCAAGTTTGACGGGGAGCGTCGGCTGGCAATTCGCCGGAACCACTCTGCCGTACATTTGTTACAGGCGGCGTTAAAGAATGTATTGGGTAACCATGTTGCCCAGGCGGGTTCCTATGTGTCCGAGGACAGACTGCGGTTTGACTTCTCTCATTTCCAGGCCATGACCCCGGAAGAAATCCGTGAAGTAGAAAACTTAGTCAACCAGAAGATTCTGGCAGACTTGACCATTGAATGTTTTGAAAAATCCATCGACGAGGCACGGCAGATGGGTGCCGTTGCCCTGTTCAGCGAAAAGTACGGTTCTACCGTTCGGGTTGTGAAGATGGGCGATTATAGTCTGGAACTTTGCGGTGGTACCCATGCAGCATCTACTGGCAAACTGGGTCTTTTCAAGATTCTGTCTGAAACCGGCGTGGCAGCCGGTGTTCGGAGAATTGAGGGCGTTACCGGTCTTGGCGTTTTGCAGATGCTGGACGAAAAAGAAACCCTGATTGCAGAAACCGCCCAGATTTTAAAGACCAGCCCCAAGGAATTGGTACATAAGGCAGAAACCTTAACCGAGGAACTGAAAGAGTGCCGGAGAGAGGTGGAGAGCCTGAAGAGTAAGATGGCATCGGCAGCAGCGGGCAATCTGATGGATGACGCCAAAGAGATTGGCGGCACTTTGGTTGCGGCAAAACTGATGGATGACAATATGGATATGAATACCCTGCGTGAAACCGGGGATACCTTAAAGCAGAAACAGGAAGATGCGGTCATTGTTCTGGCTTCTAAGAGTGCAGAAAAGGTGAATATCATTGCCATGGCAACCCCGGCAGCAGTGGCCAAGGGTGCTCATGCCGGCAAGATTATCGCTGAGGTTGCCAAAGCCATGGGCGGTGGCGGCGGCGGTAAGCCGGAATCTGCACAGGCTGGCGGTAAGAACCCCGAGAAAGCCCAAGAGGCGTTGAGTCTGGTTGTCGGTATTGTAGAATCCCAGATCAAATAGGAGGATTTTTATGGATTGCTTATTCTGTAAAATTATAGGTGGAGAAATTCCCTCTACCAAAGTTTATGAAGATGAACTGGTTTACGGCTTTCTGGATATTGACCCTCAGGCGCCGACTCATATCATTTTGGTGCCGAAAGCCCACATTGCTTCAGCAAATGAACTGAATGAAGAAAACGCCGGCGTGGTGGGACATATCTTTGCCGTAGCCGCACGGATTGCCAAGGAACAGGGCTTTGCAGAGGCGGGCTATCGCATTGTCAACAACTGCGGTGAGGCCGGTGGACAGACCGTTGGCCATCTGCATTTCCATGTGTTGGCTGGCAGAAACTTAGGTTGGCCTCCGGGCTAAAAAGCAAAATTGCAGAGTGGCGGACATCTCTTTTTGTGGTGTCCGCTTTTCCTATCAGGTATGTTCTGCCGGGAAGGTGGAATAATGTTAGTAAAAGGAGTGAAAGAGATGCAGACCAAAGAGATTTCCGGTGGTGTCCATCTTCGGATTTTAGAAGACACCAAGTTCAAAACCAATACACTGAGTCTTTATTTTCATATTCCCTTAAAGCGGGAAACGGTGACCTATGCGGCGCTCCTCCCCTCTGTGTTGAAGCGGGGAACGGAGAAGTACCCTCGACTTTCCGATATGGCACGGCGACTGGCAGATTTATATAGTGCCTCTTGCAGTGCTGGGGTCCGGATGAAAGGTGACGGTGAAGTTTTATACTTTACCATGGAATACATTGCAGACCGATATATCGGAGAAAACCTGACCGGTCAAGTTTTAGAGTTTTTACAGGAGTTTGTCTTTGCTCCCAGAGTGGAAGACGGTGGATTTCTTCCTGCGTATGTGGAGAGCGAAAAAGATAATCTCCGTCAGGCAATTTTAGGATTGATTAATGATAAAAAGGCCTATGCCGATGCCAAATGCCGGGAAGCCATGTTTGGGGCGGAGGGCTATGGTATGTTTGAGGCAGGTTATGTGGAGGATTTGGACACCATCACCCCCCAGAACCTTTACGCATTCTATCAGGATGTGTTAAAGAATGCAAAGGTAGATATCTTTATGGGCGGTTCCGTTACCGAGGAGGCGGCAGAACAGGTCGTGTCTGTGTTCCGGGAAAAACTTCTGCCAAGGCAAGAGGCGTACATCAAGACCCAACCTGCCAAAACCCAAAGAAGAGAACCCCAGGTTATCGTGGAAGAAATGCAGGCATCCCAGAGTAAACTCTCTATGGGACTTTGCTGCGGCGTAGAACCCAACAGCCGGGAGTATTATGCCTTAATGCTCGCCAGTTGCATCTTTGGAGGCAGTCCTTTTTCCAAACTCTTTAATAATGTCCGGGAGAAATTGAGCCTTGCCTACTATGCCGGCGCCAGGACGGACCGGATGAAAAGCGTGATGATGATTAGTTCCGGGATTGAGACCAAGAACTATCAGGCGGCGTATGATGAAATTATGCTGCAACTTGCCAAAATGAAAAGGGGCGAAATTGCGGATGCAGAAATTGCTGCCGCAAAGAAATATCTGGAAACCGGGCTTCATTCCATGGAGGACAGCCTTCGTGCTATGGAAGACTATTATGTCAGTCAGGCAATTATGGGTCAGGAGCAGAGCCTTGCAGAATTGCTTGCCTGCTTGCAACAGGTGACCCTGGATGAAATTGTGAGCGTGATGCAAAAGGTAATATTAGACACCGTTTACTTCTTGAAAGGTAACGGCGGAGGGGAGGAAGCATAGATGGAAGTTAAGAGAATATGGAACGAGCGTTTGCAGGAAGAAATGCAGTTTGCAGTCCATGATAGCGGACTGCGGATCTATGTCTTCCCCAAAAAGGGATTTAGCAAATACTATGCCATCTATGGAACCGAATACGGTTCCATTGACCGGTGTTTTCAGGTGCCGGGAGAGGCGGAAATGACCACCGTGCCAGACGGTATTGCCCATTATCTGGAACACAAACTTTTTGAGCAGGAAGACGGCGGTAACGCCTTTGATTTGTTCTCCAAAACTGGTGCCAGCAGTAATGCCTTTACCAGTTTTGATTTGACGGCATATCTCTTTTCCTGTACCGACCAGTTTTATGAAAACTTAGATATCCTTTTGGAATTTGTGAACCATCCCTGGTTTACCGAGGAAAATGTGGCAAAGGAACAGGGGATTATCGGTCAGGAAATCAAAATGTATGAAGACGACCCGGAATGGCGTGTTTTCTTTAATACCCTAACAGCGATGTATCACGAAAACCCGGTAAAGTTGGATATTGCCGGCACGGTGGAAAGTATCTCTCATATTACGCCGGAACTCCTTTACCGGTGTTATAACACCTTTTATAACCTTGCTAATATGGTGTTGGTTTTGGTGGGAGATGTGGACATCCAAAAGGCGATGACCTATGTAGACCGTCATGTGGACGCCAGCCGGAATTTAGGTACCATTCCAAGATGTGAGGTGAAAGAACCCCGGGAGCGGGTACAGGAATTTGTCAGCCAAAAGTTGTTGGTATCCCGTCCTCTTTTCCGGATTGGATTTAAAGAAAATTCTTTCCCGGAAGAAACGGCAAATCGGCTTTATCAGGAATTGGCAACGGAGATTATCTTAGAGGCGGTCTTTGGCAAAAGCAGTGAGTTTTATATGGAACTCTATGAGCAGGGACTGATTGACAATTCCTTTGATGCCGAGACGGAAACCTCCAAGTCCTACGGATTTACCCTCCTTGGTGGTGAATCCCATGACCCCAAACGGGTTTATGAACTGGTGAAAGAGAAGTTAGCGGAACTCTGTGAAACGGGGATTCCGGCAGAGGATATTGAAAGAGCCAGAAAGGTTTTGATTTCCGGCAATATCCGGATGTTCAACAGCGTGGAGCGGATGGGCAACGCCTTTATCCGTCAGATTTTAAGCGGACATCACCCACTGGGACTTGGTGAGGCAGCAGAGGCAGTTACCGATGAGATGGTGATGGCACGGCTGAGAGAACATTTTGATGTAGAGAATTGTGTCCTCTCTACCGTAGAACCCATGGGGGAATAAGATTATGATACATCAGATAACCTTTCCCGGATTGGGACTTGCATTTTCTGTGAACCGAGTTGCCTTTGAAATCTTTGGGATACCGGTTTATTGGTACGGACTGCTGATTGCAACCGGCGTTATTTTAGCGGTGGTCTATGGAACCTTTGCTGCCAAGAGAGAGGGATTAAACCAGGATGATTTATGGAATATGCTTCTTTGGGCGGTGCCTGTTGCCATTGTTTGTGCAAGACTTTATTATGTAGTTTTCCGCTGGGAAGAATACCGGGGGGATTTCCTTTCGGTCTTGGATATCCGTAGCGGCGGTCTTGCTATCTACGGCGGTATCATTGGCATCTGTCTGGTGATTTTCTTTTATTGTAAAAAGAAGAAACTCTCTATCGGCATGGTGTTGGACGTCCTTGCCATTGGTCTTTTGATTGGGCAGTCTATCGGCCGTTGGGGGAATTTTATAAACGGCGAAGCCTTTGGCTCTGCCACCAATCTTCCCTGGGCGATGACCATTCAAAAGAATGGACTTACCCTGGCAGAAAGTGTCCACCCCACCTTCTTCTATGAATCTCTATGGAATGCCATTGGCATTGTGGTTCTCCTTTGCTACCGAAAGATATGTAAATTTCGTGGGGAATTATTTTGTGGGTATTTGACATGGTATGGACTTGGAAGAGTCTGGATTGAGGGGCTCCGTGCGGATTCCCTCTACATAGGAGCATTTCGGGTTTCGCAACTCTTGGCAGGATTGACCTTGCTTTTGGGAATTGGAATCATTCTATACAAACGATTAAAGAGAAGAAGGGACTGCATCGAATGATGCGGTCCTTTTTTGTTTCTTTCCCAAAGAAATCCGGAAATTCTGGCGGAAAAAAAGAACGGTACTGGAAAAGTGCCGTTCTTTTTTTGAGAAACCTGTAAAACGCCGTACTCTTAGGTAAAAAAACGAAAAAAAGGGAAAAAGTGCAAAAGATGTGGGCGGTTTTACGAGGTTTTGGTCAGGAAATTTCCCATAAAATAGAAATTTGTAAAAAAAACTTAAAAAAATTTTAAAAAAACACTTGCATTCTTGGAAGAAATGGATTAGAATATAAGAGAAGTGGAGCAAAGTGGATGAAAGTGTATCGAAGTGGAGTAAAAATGGGTGCATTTTTCGGGAAAGTGGCACTTTGCAGAAACCAGTGGAACAAAGGGGGTGGCAGAGGATGCTCATCGGCGAATATCATCAGAATATCGACGTCAAAGGTAGAATCAATGTTCCGGCAAAGTTCCGGGTTGATTTGGGGGAATCCTTTGTCATCGCAAAAGGTCTTGATAACTGTGTTTATGTGTATCCCAAAGAGGAATGGAAACGATTTGAGGAAGAGTTGTGCTCGGTACAGCCTACCCAACGTCGGCATCTGCATCGGTTCTTTTTCAGCGGTGCGGAAGAATGTGCGGTAGACAGCCAGGGCCGTGTGGTGATTCCTCCCCAGATTCGGGAATATGCCGGTCTGCAAAAAGAGATTGTAGTCGTGGGTGTTTCCAATAAAGTGGAGATTTGGGATCGTGCCAAGTGGGAGACCTATATGGAGAATCCTGCTTTTGAGGCAGAGGAAATTGCAAAGATTATGGAAGATATGGGTATTTAACGAGTACCGGGAGGCGGAAGATGGAGTTTCGGCATATTTCTGTTTTGCTTCAGGAAAGTGTGGATATGCTGGCGGTGAAGCCTGACGGGGTTTATGTAGACGGCACCTTAGGCGGCGGCGGTCATGCAAGTCTGGTTTGTGGTTGCCTTACGGAAGACGGACAGTTCCTGGGTATTGACCGGGATACCAATGCTCTTCAAGCAGCGACGGAACGGTTGGAATCATATACCTGCCAGAAACGCCTTTTTCACCGGAATTTCTTTGAAATCAAAGAGATTTTGAGAGAAGCCGGTATTTCCGGGATTGATGGTGCTATTTTAGACTTGGGTGTGTCTTCTCCCCAACTGGATTGCCCGGAGAGGGGATTTAGTTACCACCAGGAAGCAAGGTTGGATATGCGGATGAACCAGGAGGCAGACTTAGACGCCTACCAAATCGTCAATACCTATCCGGAAGAAGAATTGGCAGATATCATCTTTCGCTTTGGAGAAGAGCGTTATAGCCGCAGAATTGCGGCAGCCATCGGCAAAGAGCGAATGAAAAAACCCATCGAAACCACCACCGAACTTTCGGAGATTATTAAAAAGGCATTTCCGGCGGCGGCGCGGTTTGGGGACAAGCATCCGGCAAAGCGGACTTTTCAAGCCATCCGGATTGCTGTCAACAATGAATTGGACGGGCTGGAAGATGCCATCCGGGATTTTGTAGAGGTATTAAACCCCGGCGGAAGATTAGCCATCATTACCTTCCATTCCTTAGAAGACAGAATTGTGAAAAACACCTTTGCGGATTTGGCAAAGGGTTGTACCTGTCCCAAGGGTTTCCCCGTTTGTGTTTGCGGGAAAACGCCTGTGGTAACATTGGTCAATCGCAAGCCCGTTCTTGCGGGAGAGCAAGAGTTGGAAGAAAATTTTAGAGCGCATAGTGCAAAACTGCGCGTCATAGAGAAACGATGATATAGAAAGGACTGAGGACTGTGGCCGTTGCAACGCCCCAAAGACAGAACCGTGTGGCACCCAGAAATATGACCAAAACAGCAACCCGGTATCAGAGTTATGGAATCACAAGAGCGGCAGTTGGTGCGTCCAATCGGGCAACGACTTATCCGGAATTTTATCCCCGGACAGTGCCGTCAGTGAGACCTCAGCCCCATGTTGTGCCGGCAAAACCGGCAACGGAAAAGAAAACAAGCCAGGTTCAAACCGGCATTAACAGAGCGAAAATGCTCAAAACGTTTGGTAAGATTGTCGGAGTCATGGCCCTTTGCTTCTTAATGATTTATCGGTATGCCATGATTTTGGAATCCAACGACCGGATTACCAAACTCACCACACAGGTGGCAGAACTCACTGCCAACAATCAGGCAATGCAGGATAAATTAGACAGAGGCTTGGAACTGGGTAGTTTGGAAACCTATGCCACCGAGGAACTGGGGATGATTCGTCCGGATAGTACCCAGGTTTTTTATGTGGATGTGCAACTGGAAAACACGACGGTTGGCGCAGAAGATGGTAGCGAAAAGAATGTGTTGCAGGGAGCGCCGGGTGCGTTGGTTCATGCAATCCAGGTTTTAAAATAAAAACTGAGTGAATAGACTAATCTATGAGAGAGTCCGGTTGGCTTTTTAAGAGCCGGAATCATAGTGGATGAAGTTCTTTTCAAAGATTTCGGAAAAGCGCAATAGCGGGGAATACTTTTTTAAAAGTCTCCGCTATTTATGCATTTATTTGACATTTGTTTGCAAGACTTTGCGAGGTGATGGCAATGAAACAGAGTAGAAAAAAGCAGCATAGCCGTATTGTTTTTGTGCTGATTGTATTTGTGGCTCTTTTTGCCGCATTGGCCTTTCGAACTGCCTGGATTCAAGTGGTACAAGGGGAAAAACTTTCCCGAGAGGCCATGGAACAGCAGACCAGTGATAAAACGGTGAGTGCAAAGCGGGGTAAGATTTATGACCGAAACCTGAAAGTTCTGGCGAGCAATGTTTCGGTAGAAACCATCAGTATTACTCCGGCAGATTTGCGGGATAGTATTGAGGACAATCATTTGTCCGTATCTACCGTAGCAGAGGGACTGGCAGAGCGGTTAGGGATGGAACCCGAAACGGTGGAAGCCAAAATCAATCGAAAGAGTAGTTTTGAATACTTAAAAAAGAAAGTGGAGAAAGATGTGGCTGATGAGGTTCGTACCTTTGTCAGTGACCGCAATTTAAGAGGCGTTGCCTTTGTGGAAGATGTGAAACGGTTCTACCCCTATCACAATCTGGCTTCCCATATCATCGGCTTTGTGGGAGATGACAACCAAGGATTAGAGGGTGTGGAAAGCATCTATGATGACACCCTAAGCGGTGTGCCCGGGCGTGTGGTGACCAATCAGCAGACCACCGGCCTGGATTCTGGCACCAGTTATGAAAACTATATCGCCGCCCAGGACGGCAGTAGCGTTGTACTCACCATTGATGAGGTGATTCAGGGTTATGTGGAAAAACACTTAGAAGACGCCCGGATCAGCAATGAATTGGTAGCGGGGGCAGCGGCTATCGTCATGGATGTGAAAACCGGTGAGATTCTCGCTATGAGTTCCAAACCGGATTATGATTTGAATGAACCCTTTGCCATTACCGAGGCGATTCGGCAGAAATATGATGGCATTGACGAAGAATTAAAGGAATTAGAAGGTAAGGAGTACACAGAGCGTTTTAATGAGGTTATCCAGATGGTGCGCCGGAATAAGGCGGTTGTGGATTCCTATGAGCCGGGTTCTACCTTTAAGTCGGTGGTAGCATCCCTGGGGTTGGAACTTGGTTCTGTTACCTTGGAGGATCAGTTTAATTGCGGTGGTTCCATTCAGGTGCTCAGCGAGAGGATTCACTGTGCCAATCGGGACGGTCACGGACACCAGACCTTTGCGCAGGCGGTACAGAACTCCTGTAACCCTGCCTTTATCCAGATAGGACAGAAAATAGGTAAACAAGAATTTTTAACCGGAGTCCGGGCATTTGGCTTCTTTGAAGAAACCGGGATTGAACTCCCCGGAGAGACCACCGGTCTTGGCTTTACCCAAGAGAGTTTTACCGAATTAGACCTTGCTACATCGTCTTTTGGTCAGTCTATTACGGTAACACCTCTACAGATGATTACGGCATTTTCTGCCATTGCCAACGGCGGAAAACTCTACAAACCTCATATCATTAAAGAGATTATCAATTCTGATAATATTGTGATTTCCCGGAACGAACCGGAACTGGTCCGTCAACCGATTTCCGAAGAAACCAGCGAGTTGATGCGTGGGATTTTGGAATCGGTGGTATCCGAGGGCGGCGGTAAAAACGCCTACCTTGCCGGGTATCGAATCGCCGGTAAGACCGGTACTTCTGAGAAAATTCCCCGTGGCAATGGCAAATATATTGCATCCTTTATCTCCTTTGCGCCGGCGGATGACCCCAAAGTTGCCTGTCTGGTCATTCTGGACGAACCGCCTCCTGGCAATGTCTATTACGGTGGTATGATTGCAGCACCCGTGGTAAAAAATATCATGGAAGAAACCCTGCAATATCTGGGGGTAGAACCTCGATACACAGAAGAAGAAAAAGAGTTAGTAGATATTGAAGTCCCTGATTTGTCCGGCATGACCAAAGGGGAAGCCTCCCAAAAACTGGCGGGACTGGGCTTTCAGATTCGGATCAAAGGTGACGATAATGCGGTGATTGCCGACCAGATTCCTAAGGCTTATACCAGACTTTCTGCCGGTTCTACGGTGGTTGCCTATATGACCAATACCAAGGCAGAACGAACGGTAACGGTACCTAGTGTGACTGGTGAAAGTGCAGCCAATGCGGCGGCGATACTCCGGGGAGAGGGACTGAATGCCAGAATCCGGGGAATCCCCGGCGGTGGTGTTATGACTTGCAGCGGACAGTCGCCAAAGGCTGGAACCATTGTGGAACCGGGCACCGTCATTACCTTAGATTTTCAATATCTAGGAGCAACGGAATAGGAGGGATAAGTATGAATCTTTCCGAGTTATTACAAGGGATAGAAGTTAAAGAAATGATTGGCAACCCCCAACTGGCAGTAACGGGCATTGCCTTTGATTCAAGAGCGGTACAGCCGGGTAATATTTTTGTCTGCATCAGCGGCTTTGAGGTTGACGGACATCAGTTTGCCCCCAAAGCCATTGAACAAGGGGCAGCCGTTCTGGTGACGGAACGGGACATGAGCGACTTAGGTGTTACCTGCGTCATTGTGGAAAATTCCAGAAAAGCCTTAGCGCATCTTGCGGCGAATTTCTACGGCCATCCGGAAAAGAATTTCTGCTTAATTGGCATTACCGGCACCAACGGGAAAACCACCACCACCTATCTGGTGAAATCGGTACTGGAAGCCATGGGCAGGAAAGTTGGTTTGATTGGCACCAACCAGAATATGATTGGTACAGAGATTATTCCTACCAAGCGAACCACCCCGGATTCTTTGGAACTGATGCGGCTTTTTGCCAAGATGGCAGAAAAAGAGGTAGATTATGTGGTGATGGAGGTTTCCTCCCATTCTCTGGTCCAGGACCGTGTGGCGGCTTGTACCTTTGACGTTGGCGCCTTTACCAATATCACCCAGGACCATCTGGATTTCCATAAAACCATGGAAGAATATCTGGAAGCAAAAGGAATCCTCTTTACGATTTCCAAACATGGTGCCATCAATCAGGATGACAGTTCCGCAAAGCGGCTGAAAGAAATTTCCCGTTGTGAAAAACTTTTGACCTATGGCACAGAGGAAGATTGTGATATCTGTGCCTCCGGCATAGAATTAAAAGAAAACGGCGTATTTTTTAACCTGACCTATCAGGGAATGGAGTATCCGGTAGAATTAGGCATACCGGGACAGTTCTCGGTATACAATGCTATGACGGCGTTGGCTTGCTTGGCGGCAGCAGATATCCCTATGGATGAGGCGGTGCGTTGCTTGAAAAAGGCACGGGGCGTCAAAGGCAGGGTCGAGGTAGTAGAAACCGGACGGGATTTCAGCGTAATTATCGATTATGCCCATACCCCGGACGGCTTGTATAACGTAATCGAAACCATCCGCGGCTTTGCCAAAGGCAGGGTGATTACCCTGTTTGGTTGCGGCGGCGACCGGGACAGAAGCAAACGTGCAAAAATGGGCAAGATTGCAGCCACCTTATCGGATTTTTCCATTGTAACATCGGATAACCCTCGTTCGGAGGACCCCAATGCCATCATCGAGGAAGTTTTAGAGGGTGTGAAAGAGGCTGGCGGTGGCTATGCCGTGATTCCCAATCGGTTTGAAGCCATTGAATATGCCCTTGACCATGCAGAAAAGGACGATATTGTTCTGCTTGCGGGCAAAGGCCATGAAACCTATCAGATTTTGGCAGACCGGACCATCACTTTTGATGAACGGGAGATTGTACGAAAACTTTTAGATGCCCCCAGCGGGGAATGATCGAGATCAAAAAAGGAAGAAGGGATGACTATGGAGGCTATCTTTTCCGTCAGCCGGGCAGCAGCGGCTGTCCATGGTGAGTATCGGAATTGTGACGGTAGTATCCTAATATCTTCGGTTTCCACCGATACTCGTACCATAGAGGCGGGGGCCTTATACATCGCCCTTGCCGGGGAACGGTTTGACGGGCATAAGTTTGTGGGAACTGCCATAGAGAACGGCGCGGTTTGTTGTGTGGTCAAAGAGGGCGAGGCGGTACCGAATGGGATGCCGGTGATTCGGGTGGCAGACACCCAGGCGGCCCTTAGAGATTTAGCAGCGGCATACCGGGAGGCGTTCTCCATTCCGGTGGTAGGAATCACCGGCAGCGTAGGAAAAACCTCTACCAAAGAAATGATTGCCTCAGTCTTAAAACAAGGGTTTCAAACCCATATGACCCAAGGTAATTTCAATAATGAAATCGGACTCCCCCTTACCGTCTTTGGCTTAGAAAAAAGCCACGAAATGATGGTGTTGGAAATGGGCATGAGTAATTTTGGGGAAATCGCACGACTGACCCGGATTGCAAAGCCGGATACGGCGGTGATTACCAATATTGGGGTTTCTCATATTGAACATCTGGGAAGCCGGGAAGGTATCAAACAAGCAAAGTTTGAGATTTTAGAGGGTCTGCAAATGGATGGCACTGTGATACTCAACGGTGATGACGACCTCCTCTGGGGTGCCAGAGGCGAGATGGAATATGAAACCCTTTATTACGGCATCGAAAATCCCAACTGCGACCTGGTTGCCTACGGGATAGAAAGTTATTCTGACAGCAGTACTTTTTTCTGCCGTATCGATGGAGTAGAATATCCCTTTGTGGTCAGCGTGCCGGGAATGCACCATGTCTACAATGCCCTGGCGGCAATTTTGGTAGGACTTCGATATAATGTGCCAGTAGAAGATATCCAAAAGGGTGTCCGGCAGTTTGCCCCCAGCGGACTTCGGCAAACGGTGATAGAACTTCCCAATTATCGGATCATTCGGGATTGTTATAATGCAAGCCCCGATTCTATGCGGTCAGGACTTTCTGTTTTGACGCTGATGGAAACCGATGGAAGGCGTGTGGCCTGTCTTGCCGATATGCTGGAACTTGGCAATGTTTCGGAGAGTGCTCATAGGGAGGTAGGTAAACTGGTAGCCGAATATCAGGTGGATTGTCTTTGGACAATAGGAAAAGAGGCGCATTTCATTGCAGAAGGTGCCAAAGATGCCGGGATGAATCCGGAATCTATTTATGAATTTGAGAACAATCAAACTTTGTCGGAACAGTTGCCAAACCTTCTGAAAAAGGATGATGTCATTTTAGTCAAAGGTTCCCGAGGTATGCGGCTGGAAGAAATCGCCGACGCCATTGCGGCACTTGACAACCAACAATAAACAGGATAAAAGCCGGAAAGGTGGTACTACATATGGAGATGCTTTGGTTTGGAGGAATTTTTGCGTTTGTGGCGGCGGCAATTTGCGGTTGTTTTATGGTTCCTTTTCTCAGAAAGTTAAAGTTTGGACAAAAGATTCGCAACGAAGGCCCTAAATGGCACGGAAAAAAGTCAGGAACCCCAACCATGGGCGGATTTATTTTCTTGATTGCGATTTTAGTGGCGCTATTCGCTGCTACTGCGGTTTTCAATATTAAACTGTTAGTCCATGTGCGGCTGCTGATACTGCTGGTCATTACCTTTGCCTATGCCAGCATTGGCTTTATTGACGATTATATCAAGGTAGTAAAGAAACGAAACTTAGGACTAACCTCCAGCCAGAAATTTGCTCTGCAACTTCTGGTGGCGACCCTTTTTGTGTTCTATGTCAATTATAATTATGTTGTCAGCACAACCATATCGATTCCCTTTTCGAATTTGCAGGTGGATTTGGGTGGCTTGTACCTGCCCTTTGCAGTCATTGTTATTTTGGCTACGGTCAATAGCGTGAACCTCACCGATGGGTTAGACGGTCTGGCGACTTGTGTCACTTTGGTGGTTGCGGCGTTTTATCTGTTCTTCTCCATTCGGGTAGAGAGTACCATTGTTGCCCTTTTTGCAGCAACCGTCATTGGCGGTCTTTTGGGATTTCTTATCTACAATCACTATCCTGCCAAAGTTTTTATGGGGGACACCGGTTCTCTGGCATTGGGCGGTGCCATCTGCGGTATGGCGATTTTGCTGGAACAACCCCTGACTCTTTTGATTGTGGGCTTTGTTTATGTGATGGAATCTCTGTCCGTAATTTTGCAGGTAGCGTCTTATAAACTGACCCGGAAACGGATTTTTAAAATGAGTCCCATTCATCATCATTTTGAGATGTGTGGGTGGAAAGAATGGGTCATCGTTGTGGTATTTACCCTGGTGACTGTTCTGGTATGTGGATGGATGTATTATTACGGCTAAGGAGGAAACGGTATGGCTTATCAGGGAAGACCCCATGATGACCGAAATCGTTTTTATGGGACGCCTGAAAAAAACCGGCGGCCGATAAACGGCGTGGGGCAGAGCAAGCAACAAGGAAAAATCGGCTTGCTTCAGGGACTTCGGATTACCGGCGGCGAAATAGACTATCTGTTTTTGCTGGCGGTGGGCTTATTAATGGCTTTTGGCTTGGTCATGCTATTTAGTGCCGGCAGTGCCAGAGCCTTTGCTAATTTTGGCGATAGCCTCTGGTATTTTAAGCAGCAGATTAAAGGTGTTGTCATTGGTGCTGTACTGATGTTCGCTTTTTCTAAAATTGATTATCATTGGCTTGGAAAATGGTCTTCGGTTGCATTGCTCGGCACGGCTTTTTTACTGCTTTTGGTCATCATCCCCGGGGTAGGAACCACAAGAAACGGTGCTACCCGGTGGCTGTTTGGTTTTCAGCCCTCCGAACTTGCTAAGTTTGCCATTATCCTGTTTTTCTCGTTCAGTTTGGCAAAGAATCAAAAAATGCTGCCGGATTTCCTGCGGGGATTCTGCCCTTACCTTTTGGTGTTGGGCATTTTTGTAATTTTGCTTATGTTAGAACCCCACTTTTCCTGCGTGGTATTGATTGGTCTCACTGGCTTTTTGCTCCTGCTGGTGGCTGGTGCAGAAATCAAGCACTTTTTCCTGATTTCTGTTCCGGTCTTGATTGGTGCAGTTTTTATGATTATCAAAGAACCTTACCGGATGGCGCGGGTGGTCTCTTTCTTAGACCCCTTTGCCGATAAGCAGGGGGATGGCTGGCAGATTGTACAGTCCCTCTATTCCATTGGCTCCGGTGGCATCTTTGGTCTTGGTTTGGGACAGAGCCGGCAGAAGTACCAATCTCTTCCCGAACCTCAGAACGACTTTATCTATTCGGTTCTGGCAGAGGAATTGGGATTGATTGGTGCCGTGATAGTGATTGCCCTTTTTATCTTTTTGATTGTCCGGGGTACCAAGATTGCAGCCAAGGCACCAGATTTATTTGGAACATTGTTGGTGACCGGTATTGTAGGCATTGTAGCATTTCAGGCTTTGATTAATATTGCGGTGGTAACGTCTTCCATTCCGGTTACCGGTATGCCCTTGCCCTTTTTCAGTTTTGGCAGTACGGCACTGAGTATCACCATGGCGGAAATGGGCATTGTGCTCAATGTTTCTCGGCAATGTAAAAACTTGTTGTAACCCATAGAAAGGTAGGGAGAAGGATGCGGCTGTTATTTGCAGGCGGCGGCACAGCGGGACATATCAATCCTGCCATCGCCATTGCCAACTATTTTTCTGCCAAAGAACCTGCTTGCGATGTGATGTTTATCGGCACCCGGGCAGGCTTGGAAACCGGTTTGGTACCAAGAAGCGGCTATCCCATTGAATTCATTAAGGTTCATGGGTTTGAACGCAGTTTAACTTTTAGAAACCTCAAAAACCTGGCAGAACTCCCCGGGGCGGTTTATGCCGCAGACCGGATTATCAAGAAATTTCAGCCGGATGCCGTGATTGGCACCGGTGGTTATGTGACTGGTCCGGTTCTCTATGCGGCGGCACGGCGGAAGATTCCCACCCTGGTTCATGAATCCAATGCGTTTCCCGGCGTAACTACCCGGCTTTTGGCAAATCAGGTGGACTTGGTGGCGTTGGGTGTAGAAGACGCCAAACAATATCTGCCCAAAACAAAACGGCTGATGGTGACAGGAACGCCTTTGCGTGCGTCCCTCTTGGAAACCGATAGCCAGGCCGCCAGGGCACAACTTGGGCTGGATGAAAGACCTTTCTTGGTGATTTTTGGCGGAAGTCTAGGCGCCCGTGACTTTAATAAAACGGTGGTGGATTGGATTTGTCAAGTGGCAGATGCCAAAAAGTACCAGATTATGATGGGTACCGGAAAGCGAAACCATTATGAGGAGGTGATGGCTCGGTTCCAGAAAAATAGCGTGGATTTAGAGAGATTTCCCCATATTCAAATTTGTGAATATATCTATAATATGGATGTTGTTATGGCGGCGGCGGATTTGGTGGTCAGCCGTGCCGGTGCCAGTACCTTGTGTGAACTGACCGCTCTGGGAAAACCTTCGATTTTGGTTCCTTCCCCCTATGTGACTGGAAATCATCAGGAACATAACGCCCGGGCAGTGGAACGGGGCGGTGGTGCCGTGGTGATTTTAGAAAAGGATTTTAATCCGGAACAGTTAGAAACAGCCGTCAAAGACCTGACCGAACACAAAGAAATCTTGCTTTCCATGCAGGAAAATGCCAAAAAACTTGGTCATGTGGATGCCTTAGAAACCCTATACCGGGAAATCAAAAAAATGATGAAAAGATAGGACTGGCACAGGTTTTTCCCAACTGCATACAATAAGGTGTGTAGAGTTGGGAGGTGCTTTTCTTGGGTAGGCTTAGCATATACGGCGGAAAACCGCTGAAAGGACAGATCGAGATACAGGGATCCAAAAACGCAGTATTACCAATCTTAGCGGCAACACTGTTAGCCCAGGAACCCTGCGAGATAAAAAATTGCCCGGACCTGACCGATGTGCGGGCGGCTTTTTCAATTTTAGAAAATTTAGGTGCCAAAATCACCTATGACGGAAAGACGGCATGGGTGGATCCCACAGCGGCATCCGGCAGTGTGATCCCCGATGATCTCATGCGGCGGATGCGCTCCTCGGTGATGTTTTTGGGTGCAATTTTGGGACGGTGCGGCCGTGCTTGCATCAGTTATCCCGGCGGTTGTGAACTGGGTGCTCGACCCATTGATATCCATCTGCGGTCTCTTTCCAGGATGGGAATAGAAATCAAAGAAGACGGCGGATATATCCGGTGTTTGACCCGGCGTTACATACCCCAGACCATTACCTTTATGTTCCCCAGCGTGGGGGCGACAGAAAATGTCATGATGCTCTCGGCAGTTTCCCCCGGCGAAACTATTTTGGTGAATCCGGCACGAGAACCGGAGATTGTGGATCTGCAAAACTTCTTAAACGCCATGGGGGCCGATATTTTAGGTGCCGGCAGCGATTGTATTCGGATTCGGGGCGTACGGCGGCTGCGCGGTTGCAGTTACACAGTGATTCCTGACCGGATTGTTACCGCTACCTATGCCTGTGCGGCAGTTTCCTGTGGCGGTGAAGTTGTTTTAACCCGGACAGAACCGGGACATCTGCGAATTTTTTTCTCCGTACTCTCGGATATGGGAGTTCAGGTTCGGGAGGAAGATGAAACCCTTTGGATCAAATCCCAGGGCAGACCTACGGCAGTGTCATTAATCAAGACCTTGCCTTACCCTGGTTTTCCCACCGATATTCAGCCTCTTTTGATGGGGGCATTGCTGAAAGCCAGAGGGAGTACCTTGTTTAACGAAACCATCTTTGAAAGTCGATTTAAGCACGCCGGTGAATTTTTGCGGTTGGGTGCGGATATCCAGATTGAGGGGATGAACGCCATTGTCCACGGCGTTCCTCATCTCCACGGTGCCGACCTTACGACATCGGATTTGCGTGGCGGTGCGGGGCTTGTGATTGCTGCCCTTGGTGCCGATGGAAAAAGTCAAATTACCGATGCAGATTATATCGCCCGGGGCTATGTTTCCATTGTTGATGATTTGCAAAACTTAGGCGGCGATATTCGCTGGATAGAGGAATAGGCAGGGTTTCCCTGCCTATATGGAAGGACAAGCAGGAAAGGAAGTGACAGGATGAACGAGCGAGAAAAGAAAAGAGTTTGGCGGCGAATCAGGGCAGGCGTCATGTTTTTGCTGCTTTTAGGTATTGGTGTTGGTGTGGGGCTATTGTTCACCCCGATATTCCATGTGCAAGAGGTATATTGCGAGGGAAACGACCGAATTTCTCAGGAGGAAATTATTGCTGCGGCAGAGGTGCAAATGGGAAAGAATATCCTGTCTGAGCGTCTGTCCGAGATTAAAAAACGGGTGGCAGAAGTCCCCATGGTGGAAGAAGTTAAGGTGCGCCGGGTCTTCCCCAACAAGATAAAAATCTGGATTCGGGAACGTATCCCCGCCGCTTATATCTATACCGACGGACAAGCCGTCATGATAGATGTAGAGGGAAAAGTCTTAGAAATTATCGATGATGAGCGAGTCGGTCAGTTGCTTGCGGCATACAAGCCGGTAAAAATAGAAAAAGAAGAGAAAAAAGAAGAGCAGGAAACGAAACCGGAGGCAACGGCAACGCCGGAACCCAAGAAAACACCGGAACCCACAGAAACAAGTGAGCCGGAAAGCAGAGAGATTCTGCCGCCGGAGGGTATGTATTCCGTGCCGGTGGTGGTAGGTATTGAACTGGAAAAACCACAGGTCGGAAAAGAAGCCCAGAGCAAAGAACGGGAGAAACTAAGCCAGATGATGGCAACCTTTCGGGCTTTGGATGCGGCAGAGTTATTGATTCGCTCCACCTATATGGATGTGACCAATCCGGCAGATGTCATTTTGATGATAGAAAATCGGTTAGAAGTCCAGTTCGGAAATTTGGATAATATTGACTATCGCTGTCGGTTTTTAGCGACGGTTGTCCGGGAAAAAATCGGGGCAACCGAGGTTGCGATTATGGACTATCGGGAAAAGGATTTGTATGTCCGTCCCCCGGAGGACGGGAAAGACCGTGTGATTCCCAAACCCACCGAGAAACCGGACCCTGAAGCGTCTGACAAACCGGACGAGGATGAAGATGAATAAGGTTGTGTAACACAACTGTAATATTCTTTTAAAAAAGTTGAAAAATAACTTTACAAAATAAAAATATGTGGTATAATAATAAATAATAGGATTATCATAAGATATTTGGACACAAGAGAGATTCATGGAAATAAGGAGGAAGAGACGTGTTTCAGTTTGATACAGAAAATGTGAACCCTGCCCAGATTAAGGTTATTGGTGTCGGTGGCGGTGGTAATAACGCGGTAAATAGAATGATTGAGGCGCAGGTTAAGAGCGTAGAGTTCGTTGCTGTCAATACGGACAAGCAGGACTTGACCTTATCCTCGGCTTCTCAGAAAATACAGATTGGTGAGAAGATAACCAAAGGTCTTGGCGCTGGCGCTGACCCTGAGGTTGGCAGAAAAGCGGCAGAAGAAAGTCGTGACGAAATTGCTCAGGCTATCAAGGGTGCGGATATGGTATTCGTTACCGCTGGTATGGGCGGCGGAACCGGAACCGGCGCGGCTCCTATCGTGGCAGAAGTTGCCAAAGAGATGGGTGTTTTGACTGTTGGTATCGTAACCAAACCTTTCTGGTTTGAGGGCAGAACCCGTCAGGTCAACAGCGACGAAGGTGTGAAAAACCTGATGGAGGCTGTGGATACTCTGGTGGTGATCCCCAACGATAAACTTTTAGAAGTTGCTGAGAACCGTACCCCGCTGATGGAATCTTTCCGGATGGCAGACGATATTCTGCGTCAGGGTGTACAGGGTATTTCGGATTTGATTTCCCGTCCCGGTTTGATTAGTCTGGACTTTGCAGATATCAAGACCATTATGAAAGATGCCGGTTTTGCTCATATGGGTATTGGCCGTGCCAGCGGTGAGACCCGTGCAGAAGAGGCTGCCAAAAAGGCAATACATAGTCCTCTTCTGGAAACCACCATCGAGGGCGCAAGAGGTGTTATCCTGAATGTGACTGGTGGTAGCGATTTGGGTATCTTAGAAGTTAAGACTGCGGCAGAACTGGTTGAGGAAGCGGCAGATAAGGATGCTAACATCATCATCGGTGCGATTATTGACGAGAATATGGGTGATGAAATCCAGATTACCGTTATTGCAACCGGATTTAAGGGCAATGTTCCCAAAGACAGCGCGGAGCAAGAGAACCCTTTTGACAGTTTTTTAAGCCGGTTTGGTAACGGCGGTAACATGAACCGTGGCACCGCAACCGCTGCACCTACGGTAGCACCTGTCCGCCCGGTGGAGAATGTTTCATCTTCTACCAATCTTTTTAGTCGGTTTGCAGATGATGACGGTATTGATGTTCCGGTCTTCCTCCGGAATCGTAATAAATAAGATAACAAAAGGTCTCGGTTGCTATGAACAAGTCCATTAAAAACGGACAATAGAAAAAAAGCACCTCCTATGGTAGGATAAAAATACCATAGGAGGTTTTGTTTATGTCAGGAATTAAAGGAATGAAAAAGTATCCCCAAGGAATTAGAGAAAAAATTGTATCAGAATACAATAACGGAGCATCTCAATGCGAACTGAGTAGAAAGTATCATATCAGCAGGTATGCAATCCAATGTTGGTTAGGAACAATTCAAAGCAAAAGTATACTCCCAAAGCAACGAGGACACAAACCCGCAGAAACATTACAAGAAAACAAATATGAGAACAAACGGTTAAAGATGGAAAATGAACCCTTGCGGCATTTTCTCTCACTCACAGAAAGAGCGAGGGCAAGTGTAAAATACATAGTTATCTATCGGCATAAGGACCAGTATTCAATTAGTGAAATGTGTAGATTTTTCAATGTATCAAGAAGTGGATATTACGGATATGTTTCCCGAATAGATATACCTGCAAAGGATTTTCCGTTAGCAGAGAAAATACGAGAATGTCAGGATAAGTGTGGAAAAACATACGGATATCGCAGAGTACATATATGGCTTGAAAGACAAGGAATATATCAAAACCCTAGCCTTTTTGTGTTTTCTGCACAAACTGGTGCAGATCACTATCCACGCTTTGAGATTTTTACTGATTCTTTTTGGAACTTATCTTGTTGAGTAGCATGGTTAAAAGAACGATAGCGCCAATTACAACAAAGATGCCCAGCATTCCTTTGCCCATATAGGTAAGGTTTGTGATAAAATTCATAGGTTCAAAATTCATAATGGTATCCCTCCTTGGTATCTTATAAGAAGAAGTTTAAAATCAAACCGCCGGCAATAACCGAAGCAATCTGCCCGGAAACATTGACGCCAATGGAGTGCATCAACAAGAAATTCTGGGGGTCTTCGGCAAGACCCATCTTATGAACAACCCGACCCGACATAGGAAAGGCAGAAATGCCAGCCGCGCCAATCATAGGATTGATTTTCTTTTTGGTGAAAAGGTTTAAGAATTTTGCAAAAAGCACACCGCCTGCGGTATCAACGATAAAGGCAACCAAACCAAGACCTAAGATAAGGAGCGTGTCTACCTGCAAGAACTTATCTGCTTGCATCTGACTGGCAACGGTGATACCCAAAAGAAGAGTAACTAAGTTCGCCAAAACTTTCTGTGCGGTTTCGGAAAGGCTGTCTAACACCCCACATTCGCGAATCAGATTACCAAACATTAAGAAACCAACCAAGGCAACGGAATCCGGAGCAATCACACCGGCAATGACAGTAATAATAATCGGGAAAAGAATACGAGTGGTTTTGGAAACAGAAGCCTGTTTGTATTCCATTTTAATCTGCCGTTCTTTTTTTGTGGTTAAAAGTTTAATAACCGGAGGCTGGATAATGGGAACGAGTGCCATATAGGAATAAGCGGCAACCATAATCGCACCAACATACTCTGATTTTAACTGATTGGCAACAAAGATGGAGGTAGGACCATCTGCAGCCCCGATAATTGCAATTGAGGCAGCATCTCTTATATCAAAGAACATAGATGCCATACAGAGTGTAAAGAAGATACCAAACTGCGCTGCTGCACCGAAAATCATGAGTTTGGGGTTGGATAAAAGGGGTCCAAAGTCAATCATTGCACCAATACCAATAAAGAGAATCAAAGGTAAAAGTTCGTTAGCAATACCGGCGTTATAAAGAATGGTCAATGCACCGTGTTCGCCGATGGCGCCGGAAAACGGAATGTTAACCAGGATAGCACCAAAACCCATAGGAAGCAAAAGTGTGGGCTCCATATCTTTTGCAATGGCAAGATAAATCAAAAGTCCGCCGATTGCCCACATCACAACTTGTTGCCATTGAATATCTAGAAGATTTCCATACAATACGTCCATAAATCTGTACCCTTTCTCCTGCTTTTTGTTGATTTGTATGCCGCAGGATACATACTATGTAAAATTTATTTTCAGAAAAAAAGACCTTTATGAGTGCCCTTGCACATCATAAAAGTCTTGCCGTTTATAGTATCAGCGGATTATACAATCGGATTGACGCCAATACAACAGCCTGAGGCTGCCGACTACTCCCTTTTATCGAACAGAAAAATTATAGCAGAAACAGAAATTTATGTCAAGGAATTTTAGGTACAAAAAGAAAAGAGTAAAGTAAAGCAAGGCGTTTCGAAAGAAAAAACACAAGCAATTTGGCACCCTGATTTATCACTAAAATTTTTAAGAAAAAAAGCAGAAAAACGTAAGTTTTTATTGACGTTGGCCGTGGAAGGTGCTATAATTAAAAGAAGTTGTTTATTTTACAAACTTGGAGTGATTTTCTATGAAGAATGAGCGTGTAACCCACACCCCAAAAGGGCTTGCTGATGTTTTGTGGGAAGAAGCGGATCAGAAATTTCATATTGAGTCGGTGGCACGAGAAATTTTTCGCAACAATGAGTATCAAATGATACAAACCCCAACCTTTGAATATTTTGATGTATATCATACGGCTACGCCCAATAAGGCGGAGAGTATGTTTAAGTTTTTTGATGCCGATGGAAGAATGTTGGCACTGCGCCCCGATTTTACTACTTCGGTAGCAAGGCTTGCCGCTACCAAACCGGTGGGAGAAACATTGCCCCTTAGATTATGTTATTCCGGCAGTGCCTTTCAGAACGATGAGGCGTTTAGCCAGGATCGGCAACGGGAATTTTCTCAGGTGGGTATTGAGTTAATTGGTGAAAACAGCGTTGGGGCTGATGCAGAGGTTATCCGGATTGCCATTGAAACCTTGCTTGCTGTGGGTATGAAGAAATTTCAGATTGATATCGGTCAGGTGGGATACTTTTTAAGTCTTGCCCGTCAGGCGGAACTTGATGATCAAGAGATTGATACCCTTCGCCGGATGATCAATGACAAGGATTTTGTGGCAATCAGTCATTTTCTGGAACGGTTTTCGATGCCGGAAGATTTAAAAGAGTGTTTCTTGGAGATGCCCAATCGTTTTGGTACCATTGCGGTGCTGGACGATGCTATGGCAATGCCCGGTATTCCAGAAGATGCAAAAACGGCACTTTTAAACTTAAAACAGGTTTATGAGATTTTAAAGGAACAGGGTTTAGAGAAATATGTGTCCATCGATTTGGGCATGGTTTCCCATCTGGACTACTACACCGGCTTGATTTTTAAAGGCGTTGCCTATGGTGTGGGCTTCCCCATTTGTTCCGGCGGTCGCTATGACAATCTGATGGAAAAATTCGGACGGAAACTTCCGGCAACCGGCGTTGCGATTGGCGTGGAACGGTTAATGTCTGCACTCCGGGATGAAAAATCAACCAAGAGCGAAGAAAACGCATCAGAGTATGTTACCGTGGCACTTGCCAAGGGGCGTCTTGCAGAACTGTCCATTGAAATCTTTGAAAAACTCGGGTTTGATGTGGCAGAAATGAAGACCAAAACCCGGAAGTTAATTTTTACCGACGAGAATAAAAAGTTTAAATTTGTTCTGGTCAAGGCCTCTGATGTTCCTACCTATGTGGAATACGGTGCTGCAGATATTGGGGTTGTAGGAAAAGATACTTTGTTGGAGGGAGGCAAGAACCTTTATGAAGTATTGGATTTAGGATTTGGAATCTGTAAGATGGCGGTTGCCGGACCCAAAGAGATGCGTGGCAAATTAGAGGGAAGAAATATTATGCGTGTTGCCAGCAAGTATCCGGAAATTGCCAGAGATTATTTCCACAGAGCCAAAGGGCAGACGGTGGATATCATCAAATTAAACGGTTCGGTGGAACTGGGACCGCTGGTTGGTTTATCCGAAGTTATTGTGGATATCGTAGAGAGCGGAAAAACCTTAATCGAGAATGGTCTTGAAGTGCTGGAAGATGTATGTGCTTTAAGTGCCAGATTGGTGGTTAACCGTGTCAGCATGAAATTGCATCGGGAACCGATTATGAAACTGATTGAGGAAATCAAAGGAGAATTGAAGTAATGCGTTTATATCCTGCCATAGACATCATTGACGGAAAGTGTGTTCGGCTTTCCCAAGGGGATTATCAAAAAAAGATAACCTTTGCCGAAGATCCGGTTGCGGTTGCGAAAAAGTGGCAAGCTGAGGGTGGCGAGTTTTTGCATCTGGTTGACTTAGATGGAGCAAAGACCGGTGATATGCCCAACTTTTCTCTGGTTACTGAAATAGCAAAGGCGCTGGATATTCCCGTGGAAATTGGCGGAGGTATCCGGGATATGGCTGCAGTTACAAAGTATCTGGAACACGGTGTCCACCGTGTCATTCTCGGTACGGCTGCCATCCGGAATCCGGAATTTGTCAAAGAAGCGGTTGACTGCTTCGGTGATAGAATTGTGGTTGGCATTGATGCTAAAGACGGCATGGTTGCTGTCAGCGGCTGGGAAGAAGTGAGCAGTGTCTCTGCTTTGGACCTTGCAAAGCAGATGGAAGCAATTGGCGTCAAGACCATTATCTATACGGATATTGCAACAGACGGTATGCTTCAAGGACCCAATGTTGCGGCTATGGCAGAAATGGCAAGCCATGTTTCTTTGGATATTGTGGCATCGGGTGGTGTAACTTGCCTTGCCGATTTAGAAAACTTAACAAAAACCGGCGTTGAAGGTGCTATCATTGGAAAAGCCCTTTATACCGGGCATATAAAACTTGCAGAGGCAGTTTCTCTGTGTAAGAAGTTTTAAGCTTTCGATGCATAAAAATTTTACATAAAGAGGGTATGAAAATGGAATTCTTAAAGGATTTAAAGTTTGATGAAAAGGGTTTGATTCCTGCTATTGCCCAGGATGCAGTGAGCGGTGAAGTGTTGATGTGTGCCTACATGAATGAGGAGAGTTTACAAAAAACCATCGAAACAGGACATGCCACCTATTTCAGTCGCAGCCGTCAGGAACTTTGGGAAAAGGGATCTACCTCCGGGCACTACCAGACTGTAAAGGAAATTTTGGTAGACTGTGATGGGGATGCGCTGGTTTTGAAAGTCCAACAGGAAGGCGCTGCCTGTCATACCGGTAATTATTCCTGTTTCTATCGAAAACTGGTGGATGGCAAATTGGTAGAGGTTCCTACCGAGGGTGCGGTAAGCCCCAAGATCCTTTATGATGTATACAATGTGATTGTTGATCGGGTTAAGAACCCTAAAGAAGGTTCTTATACCAACTACCTGTTTGAAAAAGGTATTGATAAGATGCTGAAAAAGGTGGGCGAGGAGTCTGCCGAGGTGATTATTGCATCGAAAAATTATGTAAAATCTGAAGTGCAGTATGAAACGGCGGATTTGATGTATCACTTATCCGTAGTACTGGTAGAGCAAGGGTTGACTTGGGATGATGTTTTTGCGGAACTGGCATCCCGGTATAAAAAATAAAAGATAGGAGAAAATGTTATGAGTTTTGGCATTGAACACATTTTGATTCTTTCTAAGGACACCAAGGCATTGGTGGAATGGTATGTAAAAATATTTGGCTGGGAAGTCGTGATTGATAACGGCCAGGGTACTTATATGGTAAAGGCTGACAACGGTAATATGATTGAATTTGGTTTAAGTGATGTAGAGGGAACTGACCCGATTAACGCAACCGGTTTCCGTCATCTTGCTATTTGTGTGGATGATTTTGATGCGGCAGTAGAGAAAGTTCGCGCGGCAAACGTGCCGGGACTCAAAGACCCAGTGGTTGCCAAAGATGGCTTTGGCATTATGTTCTTTGAAGATATCGACGGCAACGCGGTGCATTTGGTAAAGCGTCCGAATGCGCTGTAAGATGATGTCGCCGGAGTTTTATCGACGGTTGTTGTTGCCTTTTGCAATCTTCTTTCTGGGCTGTTATCTCATCGGGTTTCGCATTTATCAAAACAGATATACAGAACCTGTTGTGCCGGTAACGGTGGTAGAAGAAAGTCAAAGGAAATTGGCAGAGGGTGAGAAAATTAACCTAAATGGTGCAACAAAGGAAGATTTGATGCGTATTGATGGCATCGGGGAGGCACTTGCCACACGGATTATGGAATATCGAGAAAGTCTTGGTGGATTTAAAACGGTAGAACAAATCAAAGATGTGAATGGCATTGGGGATAAATTATTTGAGGGTATCAAAGATTACCTTGCGATAGAATAGGAGTAAGATTATGGGATTGTTTTCATCTTATGATAAGCCGGGCAAGGGCGTTGATGAAAATGCGCCGCAGAAAAGGAGTTTCTTTCGTTTCCTGGATATTTTCACCAGAAAGTTTAACCGATTTGTCCGGGCCAATTTGCTTTATGCAGTGACGCTGATTCCCACGTTTGTGCTGGTTTTCTTTCTTGTTGGGATTGTTTCTAGCAGTGTTTTATCTACGGATGGTATCCAAAATTTTTTGTCCAGTGTGGCAGAGGCGACAGCCCAGGAAATGGGTGATGCAAGTTTAGCCCAGGAATTTTCTCAGCAGTTGTTAGTTCTATTTGATGTGTTGGCACGCTTTATCCTTAGTTTTTTGTTTGTAGTTTTGTGGGGTGCTGGACCGGCAACGGCGGGTATGACCTATGTGATGCGGAACTATGCCAATGAAGAACATGCATGGATTTTCAGTGATTTTAAAGATGCAGTAAAAGAAAACTGGAAACAGTCCACCGCAGTATTTGGTATTGACATTTTAGCGTTTCTCTTGTTTTATCTGGCGATTCGGGTCTATTCCGGAATGCCGGGGTTCATGGGAGTTTTGCAGTATGTCGTTTGGGTATTCATTGCGCTTTATACCATGATGCACTTTTACATCTATCCCATGATGGTAACTTTTACATTGCCTCTTAAAGATTTGTACCGTAACGCTTTACTTTTTGCGGTTGGCGCACTGCCGTCTAATGTATTGACTTTGGCGATTCTTTTGCTGGTGAATGTGGGTTCTGTCTTTTTGGTTTTCCAGTTTTCCGGAGATTTGATGCTGCTCCTGTTATTTGTATTATTGATTCTGCAAATTGTTGTATTACTTAGTTTTTCTTCGTTCTTAGTGAATTTTAATACCTATCCCAAGATGAAAAAATATATGCTCAATGTTGCAAAAGAAAAAGACGAAGAATAAAATTTGAAATGTGAAAGGGGAGGTAGAACATGATTTTAGAGAGAATAACTGCCTCCGCTGATATCAGGCATCTTTCGGATGCCCAATTACAGACGCTGGCAAAAGAGGTTCGGGAATATCTCATTTCCCATGTTTCTAAAACCGGCGGTCATTTAGCCGCTAATCTTGGTGTTGTGGAATTGACCATTGCCTTGCATCAAGTCTTTGATGCAGAATATGATCGTATTGTATGGGATGTGGGTCATCAGGCTTATGTCCATAAAATTTTGACTGGTCGGTGGGATCAGTTTTCTACCCTGCGGCAAATGGGGGGGCTTAGCGGTTTCCCAAAGGCAGAAGAACATACTGCGGATGCCTTTAATACCGGGCATAGTTCCACATCTATCTCGGCTGCTGTTGGATTTGCTACTGCGGCAAAACTTCGGGGAGAAGACAGAAATGCTGTTGCAGTCATCGGCGACGGTTCGTTAACCGGCGGCATGGCGTTTGAGGCAATGAATCATGCAGGTGCCATAGGAACTCCTGTGATTGTGGTACTCAATGACAACGGTATGTCCATTTCCAAAAATGTAGGTGGTCTATCAAAGCGCCTGCGGCAATGGCGGAATACCAAACGCTATTTTACTTTTAAAACCAATGTGAAATCCACTCTTGATAAGATTCCCTTCCTTGGAAAGCCCACAAAACGGTTCCTAAGAGGATTGAAACAATGGATGAAACGGTTGGTTGTACGGGGCGTTTTGTTTGAGGATTTGGGTTTTCATTATTTAGGACCTGTGGATGGACATAATATTAACGACCTTAAAGTTGTTTTGGAACAGGCGAAAAGTATGAAAGAGCCTGTGCTTATTCATGTTCGCACCAAAAAAGGAAAAGGTTATTCTTTGGCAGAAAAGAATCCGGAATTTTTCCATGGTGTCCCAAGTTTTGATTCCCAGACGGGCAGACCCTTAAAGATGATGGATAACCCGGATTGGTCTGAACTTTTTGGTGAGGTTTTGGTGGAACTTGCTGAGAAAAACCCGAAGATTCTGGCTATCACTGCGGCAATGCCTGCAGGGACTGGACTTAATAAATTTAGGGAACGGTTTCGGAACCGGTTTTTCAATGTGGGTATTGCGGAACAACATGCCGTGACCTTTGCGGCGTCTCTTGCCAAAGCAGGAATGATTCCCTGTTTTGCAGTATATTCCACCTTTTTGCAAAGAGGATACGATCAACTTTTACATGATGTTGCCCTGCAGGGGTTACATGCAGTCTTTTGTGTTGACCGGTGCGGTCCGGTTGGGGCAGATGGGGAGACCCATCAAGGGGTCTTTGATATCTCCTATTTAACGCAACTCCCCGGTTTTACCGTGTTATCACCGTCCAATGCAGAGGATTTTCGCAAAATGCTTATCTATGCGATTGAAGAATGTACCGGCCCCGTTGCAGTTCGCTATCCCAGAGGTGAGGCACAATATAGGATCTGGAATGAGGAATCGGACCTTCCGGTAACTGCCGCTTGCCTGCGCAGATATGGCACAGATGTTTTAATTTCTGCGGTGGGAACAACGGTTTACGATGCCATTGCGGCGGCGGACCTTCTTGCCGAGAAAAATATCAGTGTGGGAGTATTAGAAGTCCGGTCGGTGAAACCCTTGGATGAAGAAACTATTCGAAAATATAGTCAAGGAAAACGTCTTTTGGTTTCCCTGGAGGACAATGTGATTACCGGTGGCTTGGGGCAACAATTGATGGCGATGTTACAGGAAAAGGTGTTGATATTTGGGTATCCCGATGAACCTATTGTTCAAGGGACTGTTCCCCAAATCAAAGAAAAATACGGTGTATCTCCTCAATGTATTGTAGATAGAATTTTAAAAGAATTCGGTAGGTATCAGAGGTAGCGTTTATGGCAAAACAACGATTGGATCAATATCTGGTAGAACAAGGTCTGGTTCCTAGCCGGTCTATGGCACAGTCCATGATTATGGCAGGGGAAGTCTATATTAATCAGCAAAAAGCCTCGAAAGCAGGGGAAATGATAACCGGCGATGTAACCGTAGAAGTCCGGGGTAAAACCCTGCAATATGTGAGCCGAGGCGGATTGAAGTTAGAAAAAGCCATGCAGGTTTTCCCGGTGGATTTGCAGGATAAAATTTGTATGGATATTGGCGCGTCTACCGGTGGTTTTACCGATTGTATGTTGCAAAACGGTGCAAAGAAAGTATATTCCATTGATGTGGGATACGGTCAACTTGCATGGAAACTTCGGCAGGATGAGCGTGTTGTAAACCTGGAACGCACCAACATCCGTTATGTAACAGAAGAACAAGTGCCGGAGGAAATC
>JAZSKV010000029.1:0-9182 GCA_045534975.1 Ructibacterium sp. | reverse complement strand
CTTTTTTAAACAGATAAGTTTTGGAATAAAAATCCTGAATCTCCCGGAGGGGAATACCTACATGCATCAGAGCCGCACCGCTCATCCGAATATCGTTTTCTTCGTCATAATACATAGCATCCGGTTCTAAGTTTTCCAGTTTGATAAAGTGGAAAGGACCATTGGTAACTGCCAAAATATTGGTATACGAAACGTAGACCTGATTTCCGTCTTTGGATATAAACTCAAAGATGGCAAGGTTACTTTCAAAGGGAGACATCAGCCGGTACATATCGCCAAACTGTACCACTTCTCTCACCTGCTTGAAGCGTTTGATGGATTCTTTCATCTTCTCAAATTCTTCATCGCTCATCTTGGTGATGTCCAATTCAAAACCAAACTGACCCATGCTGGCTGTGTTGAACCGGGTTTCAAAAGAAGTTACCCGCTGAATCTGGTGGTTGGGCACGGCGGAAACATGGGCACCCATGGTGATGGGAGGATAGACCAGACTGGTACCGTACTGAATCTTCAAGCGGTCAATGCCGTCGCTGTTGTCACTTGCCCAGGTTTGGGGCATATAGTAGAGCATACCGGCGTCAAACCGTCCGCCGCCACCGGCACAACTTTCAAAGAGAACATCGGTGAATTCGCTGGTCAATGTCTCTAAAATCCGGTAAAGACCCAGGATATACCGATGGGCTGTTTCTCTTTGGCGCTCCGGCGGCAATGCCAGAGAACCAATCTCAGTCATGTTCCGGTTCATATCCCACTTCACATAGGAAATCTTGGCACTGCGAATCACATTGCCAATTACCTCAATGAGATAGTCACAAACCTCGTCATTGGCAAGGTCTAAAATCAACTGATGCCGGCCATGGGAGCAGGTACGACCCGGCACCTGCAAGCACCAATCGGGATGCGCCCGATACAAATCACTGTCGGGAGAAATCATCTCCGGCTCAAACCAAAGGCCGAACTTCATACCGATTTCTTCTACCTTTTCTGCAAGACCAGTAATGCCATTGGGGAGTTTTTCCTTGTTGACAAACCAGTCACCCAAAGCACAGTTGTCGCTATTTCTGGTTCCAAACCAACCGTCATCCAAAACCATCAGTTCCACACCGGCAGTCTTTGCCTTTTTGGCAATATCTAAAATCTTTTCCTCGTTAAAATCAAAGTAGGTGGCTTCCCAGTTGTTAATTAGAATCGGTCTTACTTTGTCTGCATACTTACCGCGGCAGAGATTTTCTCTGTATAAATCATGATAGGTTCTGGACATGGCTCCAATGCCGTCTGCCGCATAGACCATAGCAACCTCCGGTGCCCAGAAATTCTGACCCGGCTCTAACTTCCAATTAAAGTCAAAGTCATTGATACCGATTCCCATCCGGCACATACCATACTGGTCTACATAAACATCGGCGGTAAAGTTACCGCTGTAAAGCAGACTCATACCATAGACATCGCCGTGGTTCTCGGTGGCATTCTTCGCTGCAAGGGCAACAAAAGGATTCCGCATATGGCTGGATGCGCCACGTTTACTGTCTACGCTATGTTCGCCGTAGGACAAGGGGACACGGTTGACAAACCGTTCTCTTTGGGTAGCACCACAAAGGGTAATCATATCCCGGTCCATACCAAAGAAGTCTACGCTGGCACTCATAATCCGTTTGATATCCGCATTTTCTTTGCCTTTGTTAATCACCTGAACACTTCTGGTAATGGCTTCTTTTTCTTCAAAAACAGAATAGTAAAGATGAACTTCCAGCCCAGTCTTTTCATCTGCCAAAACCAAATCCAAGGTTTCTACCTTGTCTTTCCCCGGGAAGGTATGGGGCAAACCCTCAATATCCGGCTTACCGACAGAAATGGTGTGGGATTGATAAGCAAATTCACTGATGGTAGTCCCGTCAGCGTACTGGGCATGGAACGCGGGGGTCCGCAAATCCGTATGCCCGTAGGTGGGGAATTCCTGAGGAACATTATCCAAAGAAATCTCCCGTTGCCCCGGGAAGTTCTGAGCAAAGTTTCTGGTCATATGAGGAACCATGATATCCATATCACCGATTTGGTTGATACGTTTTCCCCAATGTATATGTACTAAATGCTGTTCTAAAAAGCCCAGAATATAACTACTCTTCTTGGTGTGCAGGTAGAACACCTTATTTTTCTCATCATAAATAATTGCCATGGTTACACATCCTTTGTTTGATTGGTTTTGATGTAAAACCATCATATCACAAAGCCGGTAAAACCGCAAGGGATTTTTTACTTTTTATACCACAAAGAACCGTTTTCCTTTGGTATATAAAAGAGTCATTACTGCAATGCAGATAAATAGTTCCGGAATGAGATACGTTGCTTGATAAATCAAAGAATACACCCAGGGGTTTTGTCCTGCCGGGGCGTATTCTGCAAAGAGCACTGCACCGCTGATCAGGGAGGACAAAAACCGTCCCGCAATCCCGACGGTTGTCCCGCAGATGACCATAGGCAGATTCTTCCGGAAAAATCCGGCAACTCCCACAAGGGCAAATGCCAGGACATAGTCAAGCAGAATGGACATGGGATGGTAAATAACTCCCGCAATCGCCATGGAAATCAAACCATAGATACCACCGGTTATCATGCCAGCAGCAGGGCCTCTGCGGAAAGCAATTAAAAGAATTGGCACCATGGTAAGGGCTACCGAACCGCCTTGAGGCATTTCCCACACCCTGATGAAACTGCAGATGACAGAAAGAGCAACAAAAGCCGCAATCTCAGTTAATACATGTAATTTTTTCATAACATCAATTCCTCTCTTTAAGTTAAAATGAATTGCAACCGATTGTTCTTTTGCCCTCAGGTTCTCTGCCCTCCTCTTTGTTAAGATGAAAAAGGCGTATCCCATAGGATACGCCTTTGTTTTACTTTTTTTACAATCCCTACGCTGGCATTATCCATATCAGGTTACAGGGTCGAAATGCATAATTTCCTCTCAGCCTGTTTGCAAGCTCCCCTTTGCATATTCACTTTTGTCTTAGTATAGCACAAAGTTCGACGCTATGCAAGTCTTTTTTACATTTTGCAATCTTTGTCTTTTTTCTCTTTTTTCTCCTTGCCAAAACCGGGGCAATAGCCTTGCATTGCCGGCGTGTTCTGCAACTGGTCAAGAGCCTCCCCAAAGCGCTGGAAGTGTACCACTTCCCGCTCCCGCAGGAATTTAATAACATCATTGACATCCGGGTCATCGGATACCCGAAGAATGTTATCATAAACTGCACGAGCCTTTTGCTCTGCCGCAAGGTCTTCCACCAAGTCCGCAATGGGGTCAGCCGTAACTGCCAGGGTTGTTGCATCAAAAGGAACACCGGTGGCATCTGCCGGATATACACCTCTGCCGTGGTTCATAAAATACTGTCCAAAGGGACTGTTCTCAATTTCGCTGGTGGTTGCATTCTTCACCAACTGCCGCACGATACTACCCACGATTTCAAGGTGCGCCAGTTCTTCCGTGCCGATGTCGGTGAGCAAGCCACGGGTCATTTCATTGGGCATAGAAAAACGCTGGGACAGATAACGCAAACTTGCGGCAATTTCGCCGTTGGGGCCACCATACTGACTGACGATATATTGTGCCAGTTTGGGGTTGGTATTTTTAATGTTAACCGGGTACTGCAAATGTTTTTGATAACTCCACATAATTTTTCCCTCCTTTAACCTTTCTCCCAGGGCCAGGGACTGTCTAACCAATCCCACCGCTCGGTGTTCTTAGATGCACTTGCCGTCAGCGGACCGTACTTGGACTGGAATTCCGCCTTTAAGGCTTCTGCCTTATCCACCATTTTCCGGAACATCATAATGGCATCTTGATCATCTGGATGGGTATCCAGATAGAGGTTCCAGTCATAGGCTGCAAAGGCATAGGCCTGAATTTTTTTGAGTAATGTCATTCTATCATTCATAGCGTTCTACCTCCGGGAATATTTTGTCGCCGTAAATTTGTTTGCCGTAAACGCCAAGGGGTTTTGCCAGAATGGGGAAAATCGTTCCCTGTTTTAAGCCCTCTTCGGGGTCAAAGAGATTCCGCATCTCTGCAATCTGCATGGGAACATAAGCATATCCCACCATAGGCATTGCCGCCGGCCGTGTTTCATGTTGAAAAGGCATCGCAATCCTTCCTTTCTTAGATTCTCACCATGGAAAAAACCATGGCTATTAACATAATATGCGGACAACAAGATTCGGTGATTCGACAAAAAACCCGTTCTGTGCATACCACAGAACGGGTTTCCTTTTTGAGCAATGATTAGCCTCTGTTTTTGAAAATGTATTCCATGAGTTCCGGAACGTCATGAGCAATCGCCGTGGCACCGGCAGCAACCAGTTCTTCCGCACCCCGGAATCCCCATGCGGCACCCAAAGCCTCAATGCCAGCATTGACACCCAACGTCATATCCACATCGGAATCTCCGATATGCCAGACCTCCTCCGGTTTCACGTCCAGTTTCCCCATGACAGAAAATAAGGCAGTGGTATCCGGTTTGCAAGGGAATTCTCCTCCGGACCCAATGATGGCGGAAAAATATTCTTTCCCCAAAAGTTTGGATACTACTTCCTCGGTCTGGCTCTGGGGTTTGTTAGTGATAATCGCTATGGTCATGCCACTCTCTTTGCATTCCTGCAACATGGCAGGAACACCAGGGTATGGCAGGGTTTCTACACAACAATTCTCAAAATAATCCTTTTGATACAATTGGATTAAGGTATCCACCTCTTCTTTGGTACCATCCGGCAAGGCACGCTGGCAAAGAACCACCATACCGTCACCCACCATTTTGTAATACCCTTCCACCGGGTGGGTTTTCTTTCCCATTTTTTCAAGGGAGCGGTTGAGGGCTGCTGCAATATCATAAATGGAATTGACTAGCGTTCCGTCCAGGTCAAAGACACAAAGTTTTTTCATTTTGTCTTCCTTTCCTCGGTGCCATTTTTAAAAATCCAGAATTTACTGAATCTATAATTTAAGACAATCACAATCACATTGACAATCAGTTTCATCCAGCGCACCGAAAAGTCCCATTCTCCCACGGTAATCTGGAGCAGGATTTCCGATAGCAACAAGGTAAGAATCCGGGCACCATAAAACTCCGTCATTTCTTTCCCTATTGACTGATTTTTACTTTCAAAAACATACTTCCGGTTGGTGATATAGGCAAAGGTAATTGCCACCAGGGTAGCGGCAATATTGCAACTATGCATCAGCCACAGGTTTTCCCCCAAATCAAAGAGGAAACTGCAAAGCAAAAATAGTCCCGTATCCACCAAAAAAGTAAGGATACCAAAAATGCAGTAAAGTAGTAACTCCCTGTGCTGACTTCGGTTTTGTTTCATAAAACCACCGCCTTTGTACGCCTATGATCTTGGTCCAAAAATCTCCGTTTCCATCTGTACTGCAACATCATATACTTTTACAGAAACATCATCATAAAGAACGGTAGTTCCCCAATACATTTTCTCACCCGCATCTAAGTGGAGAATCTCAGAGAACTCCTTTACTTCATTGATTTCCCGGAAGGATTCTATGGCTCCCCGATACCCGTCAAGTTGAAGCATTTGATAAAAGCCATCATCCACCAGGAAAACCGGATAGGCGCCGGTCAAAATTTCGGTAGAGAGTTTCGTCCGCACTGCCGCTGTTCCTTCTTCCACACCAATGAGATCGATGCTGACTGCATAAATTTTTATGGTACTTTCCCCGTCACCATCAAGGTCAGGAACATAAGACGACAGATATTCTTCCAATGCCACTACGGTATCGTCATTAATATATTTCTGGGAATAGAACGCCATCTCCACATCATAAGACGGACGGGTCATGATCTCATGAATGGTGCCTGCAAGCAATGCAACCACAACAATGGCGCTGATGATCCACCATTTATAATACATCCAGATATATTCTACTTTATTTGGAAAGGGCAAGTTTTTTGCCATTTCTTTTGCTTCTTTTCTCTGCTTGTCCATCTTTTCACCTCATGATTCATAACATCCAACCCACTTTTCATTGTACCACAGCCTGCCGGAATAAGCAAGTATATTCCGGATAATTTCATCGCACCAATCCATCGTTTTATCATAAACTATACCAGAGGTGTTTGCATTGAATCCATATTTAACTTTTGCTTTTATCGGCGGTGACCTAAGACAGGTTCAGGTCATCACCCGTTTTGCCCGGGAAGGCCATGCCGTCCGGATTTATGGTTTAGACGATGCCGTCTTCCCGGAAGACATTACCGTAGAAAAGAATCTTTCCCTAAAAAATTGTTTAGATTCTGCTGACATTGTAGTGCTGCCTCTGCCTTATTCTACCGGAGGCGAAACCATCCGGTCTTCCTTTTGTGCAGAAGAAATTTATTTCAGTGATGTCCTGCGGCAAATGACCGGCACACAACTGCTTTTTGTGGGCCGTGCAGATGCGCAGATTTTGGCTCTTTCTAAACTTTACAATATCCATCTGGTGGACTATGGAGTCAGAGAAGAACTGGCAGTCTTAAACAGCATTCCCACGGTGGAAGGCGCCCTCTCTATCGCTATGGCAGAAACGCCCTTTACCATTCATCAAAGTCATTCTCTGGTTTTGGGATACGGACGTATCGGCAAAATCCTTGCTGATGCCCTGCATGCATTGGGCGCCAATGTCACCGTTGCCGCAAGAAAACACAGCGACCTTGCCTGGATTTCTGCCAGGGGGCTTACCGGGATTCCTTTTACTCGTTTGTCCGATGTTATAGGGTCTTCTCAATTGGTATTCAATACCGTTCCCTCTTTGGTTCTGGACTTTCGGATGCTCTCTCTTCTTTCGGATTCTGCTTGCATTATCGACCTGGCATCAAGACCTGGCGGCGTGGATTTTGAGACCGCCAAAGCCTTAAACAAAAAGGTTATTTGGGCGCTGTCCCTGCCCGGCAAGGCAGCACCGGAAACCGCCGGAGATATTATCAAAGATACCATCAGCAATATTTTGCAGGAATTGGGGGTGTGAACCTATGCAAGAAAAAACGACCATAGGCTTTGCCTTGACCGGTTCCTACTGCACCTTTCAAAGGGTGATTCCTCAGGTGCAAACTTTGGTTGATACCGGCTACCGCGTCATTCCCATCTTCTCGGAAAATGCCGCCACCACCGATACCCGGTTCGGCAAAGCCCTGGAACATATCCATACCATGGAAACCATCACCAGGGAGACCGCCATCTGTTCCATCCCGGAGGCAGAACCCATTGGACCCAAAAAGCAACTGGACCTTTTGCTGATTGCGCCCTGTACCGGCAATACCATTGCGAAACTTGCCACCGGTATTGCAGACGGCACCGTAACCTTAGCCGCCAAATCCCATCTTCGTAACGGCAGACCCATAGTGGTTGCCGTTTCCACCAACGACGGACTGGGGGCGAACGCCAAAAACATCGGCATCCTATTGGCGAGAAAACATATCTATCTGGTCCCCTTTGGTCAGGATGACTGCATCCAGAAAGAAAACTCCCTGGTGGCAGATTTTTCTAAAATTCCAAAGACGGTAGAAGCCGCCCTGCAGGGCAAACAAATACAGCCACTTCTTTGCCAATAAAAAAGACATCCAAATGGATGTCTTTTTTTAGTGGTTTTTGTATTCGAAACAGATGCCCCTTGTGCCGAAGGCACTCTCTCGTAAAAAGGTGGTAGCGACAGCAAGTCGTCGTGATGGCGCTTGCAACCGAGCAGATGAACCGAGCGTGCCTTTTTACGAAAAAGGAGAAACCGTGGAGCAAGTGACTGATTTTTTTCTATAAAAAATCGGAACAAGCGAAACTTGTTCCGACGTGTCTTTCACGGTCATAATAGATGCAGGATTAAGATATAATCTCAAATGTTACATTTGGGGTTTCTTCATGAACATCCTGAAACACTTCAAGAATTTCTTTCATATATGGTTTCCACTCAGGAGAAACATTATCAAGCCCTTTAACAATTACGCAAACGTTTTCTCGCCATGTATAACTCATTGCATCGTACAATGCATCCAAATTATTCCCCCATTCATAAGGAAAAGCAAATGCATTTTTCATCACGCCATAGATATCTACCCAAGTTTTTGCTCCTGTAAAATCTAAAACTATTTTTCTCATACTACTTATCCTCCCCTATTACCTCTATAAATGTATCGTAATGATCATAGGTCACAAAAATAAGTCCGTCATTAGAAAATACCACTCTTTGTCTATTCCTGTAACCACCTGTATAATTTATATCAGCTTCATACCAAATTCTTCCTTCTTTATCTGGAAGAACTTTTTTCTTATTTTTATAAATGCCTCCAAAAATCATACTATTGGGCGCTACTTCTGCTAAATTTCCTTTTAGATTATTCCATCCCATCTCATACGCTTCTGTCTTAGTTATGTAATAATCCGGCAACTCATTTAGGTAATACAACCACCAGTCTGCACCCATTGTACCAAGTTCTGTTGCATATCCAGCGACAATGGCAAGCAGTTGTTCTAATCGACAACCACAGTTCTCATGAAGTTTTGGTTCACCAATTCTCGCTAACTCCTCATAAGAAAATATTTTGCTATTACGCCTAAAACATTCAAAGCAGGTCGTAGGCTTTATAAAAGTTCGCCATCTTACCCATTCTTTGCTTTTTGCATTTTATCACTCCTGTTTAAGTTTTTCACATCCGAATGTTTATGTTTTTATTATACTTAAATAAAAGTGACATAGCGTGCCATACTTACAGTATAACATAATTTAATTCTCTTATCAAAAGTAAAACCGAATGAACTAGATTGTCATCTAAATCATTCAGATTGTACGAAAGAGCCGAATGGTTTGGATGCCATATTAAGATTAGCTTTGCGTAAGAAAGGCAACCATAATCTCTTCTCTATTCTCTATTACTTATTACTTTCCAAAAATCCGTACACAAATGAATTTTAGGGAATAGTGAATAGTGAAGAGGTAATAAGTAAAATCCGCACACTTTCGTGTACGGATTTTTGGCGTCGCTAAGAGGAGTTGAACCTCCGGCCTACCGCTTAGGAGCAAATTGTACCATATTTTCCGTAAGGTTGTACCGTGTTCGATAAATCCGTGAAATCCGCATAACTACGGGATTTACAGGCGTACCTATTGTTATTTCGTATTATACAATATCGTCTAATTATGTGTGGTTTTA
>JAZSKV010000025.1:0-23187 GCA_045534975.1 Ructibacterium sp. | reverse complement strand
GTTACCCAGAATATTTAACAGACCTGAACTGGTATTTGTTACATTGTCAAATTAACAATATAAAATAAATTTAAATGTGAATATTGAACATAAACAAAAGAGGTGTTTTTATGAAGAAAAAATTATATAAATCAAAATTTGAGAGAAAACTATGTGGTGTATGTGCAGGAATTGCCAATTATTTTGAACTTGACCCCACGGTGATTCGTCTGGCTTGGGTTGTTTTTACCCTTTTGGGTGGTTCCGGCATCATTGCATATATCATAGCAGCAATTATTATACCCTATGATGTGGATTAAATCATGTGGAGTGAAACTATGAAAATACAGGAATACCTTACTTATTTGACATCGAATCCCGGACTTTCCGGCGCTGAAGAATCTATTGCAACAATATTATGCGAAAAACTTAAAAAATTAGGTTTAGAACCCATGATAGATTCTTATGGGAATGTCCATGGGAGTCGCCGCATTCAAGATAAAAACGCCAAAACGGTGCTTCTGGAAGCCCATATGGACCAAATTGGCTTGATGGTTTCCGGAATTGATGAAAATGGGTTTATTCAATTTGTGAACCTTGGCGGTGTGGACGAACGTATTCTGCCCGGGATGGAGGTAACTATTTTTTCAAACCCTCCCATCAAGGGGATTATCGGCGGTTTTTCTCCAAAAGCCAAAGAGGGAGAAGATACGAAGAATCCTGCTCTGAAAGATTATCGCATTGACACGGGATTGGATACAGAGTCTGCGAAAAAAAGCATTCACCCGGGTGATTTTATTCAAATAGGGGGAGAAACCTGTGAACTGCTGCACGGGAGGATGTCTGGCTGTGCCATGGACAACCGTGCCGGCGTCGTAGCAATTTTAGCCTGCTTAGAGGAACTTGCCCAAAAAGAACCGGCATATCATATTGAGGTGTTATTTTCTACCCAGGAAGAACTTGGGCTGCACGGAGCATATACAGGAATTCAACCGGGCAGCGTCGATGCCGCCATTGCAGTTGACGTAACCCACGGCACCACACCAGATGTAAAAAACGAAACCGGTGTTTTTCCTCTGGGAAGCGGGGCTGTCATTTGCAGAGGGCCTAATTTACATTATCAATATACCAAGCAGTTGATTTCTCTGGCAAAAGAATATAGTGTTTCACATGAAATAGAAGTGGCTTCCGGGGGCAGCGGCACAACTGCATGGGCGATTCAGATCATTGGAAACGGAATTCCCGTGATGCTTGTGTCCATTCCTCTTAGGTACATGCACACCAATGTAGAAACCTTGGAAATTTCTGATGTTGAAGCGGTTTCTAAATTGCTCTATCTGGCAGTGATGGGAGGAATTCAAATTGTTTAAGGAACTGGAACATTGCTTTGGGGTGTCTGGGCTTGAAGAACCTGTCTCCCAATTTCTCCAAGCGCAATTAGAGTCCTTGTGCGAGAAAACATGGAAAGATTCCATGGGAAATCTTCACGGAGAAAACCATGGTAATGGTAAAAAAATTTTGATTTGTACCCACATGGACGAGCCGGGCATTATTATCACCGAAATCACCGAGGACGGTTATCTGCGTTTTGAGACAGTTGGAGAAATTTCTCCGGCATTTTTGGTTTCCAAAAAAGTGTGGATTCACGGGCATCCTGGGATTATTTCTTTAAAAGCCATCCATCTTACTACCAAATCCGAACGAGAAACGCCTATCAAAGCTCAACAGTTATTTGTTGACATCGGTGCAGAAAATAAAGAAGAAGCAAAAAAGATTGTAGAAATTGGGGACTATGGCGTTTTTGATATTCCTTATGTAGAACTTGCAAACGATTTTATTAAAGGAAGAGCCATTGCCGGAAGAATGGGCTGTTTTGCAGTATTAGAAATGTTAAAACACCGCCCTAATGCGAATCTGCATGTTATCTTTGCTGTTCAGCATGAGATTGGCAATCGGGGTATTTCCCCTGGAATTTGGAATCTTGATGCAGAAATTGCCATCGTTCTGGATGGTACTCCTGCAAAAATTTATCCAGATGTTGACGAATCCCTGCCCGAAGCCGGGAATGGCGTGGCGCTTTTGCGGCGTACCGGCTCCGGCAATACCAATGCAGAACTTTATGCCCTGGCTAAAAAGCTAGCAGAAGAAGAGGGGGTTTCCATACAATATAGCCAAAAAAAGGAAAAAGGCGCAGAATCCGTGATAGAGGCCAGTGGTAAAGAAATAAGCGTCCTTTGCCTGGATATTCCGGTACGTTACGCCAATACCACTGCACAAGTTGCAAGTAAAAAAGATTTGCATGCAATGACCAAACTGGCAATAGCGCTGATAGAAAGAGAGGGCACACAGGCATGATAACAAAAGATACGGAAGCAATGATGAAAAAGTTTTTGTCCTTGCCCTTTTTTGATTTGGAAGAACTCAAAAACACAATCAAACCGGAGATGGAGAAACTTTTTGATGACATCAAAACTGACAGCAACGGAAATCTTCATTTTTGTAAAAAGGGAAATGGGAAGAAGATACAAATCATCTTTCGATGCGACCCTGCCGGCGTGCTAATAGAAAGTCAAAAAGACAATCGTTGCGCGATACAGTTGGTTGGAAAAAAGAAAGCAGAAGCATATATCAATCATACTCTTTATGATAAAGAAACACCGATAGGTATCTTGCGCTCTGAGGAAAAAGAAAAGGTTTACCTGGAAACTTTTTCGGATTACACCGCTGAAATCATGGAAATTTTTAATTTTAAAAACCAATCTTTTTGTAAAGGAGATTCGCTTTACGGAAACAATTTAGGTTTTGCTATCGCTTTATTTTTCGCATATTTAATAGGTTGTGAGATCAAAGAAGACGAAAAGTATATTAACTTTACAGTTTGGAATGCAAGTTTGTCTGGCGAAAGCGGTGCATTGGAGGCTTGCAAGGCATTTTCTCCGGATAGCATGATTGTTTTTTCCGGAATAGAAAGCCAGGATGGGTGTAAATTTGGAGAGGGCCCCACTTTTGTTGTTAAGGATGGTTCCTTTGTTGCGTCCAAAGCAACCCGGGAAATTGTAAAGACTTTGGATGTACCTTTGCAATCATTCTTAGGTAAAACGGATCGCATTATGGAGCAATTGAGTATTGCTGATACCTGCAAAAACGTATTTGGTTTTTATTTTCCTATCCTTCATGAAAAAACTCCCATAGAAAAAATAAATTTAGTGGACATGGAAAAATTAGAAACCTTGCTATTGAAAATCATGATGTGTTTATGATATAATACTGCGGTAATAAAACAGAGGAGGGGATACTTTGTTGATTCAACAAGTTTCTGTATTTATGGAGAACCGTCCCGGTCGCCTTTCGGAGATTACAAAGATACTCTCCGACAATAACATTGATGTACGTGCCGTCAATATTTCGGATAGTACAGAATTTGGTATTTTACGAATGATTGTCAATGATGCCGAAAGAACCGAAAAGGTGTTACGACAGAATCATATGACTGCAAATATCGCCGATGTTTTTGCCGTTTCTATGGATGATTCGATCGGTTCGTTCAGCCATGTCATCGCCACGTTAAAGGAAAAAGATATCAATATCGAATATCTCTATTCATTCATTGGGGAAAAAACCAGAGCGGTGCTTGTGATAAAAACCAATGATAACGAAAAAGCATGTAAATGGTTGAAGGAAAATAATATTTGCGTATTATCGCTTGAGGATTTGAATTAAATGATGGAAAATAGTTTAGAAAAACAGATTTTAAAAGATGACTTTCAAATTAGTTCTAGAACAATTTTGCGAATGGAAGAGGCAGAAAAGGCCTTAACACAGCAGTTTCAAAGGGTGGATGAGATTGCGGCAGCAAACCAATTAAAGGTGTTAAAGGCGTTTCAAAATAATCGGGTTTCCTATGCTCATTTTGGTGAGACCTCCGGTTACGGTTATGATGATTTGGGTCGAGATACCCTGGATAAGGTTTATGCTGAAATTTTTGGCGCAGAAGACGCCTTGGTTCGCCATCACATTGTCAGCGGTACCCAAGCCATTGCCAGTTGTCTTTATGGCGTACTTCGCCCCGGTGATACGATGGCATCTGTGGTTGGCGCCCCTTATGATACCATGGAGGAAGTCATTGGTATCAGGGGAGAGGAAGATGCCGGTTCTTTAAAAGATTTTGGTGTTTCTTATCGACAGGTTGAACTTTTAGAAAACGGGAAACCGGACTTTGCCAGAATCAAAAAACTATTTGCCGAGGAAAAAATAAAACTTGCCCTCATTCAACGATCCCGTGGTTATGCCTGGCGTGATTCATTAACTGTCGAGGAAATTGGCGAAATTATCGCCTGTATCAAAGAAATTGACCCCAACGTGGTTTGTATGGTGGATAACTGTTATGGCGAGTTTGTTGAGGAAAAAGAGCCGTCACAGGTGGGCGCTGATATTGTTGTTGGTTCTTTGATTAAAAATGCAGGGGGAAGTTTAGCCCTCAGCGGCGGTTATATTGCCGGCAAAGCGGATTTGATAGAGAAGATTTCTTATCGGTTAACCGCACCCGGTCTTGGGCGTCACACCGGTGCCAGTCTTGGTTTTAATCGAAACCTATACCAAGGTTTATTTATGGCACCCCATATTGTAGCAGAGAGTATTAAAACAGCACTGCTTTGCGCGCAAATTTTTACCGATATGGGTTTTGAAGTTTGCCCGACTCCGGATGCTTTGCGCAGCGATATTATTCAGGCAATCAAGTTAAAAACCCCGGAAAACGTCATTCGTTTCTGTCAGGCGATTCAAAAAGGTTCTCCTATTGACAGTTTTGTCACGCCGGAACCTTGGGATATGCCCGGATACGAAGATCCTGTTATTATGGCTGCCGGCGCCTTTGTTCAAGGTGCATCCATTGAACTTTCCGCAGATGCGCCCATTTGTCCGCCGTATATTGCTTATATGCAAGGTGGCACTGTTTATCACGCCGCCAAAATCGGCGTTTTACGAGCAGCAGATGCCATGAGCGAGGTGTAAATTATGGCTAAAATGTGCGTTTTAGATGATGAGAAAATTTGTAATGCTTGCGGTGAATGTGAATATTGCGATTTAAATCCTTTTGAGAAATGTACCAACTGTGGGCGTTGTATTGATTCTGACGAAGAATATCTGGAAATCAAAATTGATGATGTTATTCTGCCGGGCAAACCTAAAAGAAGCAAAAAAACTCTGTCCTAAGACAGAGTTTTTTAATTTTCGTTATTTTTTTCTTCCGGCGGTTTGATGTTCGCCAAAGGATTGCTGCGTACTGCACTACGCATCTGATCGTTATTAATGTGTGTATAAATTTCGGTCGTAGACAGTTGTTTATGTCCTAAAATTTCCTGCAAAACACGAATATCTACGCCAGATTGATGCATCAGCGTAGCCGCTGTATGTCGCAATTTGTGTGTGGTATATTTATGGGGGTCTAACCCCAATTTTTTCACATATTTTTCCACCGTGTATTGTACCGTTCGCCGGTTAATCCGTTGGTTTCTCTCAGAGAGGAAGAGGGCATTCCGGTCTCGGGGTGTAGGGTTATGCTGATTTCGTATGGGCATATAAGCCTCGATGGCATCTAAGCAGGCCTGATTTAAGTAAATAGTTCGTTCTTTGTCGCCTTTACCAATTACTACCAATGTATCACCACGGATATCTGTTATGTTAATATTTACCAATTCAGCCAAACGCATCCCGCAATTTAAAAATAAAGTAAAGATACAATAGTCACGGGCAGCGTTTCGGTCTGTGACAGATTCTAACAAAGCAACGCTGTCTTCTAATGTAAAATGCTTGGGCAGTTGTTTTTGAGTTTTGACGGACTCTAATTCAGCCGCTGGGTTTTCGTTAATTAACTGGGCCTTACTATAAAGGTACTTATAAAAGGATTTCAGCGACGCGGCTTTCCGAGCCCGGGATCGTGCAGAGTTTCCGCGAACACGATTCAAATAGTTCATGTATTCATAAATAACTTGCAGGGTTACCTGCGAGAGCATTTTTAAATCAACGTCATCAATAGAAACATCCTGAAAATCTATCTCAGGAGAAACTTTGCCAAAATGAATTTTTAAAAATCGATAAAAGGTTCTAAGATCATAAAAATATTCGTTGGTGGTTTTTAAAGATTTACCTTGAATACTCTCAATATAAATCAAAAAGGACGCGAGAGGCTCCGGAGCCCCGTGGACTAAGGACTTCATAGAATTTGCCATAGAACCCATCCTTTCGTTTTTTACCTCTTCCCCATTGCACAAAATTTTTATTTTGTGCAATGTTATATATCTTCTTTTTAGTATATCTTTTTTTCAGTAACATTGCAACAGTACTTTCTTTACATTTTATTTACAAATTCTTTTTGATGAAAACATCGATGCCTCTCTGCAGAACCAACCGATTTCCAAAGATATTCTTTAAGGTTTTTAAAAACTTCTTATTGTTCATAAATTCAATTCCATAAAGCGTAATTTTTTCTGGTAACAATAAAATTAAAATGGTAATCAAACAGTCGTCCGGGTCTGCCGCTTCATCTTCATATTCCATTAAAAACTTTCCCAGACATTCTGCGGTGATGTTTTTGATGTTTTCATCATAATATTGGTATTTACCATCCGGTTGTGCCACAACGGTTAAATGACCGAATCGATACTCCTCTACCGCGATATAATATTGCAATAAATCTAAAAACTCTAAATAATCCTGCTCCGACAGATAATTATCCAGACATTCTTCCACAATATTTTCCAATTCTTCCCAATATTCTTGCATGCAAAAATTAAAAAAACCCTCCAGTTTTAAATCAAGGCTAGTTGCAAAAACAGCCAGTATTTTTTCCTGAAGAATTTTTGATAACGCTCCCTGGTCTTTGCATATCTCGTCTTGGGCAACCAAAAAGATATGTTCTTTTTCCGGAAGGGTTATCATCTCATATTCATTAATTATTTTGTTTAATTCTGATAGATAAATTTGTTGATGCAACCATAATGCAAAAATTTGGGAAAACGCATCACAGTATTGGGTATTTATCATTAAAACATGGTTGTTTTTATTTTTTTGATAGGAAACAGTTTGATTTGGAAAACGTTTCTTTACGATATCCCAGAGTGTAGATAAATCTATTTTGGATTCTACAGTTACCTGCTCCAAACGGTTCACCCTTCCCTCCCTGATACTTTACACTAATATGGCTCTAAGGCAGGCATATTATACCCCCCAAATCATGCAAATTCTCTTGAGAAAGGGAAACTTCTTTGATTCCCTCTCTTTCTAGAATATGATGAATGGTTTTGTGATAACTACATAAATCGGGATTTCCATACCAAAAGACATTTTTCTCACAGATCCCGCAACTCCCACCGATGAATCCGTAACCATAATGATTAAGATTGATCTCGCCTTTGGGCAACAAAATGCTTTCGATGGGCAATCGGTTTACCATAATTGTATTATGTATACCATAATCCTCGGTGAATAACCCTTTGCTGGAAAATGCAAAAATATTACATTTGGTATATCCCTGATTCACATGGATGATTTTCTTCCCTGCCTCCTTTTTAAGATGGAGTAGTTTTTTATCAATGCATTTGGTGTTGCAAAAGAAAAAATCTCCTACTTCTGCTGCATTATATGCAGAATCCCTTGGGTAGGTTCCGTCTAATCGGGTTTTGCCAGGAATCACGGTAACCGATTCCGGTAATACTCGGCTATAATAGTTCAAGCATTCTGGTGCACATAATAAAGTTGTTTCGTCAATAGGACAAATCTGCATATCCGGATGTGCCGCAATACCGGGAGGGAGTTTGGTAAGTGGCATGCTTGGAATGAAGAGATATCCAAGACTTTCTATCGTCTTTTTCATGACCGGAGTTAGTTCCGGGTTATAAATAAGAATCATTTTCTACCTCGTCTTGTAACAGGAATATAAAATCAGAATAAACTATAACAACAGGTGCATGCCCTTTGATTATATAAAGTGTTGCGGCTCCGCAACTTGCGGAGCCGTTTCATTTCTTGGTATGATATTTGATTTTTGGTACAAACTATAGATACTTTGTTTGATAGAAAGGGATGATTTCCGTGTCAACCATTCCGTGTTCAGAACAAGGCTGTATGCACCAGAAAGATGGGCTTTGCTTTCTCAATACGGTGACGGCTGATGCGCAAAGAGAGTCCTCTTCTTCTTGTTTTTATTTTTGTTCCAAGGAAACGGCTATTCCCAGTCACCCAAAAAACGCAAAGCAAAATCCGTGAAAATGGCAACGCCGTATTGTAACGAGTCTTCATCAATATCAAAATCAGAATTATGCAAAGGGGCTATGATACCCCTTTTTTCGTTACGACAACCAAGTTTGAATATTGCCGAGGGAACTGCTTGTGTAAAATAGGCAAAATCTTCGCCAGCCATAGTAGGACGTCCGCCCCAGATGCAATTTTTTTCACCCAAACACCGCTTTCCGCTTTCCAAAACACCTTTGGCTATGTCTTCGTCATTTTGGAGCGGTGGGAATAATTTAATAAACTCATAGGTATATTTTGCTCCATAAACAGCACAAACATGCTCTACCACAGCATGAATTTTTTCGGAAAGATACGTCCGCATTTCATTGGTGAAAGAACGTGCCGTTCCCAGTAGTTTTGCATTATCAGGAATCACGTTGGGAGCATGACCTGCATGAACCGAACCAATGGTGATCACGGCTTCCTCAAAGGGGTCCACCGTTCTGCTGACGATGGTCTGTATTTCTGTAATAATTTGCGCTGCAATCACAATCGGGTCAATGGCAAGATGCGGCTCTGCGCCATGGCCGCCCTTTCCATGAATGGTGATAGCAAAATCATCCGGCGATGCATACATAGGGCCGGCTTTTACCCGCATGGTTCCGGTCTCTAAATCGGTATCCATATGTAGAGCGATGCAAGCATCTACCTTGGGATTTTCCAAAATTCCGGCTTGCATCATCGGTTCGGCACCGCCGGTAGTTTCTTCGCCTTGTTGGAATGCAAATTTCACAATGCCGCGCCACCCATCTTTCAGTTGGGAAAGCAACGAACAGGTGTTAAGCAAAATTGCAGTATGTCCATCGTGACCGCAAGCATGCATAACGCCGGGGTTTTGAGATTTGTATTCAGATTCCCGGGTTTCCTCTATGGGAAGTGCGTCAATATCAGCACGAATCAGCAGACATTTACCCGGTTTTCCGCTGTCAATCTGGGCTACAATGCCGGTTTTTCCGTCACCCCTTTGATAAGATATTCCCATAACCTCCAACCGATTACAAATATAATCCATCGTGTTGGTTTCCTCAAAAGAAACCTCTGGATGCCGATGAAGATGTCGTCTGTCTTTCACCAGTTGAGGTTGTAATTTTTCGGCTAAATTCAGGATATTAAGATTCATGATTTTCTCCTCCTTGCTGAAAATAATCTAAAACATTCTGTGCGGTTCGGCTGTCTACCACACTCCGCAATTCTTCAAAGGTCGCCTGCTTGATACGGTCAATATTAATAAAGGTCTGAAGCAGCGCCGTTCGTTTAGCAGGTCCAATACCGGGAATTTCCTCCAATATGGAATGCAGAGATACTTTTTCGTGCTTTTTCCGAAAGCCGGTAATAGCAAAGCGATGAACTTCATCTTGCATACAAGCCAAAAATCGGAACAGCATCCCATCTTTAGGTAAAGAAAACTCATGGGTTTCATCGGTCAAACCACGGGTCCGGTGCTTGTCATCCTTGACAAGCCCAAAAACCGGTACTGTCTCTCCCAATGTTTCCATAAGCAGCCGAATTGCCCCAACATGACCTCTTCCACCGTCTAGTATAATCAGATCAGGGAGAGGTAAAAATTTGGCATCAGCAAGATCCAAGGTTCCCTTTCTAACCGCTTCTTCTTCCTCGTATGCCCGCTGAAATCTGCGATAAATCACTTCCTGCATACTCTCATAGTCATTGGCGCCATCCACGGTTTTGATGCGGAATTTGCGATAATCCTTTCGGGATTCTTTTGCATTCTGATATACCACGCAGGCACCAGTACTCTGGGCACCGGAAATGTTGGAAATATCATAACTTTCAATACGAAACGGCGGCTTGGACAGGGATAATACCTGTTGTAATTCTGTCAGAATTTCATTTTGTTCCAAACGCTCTCGGTCCCGATGAAAACGATGCTTTTCCAGAGACTCCTCTGCATTTTTGTTGACCATGGCAATCAAAGAGGCTTTTTCGCCTCGTTTGGGACAGGTTAAAGAGATTTTGTGACCTGTTTTTTGGGTCAACCACGCTTGAATCTCAACCCCATCTTCTATCTCTACCGGAACTAAAATTTCCCGGGGAATCATGGTGGTGTTGAAATAATACTCTTTCATAAATCCGGAGAGTAACTCTTCTTTCTGGATATCATTGTAGTCGAAAACAAAGTATTCTGCTCCGGAAATCTTACCGTCACGCATATAGAAAATCTGTACACAACTTTCTTTTTCGTCCTGATAAACACCAATGATATCCCGGTTATTCTCTTTGGTAGACATCATTTTTTGCTTCTCACCGAGGATTTTCAAACTTTCAATTTTATCCCGAAGCCGCGCTGCACGTTCAAACTCCAAAGCATCGGAAGCCTCATACATCTTCTTAGATAAAACTTTCATAATATCCTGATATTTTCCGTCTAGAACAGAGGCTATTTGATCAAAAACTTCTCTATATTCTTCTTTGGTGATTTTCCCATCACAAGGTGCGGAGCATTGGTGAATATGATAATAAAGACAAGGTCTACCTCTGCCAATCTCTCCGGATATTTTTTTATTACAACTGCGAACTCTAAAAATTTGCCGGATAGTTTCTAACGTATCTTTGACCATAAATGCACTCATATAAGGACCAAAATAACGAGCACCGTCTTTGATTACTTTTCTGGTCATGTAGATCTTTGGGAAATCTTCCTGCACTGTGATTTTGATATAGGGATATTGCTTATCGTCTTTTAATAAAATGTTGTATTTGGGGCGGTATTTTTTAATTAGATTACATTCCAAAACCAAGGCTTCCACCTCAGAATCGGTAACCATATAATCAAAATCCCGCACATGAGAAACCATCGCCAAAGTCTTTGCGCTGTGGTTCTTGGATTGCATAAAATACTGACTGACACGATTTTTCAGCAATTTGCTTTTTCCCACATAAATAACCGCGTCATTTTCATCTTTCATGATATAGACGCCAGGAGCCAGGGGTAATTTTTTTAATTTTTGCTTGATGGATGCTTCGTCAAATTTCATAACATTCCCCACATATAACACAAAAGAGCACACCACATCTTTGCCGCCAGCAAAAATAAGGTTGCTCTTCCCAATCGATTCTTAAATCAAACTCTTATGATGCAAAATTAGAAGAAATCAGTTCTACCAAATTATTGACTGCTTCTTCTTCGTCACTACCTTCTGCAACAATGGTAATACTCAAACCTCTGGTAATTCCCAAGGAAAGAACGCCCAGTAAACTCTTCGCATTAACACGGCGATTGTCCTTTTCAACCCAGATGCTGGATTTATATTCATTTGCTTTTTGTATAAAAAAAGTCGCAGGTCTGGCGTGCAGCCCAACTTGATTTTGCACAACAACTTCTTTCATATACATAATACCGCTCCTTTTATTCAGTAATCGCCCATATAATGCCGATATGGAAACAAGATACTACTATCATACTAAAAAACCTATCCAAAGTCAATAGTTTTTTATATTATCTCTAAAATTTTCTCACAGTTTTGGGCAAAGTGCATAATTGCGAGCAAAACCCAGATTCAAAGTATGGCAAAAAATTTATATCAATCTATTTGATCAACTTTTTCAGCGTTCTTCCTTAACTGCGGGATAAAACTCTGTACAAAATTCCCTTTACCTCGATTTTTGATATAGAAAAAATCAATGATAGAAAAAATAACTGCACCGATGAAGTTGACAAATAAATCGCTCATGGTATCAATCAATCCAATGTCAAGATATCCACCCAAACTCAAGGCGTAATCCTGGGTTTGCGCACCGTTGATCAGTAGATTTTTCCCTTGCACTACAATATTTTCTATTCCCTCTACCACCACGGGGATATTTTTCTTTGCAGGGTGTAAATCTACGGTTGCAATGGTTTGCAAAATGGTATCTTTTTGCATATCTGTTCCGGCAAAAATATCCATGGCAAACTCAAAAAATTCCCATGCAACACCGATGGTCATAGAAAAACAAAAGGCAACCAGGGAAACAAAAAAAGGCGATAGTTCAAATTTAAAAACTTCACTTCGGTTAAAAATATCAATCAAAGACAATCCGATTGCCGCCATGAGAAATCCATTAGAAGCATGCAGCATGGTATCCCACCAGCGGTATCGTAGATAAAAACCTCGGATTTCTCCAAGAATTTCTGCGGCAAAAATAAATAATATAATGGCAACTTCTAAGGTATTCGGTAAGGTAATTTTTAATTTCCGGTCCAAAAAAGCCGGCATTGAAAAAAGCACAAGTGTTAAGATACAAGTAAAACAGTTTTCGTAATTTTTGGTAAGAAGTTGACCTACAAAAACCGCGATTACAACGGTTGCCAGAACCAGGTACAAAATAGACATACCACGACTGTGTTCCTTAAAGTTTTCCCGAAACTGTGAACGTCGTTTTCTTGTGATAGGGGGTCCTTTTTTCTCCATGTTAGTCGCTCCTCGCAATTAAACTCTCCTTAACAATATTGTATCATTTTTTTACAAAATGGTCAATGTTTTATCTGCATTTTTTCAAAGAAAAAGCGCCGCTCGTTTTGCGGCGCAAGCACGGTTATGGAATCCGTTTATTTGCCATTGGTCATATCATTTATTGCGTTTCCGGCACCGTCTACAACATCTTTTGCGGCATTACCAACACCGTCTGCTGCATCTTTCATCGCTTGACCAGCTCCGTCTACAACATCGTCGGCAGCGTTATTGCCGTCTTCCATTGCGTTACCGGCGCCACCGGTAATATTTTCAGCCGCACCCTGTGCACCTTCCCCGTTTTCTCCGGAAGTTCCTCCCGGCATGTTCTCAGTCTGCACAGAGGCCTCGCCTGCTCTCCCATCAGTATCCTGGCCTTGGTCTAAAGTGGTGGAACCATCGCTGCAGGCTGCCAAAGCTATACAACAAAGAATGACAGATAAGCCACCAATCAAAATCTTTTTCATGATTTTTCTCTCCTCTTTTACTAAATGTTTTATGCCTATTTTATCCTGATCGGCAAGAATTATACCAAAGGCTTTTGATTTTCTATTGGGTAATTAAATGATCAAAATTAATTTTCACCGATTTACCATATTCCGTTGGCGACATGCCGGTAATTTGCCGAAACCGCCGGGAAAACAAGTGAACAGAATCAAAACCAAGGTAACCTGCAATTTGCGAAATATTAAGGCTTCCTTCCCGAATTAGAATTTTGGCAGTATCGATTTTCATTTTAGAAAAATACGCCATAACCCCCATTCCCATTTTTTTCTTAAATATTGTTTTCAATCCAGAAGCACTGATTCCAACTTGATTCAAAACCTGCTGAAAAACCAGTTTTTCTTGTATATTCTCCTGTAAATATACAACTACAGCACTAACCACATCCTGCTCTAAACCACGGCTCAGCGGTGTGGTGTTAAAAGAAACCTCACCGTAACTTCGATAGAGAGAAATCAAAAGTTGTTCTAAGGATAACGCTATCATTTGCTCCGCACCGAAAACAGCGTTTTTTCTTCGTTCTAATTTGGTTAAAAAGGTATCTTCCAAAGAGGAGAAAAACGCCTGTTTGGCTTCAAAAACAATACTTCCTAACAATCGCTTTTCCGAATCGGATAAAGGAAAAGTTTTACGTTTAAAAAACTCCATGGCAGGGGAAAGACATTGAAAGGTAATGATGACAAGGTTTGGCGCAACAACGCCATCCGCCCGGAGATTGTGGAATTCATTAGGTTGATGAAAAACCGCCTGTCCTTGTTCCAAGGAAAACCATTGATGATCCCGGTTAATTTCAATCTTTCCTCTGTCAACATAGACGATTTCCCAAAAATCATGTTTCTCGCCAATAAAGAGATAATCCTTCTCATATTCAAAGTAATGAACCGTTACGATTTTAGAGATAGAAAGCACTTTTTTTAATGTGGTTAATTGGTAATCCATACGCCTTTCTCCTTTCCTTAAATCCAGTTTAACACATTTTGTCCAAAAGTGCAACATTTTTGTCTTATTAGATAAAGTATTTTTTTCTAAAGCATGGTATATTAGAAATAACGAACTATCTAATTAGGAGGTCTTTGTTCATGAAAATCTTAGTAACCGGCGGTGCCGGCTATATTGGAAGCCATACCAGTGTTCAACTTTTAAACGACGGGTATGAAATTGTCATTGTTGATAATTTATGTAATAGTTCAAAAGAATCAATCAACCGCATTGAAACCCTTACCGGGAAAAAACCAATTTTTTATGAAATGGATTTGTGTGATGAAGCATCGGTAGAGCAGATTTTCTCCGAGCAAAACATCGATGCCGTGATTCATTTTGCCGGTTTAAAAGCAGTTGGAGAATCAGTATCTATGCCTCTTACATACTATACCAACAATTTACTGAGCACCTTGAATCTTTGTAAAGTTATGAGTAAACACGGTTGCAAGAAACTAGTGTTTAGTTCTTCCGCTACCGTATATGGTAAACCTGCTTCTGTTCCCATCCGGGAAGATTTCCCCTTGTCTTGTACCAACCCCTATGGGCAGACCAAGTTTATGATTGAACAGATTTTGCAGGATTTATATGTTTCAGATAACGAATGGGACATCGCTCTTCTTCGTTATTTCAATCCTGTTGGTGCCCATAAGAGTGGTATGATTGGTGAGGATCCTAAGGGTATTCCCAATAACCTGATGCCTTATATCTCTCAGGTTGCCATTGGCAAACTGGAAAAACTCTCGGTATTTGGTAATGATTATGATACCCCGGACGGCACCGGTGTCCGTGATTATATCCATGTGGAAGATTTGGCACACGGCCATCTAAAAGCCCTGGAAAAACTTCAATCCCATGTCGGCGTCGTGGTTTACAACCTGGGTACCGGTCAAGGTTATAGCGTATTAGATATGGTTCATGCCTTTGAAAAGGCTTGCGGCAAAGAGGTTCCCTACCAGATTTGCGATCGCCGTCCCGGTGATATTGCCGCTTGTTACGCAGACCCCGCTAAGGCAAAAAAAGAGTTGGGGTTTGTTGCAACCCATACCTTAGAGGAAATGTGTGAAGACACTTGGCGTTGGCAGCAGATGAATCCCCAGGGTTATCATAAATAGGAGGAATAAAAAACATGAATAAAACAACATTAATCGCATTAGCAGCAGGTATGGGAAGTCGTTTTGGTGGCTTAAAACAGATGGCACCGGTTGCTGATAACAATGCGGTTTTACTGGACTTTTCTGTCTATGACGCCATTGCTTCCGGATTTGACAAAATTGTTTTTGTTATCAAAGAAGAAATGTATGAAGATTTCAAAAAACTCGTTGGCGACAAAATTAAAGGCGCCGAAGTAGACTATGTCTTCCAGGAGATGAATTCTATGCCGGAGGACAGAACCAAGCCTTGGGGTACCGGCCATGCACTTCTTTGTTGCCGTGATAAGGTTGACACACCTTTTGCTATTATTAATGCAGATGACTACTATGGCAGAAATGCTTACAAAGACCTGCACGATCATTTGGTTCAGGCTACGGGACTAGACTTTGCCATGGTTGCCTTCGATTTAAAAAACACTTTAACGGAAAACGGAACCGTTGCCCGTGGTGTTTGCGAAATCGAAGACGGCTATTTGAAAAAAATCACCGAGCGTACCAAAATCAAAGATTTCAAATATACTGAAGACGGTGAAAACTGGATTGACATGCCGGAAGATACCCGTGTTTCCATGAATATGTGGGCCCTCACGCCAGAGATTTTTGATGTTTTAGAAGAAAAGTTCGAAATCTTCCGCAACAACTTAAAGGACCCCTTAAAAGATGAGTTCTTTATTCCTTTTGTTGTCGATGAATTGATTAAAGAAAACAAGACAAAAGTTAAGGTTTTTTCTTGTAAAGATAAATGGTATGGTATGACTTACCGCGAAGATTTACCGACGGTACGTCAAGCAATGAACCAAATGGTTCAGGAGGGATATTATGAGGGGTTATAATATAGAGGAAATGTGTGGCCTTTTCGCATTGGAAGGCGATTTTATCAATGCAGGACCCTATGGTGACGGACATATTAATGATACTTATTTGGTAATAACCACAGAAAAGCAATATATTCTGCAAAGGATTAACGGCGATGTTTTTAAAAACCCCGCCGAAGTTATGGATAATATTGTTGCTGTTACCAATTATCTTCGTGAACAAATCACAAATGCCGGCGGCAACCCAGACAGAGAAACTCTTACGGTTATTCCTACGAAGGACGGTAGTTACTATTACGTCTCTGACCAAGGTGATTTATTCCGTGTTTACCTTTTTGTCGGCGATACCATCAGCTATCAAAAAGTAGAAACTCCGGAGTTGTTTTATCGTGTTGCAAAATCTTTTGGTAAATTCCAGAATATGCTCAAAGATTTTCCGGCAGAGAAATTAAATGAAACCATTGTGAATTTCCACAACACAGTTTCCCGGTACAAGGATTTCAAAGACGCTGTAGCCGCCGATCACGCTAGCCGTGCTGCAACCGTTCAAAAAGAAATCCAATTTGTTCTGGACCGGGAAAAGGATGCAGGTGTGATTCTGGATGCTATTGCAGACGGCTCTGTTCCCCTGCGTGTTACCCATAATGATACCAAATTAAACAATATTCTTGTGGATAAGGCAACCGGCGAGGGCATTTGTGTTATTGATTTAGACACCGTTATGCCCGGGTCAATGCTTTATGATTTCGGCGATTCCATTCGTTTTGGCGCCAGCACCGCTGCGGAAGACGAAAAAGATTTGGATAAAGTCTGGATGGATTTGGAACTCTTTGAACAATATGTCAAAGGATACCTGGAAACTTTGGGCGATAGCATTACCCCAAAAGAAATTGAACTTCTTCCTTTCTCTGCAAAACTTTTGACTTTGGAATGTGGTTCTCGTTTCCTTGCCGATTACTTAAACGGTGATACCTATTTCCGGATTCACTATCCGGAACAAAACTTAGATCGTGCCCGCACCCAACTTAAATTGGTTGCAGACATGGAATCTAAAATGGATCAAATGGCTGCGATTGTAAAAAAATATATCTAATTTGGAGGGCATCATGCGTTTTATAATCTGTGAAAATTATAAAGAAATTTCAAAAAAAGCCGCTGAGATTATTGGGGCTCAGGTATTGTTGAAACCCAACTGTACTCTGGGTCTTGCTACCGGTTCTTCTCCCATCGGTACTTACGAGAATTTGGTGAATATGGGTCTGGATTTTTCTAAGGTTACCACCTTTAATCTGGATGAATATTATCCTATCACCCCGGACAACGACCAGAGTTACTACTACTTTATGAGTCATCATCTTTACAGCAAAGTAAACCTGAAGCCGGAGAATATTCACATTCCTAACGGTGCAACCAATGACCCAGAAGCTGAATGCGCTGCATACGATGCTATGATTGAAGAAAATGGTGGCATTGACTTGCAACTTTTGGGCATCGGTCAAAACGGTCATATCGGTTTTAACGAACCGGATACCACTCTTTTTGCCGGCACCCACATGACGGGCTTAACCCAGAATACCATTGAAGCAAACGCAAGATTCTTTGAAAAAATCGAGGATGTTCCTACCAAGGCGCTGACTATGGGTATGGCATCCATCATGAAAGCAAAAACCATCTTGCTGGTTGCAAACGGTAAAGCAAAGGCACCGGCGATCAAAGCATTGATGAGTGGAAAAATTGATCCTCAAGTTCCTGCCTCCTTGCTCTCTTGCCACCCTGATGTTATCGTGATTGTGGACAAAGAAGCCGCGTCCGAACTTTAACGAAACACAAAAAAACCTCCTAGGGTAGTTTCCCTAGGAGGTTTTTGTTATTGTTTGTTATTTTGGGGCTTTTTCCAAATCCTTGTTCCGGATTTCAACACGTCTTACCTTACCACTGATGGTCTTGGGAAGTTCCTCGACAAACTCCACAATTCTCGGATATTTGTAAGGTGCGGTATGGGTTTTTACATACTCCTGAATTTCCTTTTTCAGTTCGTCAGTACCCACAGCACCTTTGGTAAGCACAATAGTGGCTTTGACAATCTGCCCCCGCACTTCGTCAGGAACCGGTGTGATTGCACATTCCAGCACATAAGGGAGTTCCATGATAACGCTTTCAATCTCAAACGGGCCGATGCGGTAACCCGATGATTTGATAACGTCGTCAATCCGACCCACATACCAAAGGTATCCATCTTCATCCATGGTTGCCTGGTCACCGGTATGATAATATCCGTTGTGCCATACATCCTTGGTCTTTTCTTCATCAAGATAGTAACCGGTAAAAAGTCCGCAAGGAACACCGTTTTTGGTACGGATACAGATTTCACCGGCATCACCTGCTTGACATTCATTGCCGTCCGGATCCAGAACAACAACATCATAAAGAGGACTAGGTCTTCCCATAGAACCAATTTTCGTCTTAGAACCCACAAAATTGGCAATGGAAAGGGTCGTTTCAGTCTGTCCAAAACCTTCCATGATGGTCAATCCGGTTGCCTTTTTAAACTGATTAAAAACCTCAGGGTTCAGCGCTTCTCCAGCCGTTGTAGCATATTCAATGGAAGACAGGTCATATTTTGACAGGTCTTCTTTGATGAAGAACCGATACATGGTAGGCGGCGCACAGAAAGTTGTAATATGATACTTCTTAAACAAAGGTAGAATATCATCGGAGTGGAATCTGTCAAAATCATAAGTGAAGATACCCGCTTCACAAAGCCACTGACCGTAGAGTTTGCCCCAAAGTGCCTTACCCCAGCCGGTATCAGAAATGGTAAAGTGTAAACCGTCAGGATTCACATTATGCCAATGTTTTGCCGTAGGATAATGGCCTAATGCGTATTTATAAGAATGAGTTGCAATACGGGGATACCCGGTTGTTGCCGAGGTAAAGAGCATCAGCATGGGGTCGTTGCCACAGGGAGTGTTTTCGGTACGCTTATAATGGGTGCTGAACCGTTCCATTTCCACATTGAAATCATTCCATCCCTCTTTTTCACCACCCACTAGGATTTTGATCATTCCGGGGAATTGGGTAGCGGCCTTTTCCGCCTCAACAGACACGTCGCCATCGGCGGTACAAACAATGGCTTTTACTTTTGCAGCCTCATATCGATATGTAAAATCATGTTCTACCAGTTGGTTGGTTGCCGGAATTGCAATCGCACCAATCTTATGAAGCGCAAGCATACAGAACCAGAACTGATAATGGCGTTTGAGTACCAGCATAACAGTATCGCCTTTTTTGATGCCAAGGGATTCAAAATAATTGGCAGTTTTTGCAGAATACTTCTTCATATCGGCAAAAGTGAATCTGCGGTCCGACTTATCGTTGGCGACCCACATCATAGCAAGTTTATCAGGATTCTTTTTGGCAATAGCATCCACGCAGTCAAAAGCAAAATTAAACTTATCTTCATTTTTGAAAGTTATGCCGCTAAATACACCATTTTCATCATAGGAAGATTCCACAAATTTATCTGCAACGGTTGTTTTTGCTTGTTTTTCTGCCATTGCCGTCTTGGCAGCAATAAAGGGTGCCTCAGGATATTCCTCGCTAACCTGTCCGTCCTGCGGGTTTAGTACAACAGCATGGAACTCACAGCCGCCCTCACTGACGGCAATCATACCATGAGGAATCAGGCTGTTATAGAAAATAGAATCGCCCTCATGGAGAATGTCCACGTGATTGCCTACCTGAACTTTTAAGGAACCTTTTACAATAACATCAAACTCCTGACCGTTATGGGAATTGAGTTTGATGGGTGCATTTTGTTCCTCAGGAAGGTAAGGAAATTTAACCAGAAACGGTTCCGCAAGTTTTCCTTTAAACTTGGGGGCTAAGTTATTATAAACAACACCCTGTTTTTTGATAATTTTAAGACCTTCTCCCTTTCTCGTAATCGCAAAAGAGGTAAGGGTCGTACTGGTTCCCTCTAAAATATCGACAACTTCAACACCGCAGGCTTTGGCACACTTGTAAATAAAGGTAAAACTAAAATCGGTTTCCCCTTCTTCCAAAACCTTGTAATCCTCTACGGATACACCTGTGAGTTTTGCAAGTTCTTCCTGGGAATAACCCTTTGCCTCTCGCAGATCTTTGATTCTGCCTGCAACCTCTTTTAAATTGTAATCCATCTTTTTTGTCTCCTTTCTTTTCCGTCGCTTCTTTTTGAAACAATACGGCTTTGAATAAAACAAAAAAACTCGCCTCAAAAAACTTTGAGACGAGTTTTACAACCCGCGGTACCACTCAAATTACGGAAAATTCCGTCACTTACCAGGCTCTAACAAGCCTTTTGCCTTTACGCAGCAGTACGGAAGGAGTCTACTTGTAAAAAACTTTCGGTCCTCCAACTCGGAAGTGATAAGTCATTGGAAAGTCTCACCATTGCCTCGCACCAACCGGCAACTCTCTCAAGGCTCCACAATCCGACCGTCTTCGTCATCGTCGTTTTTGTGATATTCAAACTTAAATGTATTATACTCCATCGAGATTTATTTGTCAATAGTTTTTTAAAGGATCATCATATTTTTAATTCGGATATCCTCGGTGGGTGTGCCTCCTTCTGGGCCAACACGTTTCACTTTCAGGAAACCATCAACCGTTTCCATGCCCTCTACCACCTGACCAAAGGCAGCATACTGCCCATCCAAGAAACTGACATCGTCATAACAAATGAAAAACTGGCTACTGGCAGAATTCGGATTGGCAGAACGAGCCATCGAAATCACGCCGCGTTGATGGGATAACGTGTTATCCATAAAGCCGTTCATGGCAAACTCTCCGAGAATATTTTCGTCGCTTCCTCCCATGCCATTTCCCAAAGGATCTCCGCCCTGTGCCATAAAGCCATCGATGACACGATGGAATGTCAACCCGTCATAAAACCCATCTGTCACTAATTTTTTAAAGTTTTCCACCGTTTTCGGTGCATATTCCGGCATAAGTTCGATGATGAAACTTCCGCCTTTTTCCATGGTTACCTGAATTCTCGTATGTTCCATTTTCTTCTCCTTTTCTCTACTGTTGTTGATTCTTGTTTGCCTCTTGCAATTGTGTTTGTGCATTGAATGCCGTTTTCATAATGTCAGCAACGGAAATATCAAAAAGCAACTCGCGGTTTACCATATAGTCGGCATGTTCTATCCAATATTGCTGCAATTCTGCAAGCCCTGCCAGACGTTTGATGATATGATACCCGTACTCAGTCGTAACCACATCACTGATTTCCCCACAGTCAAGGTCAAAAGCGGCTTTTTCAAACTCTTGTACCATTTCCCCGGGCCCAAAAGTATAACCAGCAACGGTAGCACCCGGATCCTCGTTGAATTCCTCCATGAGAGCCACAAAATCCTCTCCTGCTTTGACACGGGCCAAAACCTCCTTGATGGTGGTTTCCGGATCGGGATAGGTGGTGCTGTCACTCATAATTAAAATATGCTGCGCCGTTACCCGCTCGGTGCTTTTGTAGTCCAAAAGTGCATCACCAACACTATTATATTTCTCAAAGTTTCCGGTAATTTCCTCTTCTGCCTTTTGTACTGAAAGCATACGATTCAAAAGTTTTTCGTAATCTTCTTTGTTGTTTACCGCCGATGCATTTGCATTTAAAATAAACTGTTCTTCGCCATATTGTGTAATATAGTTTTTAATATTTTCAGAAAGGCCGTCTTTTTCTTCCTTGGATAACTCCACGCCATTTTTCTTGGTTTCATCCAACATCATGCTTTCATAAACAACTTCTTTGATTGCATCTTCCAATACTTCTTCTGACAATCTCTTTCCGGATTCCGTTTTTTGATTCCAATCAAAATTCGTCAAGTCTTCGACACTCGGGTCCAAAGCATAGGCTTTTTCCAGAGCAGTCGAAAAAACATAATATTGAAACTCACCAACAGTAACAACCTCATCACCAACGCTTATCAGTTCCGCATTAGCGTCCGGACCACCGATAACGGTTGTGAAGTTTGCCTCTTGGTTACCACAGCCAGTCATGGTTGCCAAGACAAAAACTACTACCAGAAACAGTGCCGCTATTTTTTTTAAAGTCATAAAACTACCTCGCATTTCTTAGGAAATTCTCTTTATTATTTATAACAAATCCCAGAGAAAAAGTCAACCGTTTCGCCAAAAGAAAGACCCCCGAGAAGCATCGGAGGTCTGAATCTCTTAATACATGCCACCTGCACCAGCCATAGCCGCATTGGCAGCCGCTTCTGCAGCAGGATCCGGCTTATCTGCAACAACACTTTCGGTTGTCAAAATCATGGATGCAATGCTTGCCGCATTTTCCAAAGCAGAACGTGTTACCTTAGTAGGATCAACGATGCCGCCCTTAATCATATCCATGTATTCGCCAATCAGCGCATTGTAACCAACGCCGACTTCGCTATCCTGAATCTTATTCACAATGACGCTTCCTTCAACACCAGCGTTATATGCGATCTGGCGAACCGGTTCTTCCAAAGCACGCAGAACAATCTGTACACCGGTTTTTTCATCGCCGTCACACTCATTAAAGAGTCTTTCCACCGCAGGGATTGCATTAATAAAGGCAGTACCACCGCCGGCTACAATACCCTCTTCTACCGCTGCTCGGGTAGCAGCCAGAGCATCTTCAATTCTCAGTTTTTGCTCTTTCATTTCCACTTCGGTAGCAGCACCTACTTTGATCACTGCAACACCGCCAGCCAGTTTTGCCAGACGTTCCAGCAATTTTTCTTTGTCAAATTCAGAGGTGGTTTCCTCGATTTGTGTCCGGATATTTGCCACCCGTGCTGCAATGGCATCTTTATCGCCCATACCATCAACGATGATGGTATTTTCCTTTTGTACCTTTACCTGACGAGCACGACCCAACTGATCGATGGTTGCATCTTTCAGTTCCAGACCGATTTCTTCGGAAACTACCTGACCACCGGTTAGGATAGCAATATCTCTCAGCATCTCTTTTCTTCTGTCACCAAAGCC
>JAZSKV010000079.1:0-8001 GCA_045534975.1 Ructibacterium sp. | reverse complement strand
TTTGTTTCTGCTACAACAGGTGCAGCAGCGGGCGCCTTCTTGGGTGCAGCCGGTTTTTTTGCTGTTTTCTTTGTTTCAGCCATATCCGTCACCGCCTATTAAAACTTGGGAAGGATTTTTTCAACATCGCTGTGGGGTCTGGGAATTACATGAACTGCAACCAATTCACCCAACTTGTCTGCAGCGCTGCCGCCGACTTCGGTAGCCGCTTTTACAGCGCCTACATCGCCGCGTACCATAACACTTACCAGACCGGAACCGATTTTTTCGGTACCAATAAGTTCTACATTAGCAGCCTTCACCATTGCATCGGCTGCCTCAACTGCAGCAACCAGACCTCTGGTTTCCACCATACCTAATGCTTCTTGTGCCATTTTACATTACCTCCATATATAAATTATTCATTAATTATTGCAATTTTAAGGCCTTCCATCTTGAGATTGGTGATGTGTGCTTCATTAATCTCAGATAGAGGATATTTATGGGTAATCAACTTGTGCATAGGAAGTCCGATACCCTTTGCCCGCTTTAAGAAATCAAAGGTGGTTGCGTAGTCACGCAGGGTATATACCCAAGAACCAACCGTTGTAATCTCCTTAGAGCAGATATCAAAGTGAGGATTGATGGTAGCATCGCCGCCATTGATAAAGAATCCCAGTTCACAGAGTCCACCGCCTTGACGGATAAACTTATAGATGTTAGCGTGTGCAATAGGAGAACCCGTACACTGGAACGCAAAATCCGCAAGATAACCACCAAATGCATCCTTGACTGCATCAGCGAGAGCCTCAATGCCTTTGTGATCTTTAAAGTTCACAGTGGCCGTTGCGCCCATCTCTTTTGCAAAGTTCAATCTCTTCTCTTCGCCATCTACTGCCACGATGTTTTCCACACCCATGGTCCGCAGAATTGCGATACAGATCAAACCAATCGGTCCGCAACCCTGTACAACCACACGGCTATTAAACCGCAGAATTCCGGTTGTCTTAGCACGCTCTACCGCATGAATCAAAACTGCACACGGCTCAATCAAGATTCTCTCTTCCAGATTCAAGTCGCTTACATTAAATACAGTAGAACCGCCACGAATCACTATGTAATCTGCAAACCAACCATTGAGGTGAATATCGTCATCGGGAAGTAGTCCGTAAACCTCAGCACCCTGACCAACATTCTGCTTGTTTAAGTCAAACATGGTGATGTTGGGGTCATCTGCAAAAATCATACAGGTAACAACCTTATCACCAATATTCAAAGGCTTGCCTGCGCTGTCCTTCTTCACATTCTTACCCATCTTTACGATCTCACCGGTACCCTCGTGACCAAGCACTACCGGAATCAGACCGAAGGGATCGCGCTTAAATTCGTGTGCGTCGGTGCCGCAAACACCGCAGCCCTCAACCTTAACGAGAATATCATCGTCTCCCAGTTCGGGGATGGGGAACTCTTTAATCTCATACTTCTCCAGCGCAGTAAGCATTGCCGCACGGCTCTTTGAAGGAACGGAACCTGCCGAAGCCTTGATTCCGGTCGTGACGGAAACGCCACCCATTTCTTTCAGAACCTGTTGGACAATTTGCTCAATGTTTTGTGCATTGATATCCATTGTCATCACTCCTTTTATTTATTCAACTGTGCTAATACTTTCTTATTAATATTAGGAACAAAATCGTTATCCTTTTGTCACGTTGGTTGTATTTGTCATATCACAATCTTACAACATTTGTTGGTGATTGTCAAGGTGTTTTCTGTTTTTTTCTTTGAAAATCTGTTTTTTGTTATGCCTGATTCAAATAAGTGATCAACTCATTGATTCCAAGGCCCGTGACCGAGTCCACGATAAATACCTTTTCACATCCCGATAGCCGTAGCCAGTTCTCAGCTCTTTTAGGATTGGCTCCCTCCTGTTCTGCCTTGGTTACAATCCCGATGACCTCACGATTGACCATACAGGTCACACAAGGAGGAAACAAAGAATAAGGCTCGGTAGCACTAATCAAAAGTCCTACAATGTCTGCCTCATAAGAGTAAAGTGCTAAGGCACGTCCCAGATGATTGGTTTGGGCATATTCTCCAGGGGTATCAATCAGTTTGTTTTCAAACTTGATATACTGAGTCTTATCGTAACTGATTTCTTCGCCCCGAAGCACCTGGGTCAGTGTGGTTTTACCACTTTCGCTTCTGCCCATTAAAATTAACTTCTTCATTATGTTTTGGTGATAGGACAAACCGTGAATCCCAAAACATCCCGACAATAGTCTGTTAAAGCAGTCATGGATGCCTGCACATCAGAAACGGTTCCGGTCACAATCAAGGTTCCGCTGAATCTGTCTACAAAACCCAGTTCCACGCCAGACGACTTGATGGCAATATCTCCGGCAATAATTGCCGTTTCCGCCGGGGACATAGTCACAATCCCAATAGCAGTTTTAGAATATTCAATCGCCGGATCAAGGCCAAGTTTTTTATAAAGAATCTTGTCAGGATTTGCGATGATATGTGCAATGGTTATCTGTTTACCGGGAACCAACTCCTGCACTATACGCATTTTATCCTGCAAGGAAAGTAAATCGGTTTGATTCATCGCCCTATCCTCCTATCTTACAGATTAAGCCATAGCGTTCACAGACGGCTTTTAGTTTTTCCATGTGTTCCATTGTCGGCGAAGGAAAATCACCCATTGGATACTCCCTGCCAAGCCCCTCATACTTATCCCGACCAAAACTATGATAAGGCAAAAGATGCATTTCTTTTACACCTTGCAGTGTAGAAACAAATTTTGCAATATCAGCAATTTCTGCTTCCGTATCATTAAAGGTTGGAATAACAGGTGTCCGAATGATAAGTCTGTTTGCATTTTCTGCAATTTTCACAGCGTTCTCTAAAATTCTCTCATTCGGCTGGGTTGTAAAGGCTTTGTGCTTCTCTCTATCCGTGTGCTTAATATCCATCAGCACCGTATCAATATAAGGAAGCATCTTCTCTATCTTTTCATAAGGTGCAAAGCCGGTAGTTTCCACCGCAGTATTGATCGCCAACTCTTTGGCAGACCGCAAAAGTGCATAGGCAAAATCACTTTGGCAAAGCATCTCCCCACCCGAAAGAGTCATGCCACCGCCGCTTCGACGATAATAAGGCATATCCTGCTTTACAATGTCAAGGACTTCGCGAGCAGTAACATCGTAGCCAACAATCTTTTCTTTTCCTTTTTGTATCATGGTCTGGATCTCAGGCTTCTGTGATTCGGGATTACAGCACCATTTACATTGCAAGGCACAGCCTTTTAAAAAGACAATGGTGCGAATACCCGGACCATCATGGACAGAAAATTTCTGTATATCAAAAATCCTCCCCGATACATTTAAATAATCGGTCATTGGATTAAAATCCTCCCTGCTCCGTTCTGTTGATGATGTCATCCTGCAAGGACTTAGACAAAGTGGTAAACAGCGCACTGTAACCAGCCACACGAACCACAAGGTTTTTGTAATTCTCGGGATGCAACTGAGCATCACGCAGGGTTTCTCGGCTAACAACATTGAATTGCATGTGCATACCTTTTTGGTCAAAGAAAGCACGAATCAAAGAAATAAATGCCTCGATACCAGAAGCGCCTCTCAGCGCCGAGGGATGGAACTTCATATTAAATAAAGTACCATTGGATGCAATACCATGGTCAAGTTTTGCTACCGAGTTCGCTGCCGCTGTAGGACCATTGACATCGCTACCCGCCGCAGGAGATACACCGTCAGCAATAGGGGTTCCTGCCAGTCTGGCATCCGGCGTAGCACCAGTCTGCAAACCAAGAGGTACATTGGCAGATACCGGATAAAGACCTGCGTGATAAATACCACCTCTGGGATTTTCGTAACGTTCTACCGGCTTTGTGTATGTATAAGCAACCTCACGGCCTAATTGGTCAACATCATCAAGATCATTACCAAACTTCGGCAAAGCCTTAATCTTTTCATAAAGAGCCTGATACTCTTTTTTCTTGGCTTCTTCGATGTTGTTTTCCCTAATCTGTGTGAATATCTCAGAAATTTGAGATTCGGTAATCTCATAACCTTTTAAGGCAATTTCTTTCACTACCTCAACGGTAAGATTCTTGGCATAGGCATCATGGTACGGCATACCAAAGTTGTTCTTGATGGCATCCGCGTACTGTGCAAGGGTTACAACCTTATCTTTATAAACCAATTCTTTGATGGCATACAGACCATCTGCTACATTGGCAATACCAAATCCTTGAGGACCGGTAAAGTTATAAACCGCACCGCCCTCTTGGGCAGACTTACCCTTTCCAATACAATCACTAATCATAGAGGACAGGAAAGGCAACGGACAACGCTGCATATGGGCCGCATCAACGGCATTATCTGCATTTACCATCAACTTAATCGCATAATCCATCTGCTGTTTATAAGCATCAAAAAGTTTATCAAAGGTATCAAAATCCGCAATGGTACCAGTCTTAGGTCCAACCTGAACTCCCTTATCAACACCGTTTGAGAACACCAGTTCCAAGGGGCGCAACATATTAAAGAATGCCGCATCATGCCAACCGTCGGTCTTTCCGCCTTTCTGGGGTTCTACGCAACCAATGACGCAATAGTCACGGGCATCTTGTAGGGTAAGACCTCTGGAAATCAATGCCGGAATGATAATTTCATCATTATAATAAGCCGGCAAACCAATACCGGTCTTGGTCAGTTCCGCTGCCTTTACCATCAAATCATGGGGCGTACCATTCCAAACTCTCATCGATAAGGAAGGCTGAGGCAGATTCACATGCATGGACGCACTAATGCACATATAAGACAAATCATTGGTTGCATCTACGCCATGAATATCTTGTCCGCCGACAATCAGGTTCTGGAACATACTATATCCGGCAAAACCTTCTGCGGATAAGGAATCACGGACTTTATTTAAACTATTGAGTTTTACCCAAACACAATCCAACAGTTCCTGTGCCTGCTCTCTGGTAATTTTTCCGCTTTCGATGTCTTTTTCATAATAAGGATACATGTACTGGTCAAAACGACCCGGAGAGATTGAGTGTCCACTGGACTCTGTTTGAATCAAAAGTTGGATAAACCAGAAAGACTGACACGCCTCATGGAAACTCTGTGCACCATTTGCCGGAACTCTGTCACAGATTTCTGCAATAGTTCTAAGTTCCTCGCGCCGTTTCATATCGGTACATTCCTCCGCCATCTTCCGTGCTGTGTCTGCATAGCGCTTTGCAAAGATGATGGCACTTTCACAACTTTCCATGACAGAGGTCAGGAAATAATACCGCATTGTATAATCGCTATCGTAAATATTGCACTTATCTCTTTCAGCTTTTGCATATTCATAAATACCTTTATAACCAATGCGCAAAACCTTATCATAATCCACACTTACATGGCCGATACCATTATAAAAATAGTTACCTACCGTAAAAATGTTGTGTTCTATGGCAGTAAGGGCTTCCGGTGCCATCAGGGATGTCGCAAGTTCACTGGTGGTTCTTCCTTTCCAGTACTGATGCACCTCTTTTAACTTTTCCGCAGTTTCATTAGAAATGTAGAAAGGATCTGCACTACGGGTAGCAACGGTATCAAACTCATCCTCCAACCATTGATTAGAGAATTCCGGATACGTCTGGCAACCTCTGCGCGCAAAACTATTGCAACCCACGATTAATTCGTGATCACGAATCACGACGGGCAAATTCTCACAAATCGCTCGGAATGCTTTGGACTTCCGAATGTGAATCGGCATCCCTTCGGTTGCCTTATAACTTTCAGTAATAATTTCCGCACGGGTAGACTCAATCGTCGGCGTGCCGGAATATAAATCATCAATTAATTTTTGAATACGATCTGTTTTGGGAATATCAGCGGTATAAACCTTTCTCATTTCTACTCCTCCTAACTTACTATCTCTATCATACACTAAAGCAAAAGCAAAGTCAACACCTTTCCAAAGAAAAAATAACAAAAACACAGAATTAAATGATGTTTTTCTGTTTCAATGTCACATTTTCCAGTATTAATCTAAAATTCTCTTTCTTTTTTCCTCTTTTTTAGAAAACAATAGGGCTCCGGCGGAAATATTATACATTTTATGACATTTTACTATTGAAAAACCTAATATGGTGATGTATAATGGGTAGGTAAGTTTAAAATTGGGAGGCAAGAATTGTGAGTAAATTTTTGGACAGAACTATTGAAAGAGCCAAAGCAGACAGAAAGAGAATTGTTTTGGCAGAAGGCGAGGATATCCGCTCCATCAAAGCGGCATCCATGATTGTAGAAAAAGACATTTGTGACATCGTACTTCTGGGTAATGCAGAAAAGATTAAAGAAACTGCCGGAGATGTTTCCCTCGCCGGTGTAGAGATTATTGATCCTGCTAAGTCCGAAAAATTAGACGAATTTGCAAATAAATTCTACGAAATGAGAAAAAATAAAGGTGTTACCCCGGAACAGGCAAAAGAAACCATGTTAAACGCTTTGTATTACGGCGTTATGATGGTAGAGAGCAACGAAGCAGACGGTATGGTTGCCGGCGCAGTAAACTCTACCTCTAACGTACTTCGTCCTGCACTGCAAATCTTAAAGACAGCACCCGGCACTAAGTTGGTTTCTGCATTCTTTGTCATGGTTGTTCCCGATTGCGAATATGGTGAAAAGGGTACCTTTATTTATTCTGACGCCGGTCTTAATGAAAACCCCGATGCTGATGCAGTATCAGAAATCGCAATTTCATCAGCAGCATCATTTAAACAATTAATTGAAGCAGACCCTGTCATCGCGATGCTTTCTTACTCATCATACGGAAGTGCAAAGAGTGAGTTGGTCGATAAAATGCAATTAGCAACACAGCTAGCTAAAGAAAAACGCCCTGATTTAGTATTGGATGGAGAGCTTCAGGCAGACGCTGCTATTGTTCCCGAAATAGGTGCATCAAAAGCTCCCGGCTCACCTGTAGCAGGTAAAGCTAACGTATTGGTGTTCCCTGATTTGAACGTTGGCAACATCGCATATAAATTAACACAACGTTTGGCTAAAGCTGAAGCATATGTTCCTATAACACAGGGTATTGCAAAGCCTTGTAACGACTTATCACGCGGATGCTCAGCAGAAGATATTGTTGGTGTTTGTGCTATTACATGTGTACAGGCACAGGCTCAGGATAATAAATAAGAAAGAGGTAGTACATAATGAAAGTTTTAGTTATTAATGCAGGTAGTTCATCATTAAAATATCAGTTAATTGATATGGACACAGAAAATGTAATGGCAAAAGGTCTTTGTGAAAGAATTGGTATCGAAGGCTCAAAGCTTACACACACTCCTAATGGCTGTGACAAGGTGATTATTGAACAGGATATGCCTAACCATGCTGTTGCTATTAAGTTGGTTTTAGAAGCCTTAACAGATAAAGAACACGGAGTGATTGCTGACATGAGTGAAATTTCAGCAGTTGGTCACAGATTGGTTCACGGTGGTGAATTCTTCAGCGGAAGTGTATTAGTTACAGATGAGGTAAAAAAGGTTATGGAAGAATGTAACCCGTTAGCACCTTTACACAATCCTGCAAACTTAACAGGTGTTGCAGCTTGTGAAGAAGCAATGCCTGGTGTTCCGAATGTTGGTGTATTTGATACAGCGTTCCATCAGACAATGCCTAAAAAATCCTATATGTATGCTATTCCTTATGAATATTATGAAAAGCATAAAATCAGAAAGTATGGTTTCCATGGTACATCTCACAACTATGTTTCTCACAGAGTTGCAGAAATTGTAGGAAAGCCTATTGAAGATTTAAAAATCATCACATGTCACTTAGGTAACGGTTCTTCAATTGCTGCTGTTGATGGTGGTAAGGTATTAGATACATCAATGGGACTAACTCCTTTAGATGGTCTTGTAATGGGAACACGTTCTGGTTCTATTGACCCTGCGATTATTCCTTTCTTAGCTAAAAACGAAGGTCTTTCAGTTGA
>JAZSKV010000056.1:0-4082 GCA_045534975.1 Ructibacterium sp. | reverse complement strand
TGTACCATCGCCATGATGGCGGCGCTTTTGGGCGTTTTCCTGGCAGAGCCCCTGGTGGGGCTGATGACTCCCGGTTATGCTGATGTTCCCGGGAAACTGGAACAGACCGCAAGTCTTTTGCGGATTCTTTTCCCGTCCATTGTCTTTACGGCGGCGGCATATATCGCCGTGGGGATTCTCCAATCTTACGGTCAGTTTACCGTTCCGTCTTTGATTAGTGTGGCTTCCAACGGTGTGATGATTCTCTATCTGGCAGTTTTCGGCAACCGGTTAGGCCTTTGGGGCGTGGCGGTTTCCATGGTGATTGCCTGGATTTTGCAACTCATCATCCAACTGCCTTGGCTGAAAAAATTCGGGTTCCGGTGGCGGTTTTCTTTCAATTTCAAGGACCCGGGCATCAAAGAGGCGGCATTGGTTGCCCTGCCGGTGCTGATTAGTTCCTGGGTACAGCCCCTTTGTAATGTGATTAATATGTCCTTTGGCTCCGGATTGGGGAACGGCGCAGTTTCGGCACTCAACTGGGGCAATAAAATCTATATTATTATGGTAGGGGTCTTTGCCTATGCCATTACCAACTTTATCTTCCCCAAACTTTCCCGGTTGGGAGAGGATCAAGAGGGGTTTGCTACCATGACCCGGCAATCCCTGGGTTGGATGCTTTTGGTGATTACCTTGGTTTCCGGACTGTTTCTGGCACTCTCGGAGCCTGTCGTCCGGGTGGTGTTTGAGCGTGGTGCCTTTACGGCGGAATCCACCAAGATTACGGCAACGGCGCTGTTTTACTATTCCTTTGGTATGGTGGGCTATGGCATCTGTGAGGTACTTAACAAGAGTTTTTATGCCCTGTCCGATGGGAAAACCCCCATGGTTGCATCAGTCTTTGGGATTTTGGTCAATCTCCTCATGGCGTATCTTCTGGTGAGTGTCCTGAAATTGGGCGTAGGTGGTTTGGCACTGGCGACGGCTATCAGTTCCCTTGCCATTGCCATTTGGCTGATGACGGCAATCAACCGTCGCCGCCCCGGCACCATCACCGCCGGATTTTTGTGGAATTTCTTGAAAATGCTGATTTCTGCCGGTTTTGCGGCAGTTCTTGCGGCGGTGTTATATGGTCTGACCGGCAGTATGGGAACCGGAATGTTGGTGACCTTAGTCCGGTTGGTGATTGCGGCACTGCCTGCAATGCTAGTCTACCTTGGTGTTGGCTGGGTATTAGGAATTGAAGAATTACGAAGCGTTCGGCGAGAACCGTAGGGGACGGCGTCCTCGACGTCCCGTTAATGAGGTCACGGTTCGTCCGGGAGGCCGAACCCTACAAATTTATTGCAATCACATCATATCAGATAAAATAGGAGGAAGAACGCCATGCAACAAAATATCGGATATTTTATGCAACTATGGTCGGTGATTTGGGTATGGATTCAAAACAGCGGTATCTATCGTCTGCTCCGGTCTTTCTATGAGGCCATTTCCGGCAGTTGGAAAAAGAGCCGGATAGCGTCCTGGTTCCGGCAGGAACATTTTGAGGGCGGGATACAAAAAGAGAGCCTTTTTGGAAAGATAGTAGGTCTTCCTTTTTGGGTATTGGAAAAACTCCAGAAGAAAATCGGTTCCCGGCTTGCTCTCAAAATAGAAGAAAGTGCGATTTTGGGTTTTGCCAAGACCTACCTTCACCATATGCTGGCAATCAACCTTCGTTTTATGGGAATTCTTTTCTTTGGTTGCGGTGTGGGAACCTGCCTTGGTTCCTTTGTAGCAGGAACGCCTCTTGACAGAATTTGGCCAGCGTTTGGAATTTTGGGTTTGATTCTCTCCTTTTTCAATGCAAATATCACCGATTGGCTGAAAGGTTCTGTCCTAATCAAAGGAATTTGTTATTGTTTAGGGATTGCTCCTACCTTTCAATGGTATGAAAAAGAGAAGATGCAGACAAAAGGCAGAACCATATTGGCAATTTTAGTGGGTCTTTTCTCCGGCATAATAGGCGGACTCTCTTTGCCGATTCTGGGTTTTGCCATCCCGATAGGCATTGCGGCAGTCTTTTTGGTTTTGGCACAGCCGACGGTTGGTGCCTTCAGCCTGGTCTTTTTTGCACCGATTTTGCCGACCATGGCCATGGCAGGGCTTTCGATTCTTTCCGTCTTTGCCCTCCTTATCAAAAGCATCATCGACCCGGATTTCCGTTGGAAGTATGATGGATTGGGATTTTTGCTTTTATCCTTTATTTTGATTTATCTTTTTGCAGGCATCACCTCTTTTGCCATGGTAAAAAGCCTTAGCATCTGGGCAATTTATGCGGTCTTTATGGCAACCTATTTTCTCATTGTCAACCTGATTCGCAAACCTGCACAACTTCGGCAGATTCTGGTAACCTTTGTGTTGTCGGGACTTTTGGTTTGTCTTTATGGTATCGCCCAATATCTTTTTGGTTGGGATACCGCCCAAGCCTGGATGGACGAGGAAATGTTCAGCGATATTAAGATGCGGATTTACTCCACCTTAGAAAACCCCAATGTCCTTGGGGAATATATTTTGTTGGTACTTCCCATTGCCATCGGACTTTTCTGGATCGGCAAGAATGTTTGGCAAAAACTGACCTATGCCGCAATCTCTGCAGTTTTATTTGTAGCGTTGATTCTCACTTTCTCCCGGGGATGCTGGGTGGGTTTGCTTTTTGCGGCGGCGATTTTTATTACCTTTTCTGCCGGCAAACTCTGGGGTCTTGGGCTGATTGCCCTGCCGGTATTGCCCATGGTGCTGCCGGAGAGTATCATTAATCGGTTCACCAGCATCGGGGACATGAAAGATTCCTCCACCTCCTACCGGGTCTATATCTGGATGGGAACCATGGCAATGATTCGGGACTTCTGGGTTTCCGGTATCGGCATGGGTGCGGAAGCCTTTAAGGCTGTCTACCCCTTTTATTCCTATAACGGGATTGTAGCCCCCCATTCCCATAACCTTTTTTTGCAGATTCTGGTGGAATCCGGGGTGGCAGGCATCGGCGTATTTTTGCTGATTGTGGTCTTTTTCTTAAAACGGATGATGACGGGTTATCAATTGGGTGGCGGCAAGGGAATGCCCCTTCCCACCGTGATTAATGCCCTGAGCGCTGGTGTTTGCGGCTTTTTGCTCCAGGGAATGTTTGATAACTGTTTCTATAATTATCGGGTGATGCTGATTTTCTGGATGACCCTTGCTCTTGGCATGGCTTGCCTCCATGTGGCGAGAAACGCCAAAAAGAAGGAGGAGGCGTTATGATGAAAATCATCCAGGTTTCTTCTGACTCTAATATCGGCGGTGCGGGGAAATGTATCCTCACCTTTTGTAAACACTATGACAGAACCCGGTTTCAGGTAACTACCATTCTTCCGGAGAATAGCCTGTTAAAACCGGAACTGGAATCGTTGGATATCCCGGTACGGGAAGTTCCCCATCTGGCAGAAAAATCTTTGGACCGAAAAGCCATCCGCCATCTGCGGCGGATTTTCCGGGAATTAAAGCCGGATTTGGTTCATACCCACGCCAGCATGTCAGCACGGATTGCGGCGAAAAGCCTTGGAATTCCCGTGGTGTATACCCGGCACAGCGTATTTGAACCCTCCAAAAAGTTATCCACCTTTCCGGGAAAGCAAATCAACGGCTTTGTGAATAACATCACCGCCGACCGGATTATTGCGGTGGCAGAAGCCGCCAAGAAGAACCTGACCGACACCGGGGTTTCGGCAAAGAAGATTCAGGTGATTTTAAACGGGGTAGAACCCCTTAGCCCCTGCCCGAAGGAGGCAGTACAGGAACTTCGGGAGCGATACGGCGTTTTGCCGGAGGATAAAGTGGCGGTCATGGCTGCCCGGCTCACCCGGGTAAAAGGACAGAAATATCTGATAGAAGCGGCAAAGAGGTTAAAGGAAAAGGGCATCAAAGCCAAGTTCCTCATTGCCGGAACCGGGGATACCCAGGAGGCTTTGCAAAAACAGATTCAGGAATACGGCCTGGAAAACGATGTGATACTGCTGGGGTTTGTCAAAGACGTTACCCCCCTGATATATTTGATGGATGTTCAGGTAAACTGTTCTTTTGGC
>JAZSKV010000110.1:0-22612 GCA_045534975.1 Ructibacterium sp. | reverse complement strand
AAGTAAAAAGCCTGGGTGGCTTACATATGCTGAATCTAAGGGAATTGCCGGAAACAAGACCGGCACAACTACTACAAATAATGGAAGTACATCGAAAGGCGGAACGTCTGGTGGCGGAACATCGGGTGGCGGAACGTCGGGAAACTTTTCCTATGTTGGGACATCAGGAGGGACTACAACATATGCACCGACTTTGACCCCGGGTAATTATACCATTGGTTCTGATGCAGGAAAACAGCAAGCCCAAAGCATGGGGATAGGAACATCCTGGTACAATACGAATGATGGTTCTACTTGGTTTAAAGAAAACGATGGTACTATTACGGTAACGCATAACGGTACAAAGTCGACCAATGCCTATACGCCGACCTACACCTCCGGAAATTACAAGATTGGGTCTGAACTTGGTCAAATGAAAGCAAATCAGATGGCGATAGGAGAATCCTGGTATAATCCCAATGACGGCTCTACATGGACAAAGGAGAGCGATGGCTCAATAACGGTTACCCATAATGGAACAAGGACAACCAATGCTTATCAGGCCTCTACCCAGCAGCAGTTGACAATAGAGGATATACAAGAGATGATAAATCAAAACAGACCGCAGGAACCGGAAAATAAGTACGATCCGCAAATTGATGTTTTGCTCGATAGGATACTTAATCGGGATGAATTTTCCTATGACCTTTTGAATGACCCGCTTTACCAGCAGTATGCGGCGATGTATCAGCGAGAGGGAGACCGGGCAATGCGTGAAACCATGGCAGAGGCGGCGGCAAGTGCCGGGGGGATGAATTCCTATGCGATAACGGCAGCACAGCAAGCCAATAATTATTACAACTCTCAACTGGGTGACAGAATACCAGAACTGTATCAGTTGGCTTATGATATGTATATAGCCGATAAGGAAAGTTAGGTTCAGAATTTAGGTATTCTGCAAAACATGAGTGATATGCAGTATCAGAGATACAGAGATACCATAGATGATTGGAAGGATGACCGTGCCTTTACCTATGGAATGTATCAGGATGATGTTGCAAACAGCCAGTGGCGGCAACAGTTTGATTATAATGCCGCAATCAAAGACCGTGACTTTAACTACATGGTAAGCGAGGCCTACAATCAAAATAAGTGGAACAACGATAACTTGACCTATGAAAGAGAGCAGGCGGAAAAAGCAGAGGCATACAATAGGGTCATGGATATGATTGCTAATTATGTTTCCTTTGAGGCAATTGGTGCAGACCTTATCGCTAAGTCCGGACTCAGTGAAGCCGCAATTAAGGAAATGATTGCGAAACGAGATAGCGCAAATTTTAGTAAAGCCTCCGGCGGCAACGGCGGAGGCGGTGGGAAGAGTAGCGGGACTGGTTATGATGGATATTATGAGGATGATACGGGTATAGTGGATAATCCCACTCAACCATACATAAATCCTGGCAAAGATACTGTTAGTATGGGGAATTTGGGAGTTAATGACCAAAATTATTTGAACGTTCAACAGGCGTTATCTGCTAATGGCCTTTTTGGTTTGACAACCGGCAATATTAGCGAAAAAGATATTCCTCGTGTTATTAGCATTGTTTCTGATATGCTTCCCGGAGATGAGGCGAAACGAATCTTAAACAAGATGGGTATTAGCGATTTGCAGATAGACAACGCTATGCAGGGACCTTGGAAATGATTTGTTTTTCAGGTTAAATTTATCACACAAAAAAGGTGGTTGGCAATATGAATAGAACAGGATTAAAAAAGGCTCTCCAAAAATCCGGGTATGACAGGAAAAAGGCTATGGAACAAGCCATCAACTTTGAAACATTTGAGCAGGACTTATCCTCTACGGCAAAAACCGTAGAGGATAGTTACAATGGTTGGCAGAGCAGGGAAACGTTGGAACGGAACAGAACCACTGTTTCTAACATGAAAAAGAGGCTTGATTTGTACGACAGATATCGAAAAGAATATGGCACAGATTCGTCTCCGGACTTGCGTGATGTTAGAACGTCCTATCAAAATGTTTTAAATGATTGGGGTAGTTTGAAATCTTATTATGGAGATTATGATAGTGCTGAGGAGTTTCAGAAGGGTCAGGAACAGTATAAGAAAAGTGTCGAATGGGAAGAGGGGTTGAAAACCGCTGATGTTAATGCCCTGCAGAAAGAGATTGACGTTTTATCTGACATCTTAGAGGATAAGGCTGCGTGGCTCTATGCTAATGATCAGAATTATGCATATTACACCAAGAAATTGCAAGATATGGGTTATGCAAGCGTTGATGATGCCAAGGCGGCATTAAGCGAAAAACGAGCCTATAAAAAGAATGCAGAGTGGAAACAAAAGGGGATTCGGCTTGGACAGGTGGCAAACCCCGAGTCAACGTTTTATGATCCAAATTTTGAGGAAAAATCTAAGTATGATGCGACAAAGAGAGCATCAGCCGTTGACGAATATATCAACTATGATGCAATGCATGATGGGCCTGTTGCCAGTGATGTTTTTAGAGACCTTTATGCAAATCCGAATTATATAAAATATGGATATATGACCGACCAGGAAGTGGCATTGTTTAATTATTATCTTAACACCGGTGGTAAAGATGCTGCTGATGAATACCTACATACCATAGAAGAGGATTTGTCCGGACGGCAGGCGGCAAAAAAACATGAGTGGTGGAAAGATAAGCCTATGTGGGTTAAGGAATTGTATATGGTTCCTGCCGGTTTGGATCAGTTTTTTTCCGCATTTGACGGAGACGATGAATATAATCCTGCAAACACAACACAACAACTTTCCGGAATGATTCGCTCTGATATGGGAAAGGTTGCCGGGACTATTTATGACCTTGGTACTACGGTGTTTAATATGGTGCCTTCGATTGCGACAAGTGCTGTTGTTGGTGCTGTTAATCCGCTTGCCGGTACTGTGGTTGGTACATCCTTAATGGGTGCATCTGCTGCAGGTAATGCTTACAAAGAAAAAATAAACGCCGGATGGGAAGACGGACAAGCCAAAACTTTTGCGGCAATTACAGGTATATCTGAATCAGTATTACAATATGCTTTGGGTGGTATTGGAAAATTGGGCGGAGTGTCCAGTAAACTTGCCACGGCTACTGCCGGAATTAAAAATGCGGCTGCAAGGTTTGCACTCCAGTTTGGCGGTAAAGTTGGTTCAGAGGCACTTGAAGAAGGATTGCAAGAAGTTTTGACACCGTTTATTGAGAATATGGCTCTTGGTTATGAGAAAAACGACTGGTCTGATGTGGATTGGGAGGAGGCTGCTTATTCTGCTTTGCTTGGCGGTTTGTCTGCCGGTGTACTGGAAGGTGGTCCTACGGCGGTATCTGCTTTCTCTGAAAGCAAAGGCGCAAAGGCGAGAGGCCAGAAAATACTTGACAAAAATGGAGCAAAGGCAGTTTTTGATGCGGCGGCCAAGGCTCCAGAGGGTAGTGAAACCGAAAAACTGTTTTCTGCCTACACAAACAAAGGGGTTAATGCGGAAAATGCTACTGCTGAACAGTTAGGAAGATTACAGCATCGAATTGAAAAGGAACAAGGTCCCCGAACTGCTAAGGTAAGTAAGGTGCAGAGTAAACAAACTGCCCAAAACGGCAATATGCAGAATGACACAAAAACCGAAACCGGTACGCCTATTTTGCAGAGGGTAGAGGCTCTATCTAAGAATGGACAGGCTATTACCGTAGAGGAAGCAAAGAGGGCATCAGGATATGGCGATTATGGTGCGAGGGTATTAACCGACTTTGTGAACAACACAGATGGTCAGAGTTTTAGCCAGGTTAAGGGCGATATGCATATGGCATATCTATCCGGATTATCTAACAAGAAAATGCAACCGAAAACAGATTTGCAGCGTGAGGCGTATTTTGCCGGCAGACAGGATGCGGAAATGAACCGATTGAAAGCACAGGCGAATGCAAAGAGTACCAATGTGCAGGCTTTGGAAAAGGATTTGATTCAGCAAGGCGTTCCTCTTGCGGACAGGCAGAATATTGTTCAGGCTGCTACTGAAATTGAGGGGTCTTTGTCTGGGACAAAGCAAAGTGTTTCCTCTGTGGTTTCCGGTGTGCGTAAGATTACAAACAATCTGGCAAAGGTGATTTCGCAAAAGGTGGGAAGTGTACAGAATCCTTGGGGATTGTTACATACCAATCTTAAGGCTTTGCAGAGTGATAAGGTATCGAGTGATGACAATCTTGTTACTTCTTATACCGGGGTTTATCTGGATACTTTGAGAAACAGTGACCCAGAGCGGTATGTCGAGGTTTCTTCCGGTGTACAGAATGTTTCCAGCGCATTGGAGGAATACATCAGAACCGGAAAAATGCCGGAGGGAGTTCGAAACCAAGAAGCGTTTGTTTCTACAGCAGAAGATATCATAGATATTGTGCAGACGGCAGAAAATATGCTTGGAAATGCCAAAGAACAACTCTATGGAGAGAAAACATCATCTGCAAAAGATGTATTGCAAAGTGAAAATTCCAATGGTATAATAGAAACATCAGTAGGTGCTAAGGTAAGTTATGCTTTGAACGGAAACACAAAGCAAGGAAAAAAGAAAAGTGGACAAAGAAGGTTTGCAACGAATAATCAGCAGATGCAGGTATTTCCTCCCTATAATGAATCTCAAAGCGAGGCAAATGAGATATCAACGAGATGGGCACATCGAGAGGATGTTGATGATGGAGCAATGAAAATTGCTTTCTATCATGATGGAATTTATTTGATTGAAAAGACCAGTGGTTCTGATTTAGGATACCGAATTATTAGAAAGATAACGAAAAAAGAGTATGATAAATGGTTGCAAAAGAACAGGGGTGTACAGTATGGCAAAGATACAGGAAAACAGTCTAACGGAAAAGATGTTGGTCAATCTCGTGGTGGAAATAGGGGAAACGATACCGATGGAAGAGTCAAATCAGGTTCTAATCGAGATTCTGTTAGACACAGAGGAAAAGTTCAGGATGTTTCAGGAGTGGATAGCCACCAAGAGGAATGGAGAGGAACTGAATACGAACGAAACGGAGATTATGAACATCGTTTCAAAGATAAGCAGAAATCAAGTGGTATAATAGAAACATCGACAGGTGCTAAGGTAAGTTATGCTTTGGAAGGGAGTGCCGATGGAAAAAACGAGATAAACATTTCGGCCATTAGAAAACTTATTTTATCTATAAAAGGTAAACGAGGCTTAAAATATGATGGCGGCAGGGTAATTCGCATTCCAAACAGCGACATGGAAACTTTGCGGCATAAATTTATGACTGAACATCATTATTCTAATAGAAGTAATGGAGATATAGATTGCATCGATTGTTTTGGACAAGGCGGAAAAAAACATTATTTTTATGTTTTTTATGTTGGAGAAGATAACAGAGTTGCTCCTATCTTTAGGTTAGATTATGAATACATAGATCGTTATGTTAATTATGTTCAAAAAATCTCAAATGAAATGGGGTACAACAAAAATGAATTTGTCGGCGAAACATCAGGAAATGGTAAAGGGATTGATAGAATTAGGAATATCGCAAAAAGTGATAGCGTTTATGATGTTTCTTCTGCCGGAGGAGAAACAGATCGTCGAGGTGGCGAGGTATATAATGGTGAAGGCGGAAGAAAGACAACAGATAACGGATCAAGTAGTAATGGAATATCTAATGGATATAATGAAACAAGCAACAACGGAGGAATAGACAAAGATATAACAGAAACATCAACAGGTGCTAAGGTAAGTTATGCTTTGAATGGGAATTCGGGTTCAAATGCACAGCCTGGTGTTATGTGGACGATTGAGGAAGATGTGCTTGCCAAGCAGGAAGTTGCTCTGTTCTACCGGGAGATTGCGAAAATAAATCATCGAGGATCAAGAAACTATCAAATGTCTTTTGATGGAGAGTATATTTTTGACATAGAAAACAAACTGATATATACGGATGGTAATTATTCCTATCCAACTATAACCAAGGTAATATCTTTTGATAGTGAATACGAAAATGACATTTTGCTTGCAAAGGAGTTGATTTTAAATGAAGAAGGGACACAATCCGGAATCGATGATGCGATCGAGGTTATTGAGATGTTGTATGGACAAGGGTTTGTCCTCCAAACAAATTTTGAAGATAGTAGAACCCATGCGAGGGAAGTCAGAGGAAGAAAAGGAACGGATAGCAGAGGAACTGATCAAGCAAGTGAAATAAATTATCCCCTTGAAAGCGAGGTAAAAGAGAATGAGCAAAGCGAAGATTTATTATCAAATGACGGCGGCAAGCGGAAATACAGTAAGAGTTCCGGCGGACAAACTCGAAAAGTGGATGGAAGGTCAAGACGCCATAAAGAGGGGAGTGAAGCCGCACGTAAGCGAAGAAAGTATTGCCAAACTCTCAAAAGTGCTGGGCATACCCGAAAAAGAGTAATTCTTAACCATCGTTGTGATGTCATCCCTGAAAGACATTATACAAGTGAAATGAGGAAGATAGTTCGGGAGAACAGCAAACAGGGTATAGATGAAACCATTTTGGTAGTAGGCGGGATAAAACTCCCTGAAGTTGACAGTAATGGGAAAGCAAAAACTGCAAGGGGTATGTTTATCAGGACGGAGGATGGAAGAAAGATTGTGGTCGTTCAGTGTGACCATGAATACTATTCTCCGAAGCAGATTAACGACCACGAACTTGTCCACAATGACTATGAAAGTGAACGAACCCAGCGAGTCAAAAATATTATCCTGAAAACACTTCCCATAAAAAAGAGAAATGAACTTCTGGGGATTATCCAGGATGACTATTCTGGAATTTTGGAGGACCTGGAAGGAGATGCTCTTGAGGAATTGGTAGCAGACATCCTCTCGGAAATGCATTATTTGAGTGAGGATTTTCTTGAACTCTCCAAGGCATACTGGAATAAGGATGATGCTTTGCTCAAACGGTGGGAATATGAGGTGAGCAAGAAGTCGTTTGCGAAGGCGGTAGAAAATAATTATACAAGCGAAATGAGTCGTATTAACCGGCAGTTGGCTTACGATGAGCATGCCCAACTACGGGAATATATAGTAAGTGTGAACAATCGTGGAAAAGAGATACGACAAACAGACTGTAAAGAGGTTGGAAATAACTTCTATATCTGGAACAATTACGGAAAAAATACTTATGGTGTTCTCTTTAGTATTCCAATTGAAGGTAATGAGGGTATTATAAACACGGCAAGGAGTGAAATTTCGAGTGGTACTTACAGAGGAACAGAAAACTTTAATACAAGGGCTAATCGAATACGGGGTGGAAAAAGAAGCCGTGCCGTTCTTGGTAGCAGGTCTAAAAGAGCCTCAACACACCGAGGAAATGATCGACTTTCTGCTGGACAACCCGAAAGCGACACGAGAGGATATTCTGGAAAAAGTAGTCGAGATACTTCGGGAAACAGAATAAAGTACGCCTTAGACGAAAATGGCATGTGGGAGATGGAACACATCTTTGAAAATGACGATCCGGAAGCCGAGTCTGCTATGATGCAGGAATGGAATGCGTTGTTGGAGAAATACGGTGCCATTCCCAAAGGCGAAAACCCGGCAAGAGATGTGGAGGTTCCCAAGAAAACCAATGATGACAAAAAGGTGTCACAGACTGTCCGCACCATTCTTGAAGCAAAGGCAACGCCTGATGAAGCCTTGCCTTCCATTGAGAAGATGGTGGAAGATGGTACTTTCTCTTATGATGTCTACACGGACAAGCAAGCCATTCGTGATGCAGAGGCGAATATCCAAAAATACGGATGGGTGGAAAGTCTAAAAGACTGGTTTGGTTCGGTAGAAAAAGGCGAAGTATCCAAACAGATTACTGCTATGGGGTGGGCGTTGTACAACAATGCAGCCAATACGGTTGCAACTACAACGTCAAAAACGGAGCGGGATACTGCAATAAGAACGTCACTTGATATTCTGAATGCTATGGTACAACATCAGCGGAGTGCTGCACAGGCGTTGCAGGCTACACGGATATTGAAGAAACTCTCACCGGAAACCCAGTTATATGGTGTGCAAAAAAGTGTGGAAGCGTTACAATGGGAATTGAGTGACAGGTACGGAGATAAAGCACCGAACTTAAAAGTTGATATGAGTCTTGCGGAGCGGTTCCTAAAAGCCAAAACCCAAGAGGAACGGAATGAGGTAGAAAAGGAAATCTACAGAGATATTGGAAGTCAAATGCCTTCCCGGTTTATTGACAAATGGAATGCTTGTAGATACCTTGCGATGCTTGGTAATTTGCGTACTCACGGCAGAAATATTCTGGGCAATGCAGGGTTTGCTCCCGTTGTTGCTCTTAAAGACTTAACCGCTACTGGAATCGAGGCTCTTGTCAATCGTGTATCCGGTAATAAGACAGGCAGAAGTAAGAGTTTGGTCTTGACAAACAAGTCCGGCAGAGAACTCTTAAAGGCGGCGTGGGGAGATTATGCCAAAGTTGCTGATTTGATTTCCAACGGTGGAAAATACAACGACTCCGCAAACGCAAACCAATACATAGAAGAAGGCAGACAAATCTTTAAGACTAAGCCTATAGAGTGGGCAAGGAAGAAAAATAGTGCACTTCTTGAAAGAGAGGATATGTGGTTCGCGTTACCTCATTATGCTTATGCTTTGGCGCAGTATTGTAAAGCAAACAATATTACTGCTGAACAGATTAAGAAAGGAATAGCCATAGAGCCTGCAAGGGTATATGCTATCAAAGAGGCGCAAAAGTCAACCTACAGAGACGTCAATGCATTTTCTCAAATAGTAAGCAGGTGGGGAAGAACCAAAGGAAAGAATCCTATAGAAAAGGGATTTAATACTGTTATCGAGGGTGTTTTGCCATTCCGCAAAACGCCTGCAAACATCTTAGTAAGGGGTATTGAATATAGTCCTTTGGGACTTCTCAAGGGTTTGAGTTATGACCTTTATCAAGTTAGTAAAGGTAACTTGTCTGCCACCGAAGCCATTGATAACATTTCGGCAGGGTTAACCGGAACGGGACTTTTGACGCTTGGTGTTCTTCTTGCGGCACAAGGGCTTATCAGAGGACACGGTGAAGATGAAGAGGAAGAGCGAGAGTTCCAGGAGTTAATGGGGCATCAATCTTATGCGCTTGAACTACCCAATGGTACTTCGGTTACCTTAGATTGGCTTGCTCCGGAAGCACTTCCTTTCTTTGTCGGGGTTAATATCTGGGAAGCAACAAAAGGTTCCGGTGAAGAGGCGAACTTCTCATCGATCCTTCAAGCAGTAAGCAATATTAGTGAGCCAATGCTTGAAATGTCTTGCTTACAAAGTTTGAATGATTTGCTTGAAAGTGTTGGTTATGCTTCCTCTGAAGATACATCTGGGTTAGTTTCTGTTCTGGCAAGCGCGGCAACGAGTTATCTCACGCAGGGGATTCCAACTCTCTTGGGACAAGCAGAGCGTACCGGTGAGGAAAACAGAATGACAACCTACACCGAAAAGAATGGTTTCCTCACAGGCGATATGCAATATACCATTGGAAAGGTAAGTGCGAAAATTCCGTTCCTGGAGTATAACCAAATTCCATATATTGATGCTTGGGGCAGGAAAGAAGCGTCCGGATATGCACTTAAAAGGGGTTTTAATAATTTCCTTAATCCTGCTTATACATCTACCATTGATGCAAGCAATATGGAAAAAGAGTTGCTTCGTCTGTATGAAAAAACAGGAGATGGTGCGGTGTTCCCGGCAAGGGCGGGCAAGTATTTTACAGTTGACGGAAAACGAAAAGACTTAACCGCAGATGAGTATGTGAGATATGCAACCTTGAAGGGAGAAAAATCTTATAAGGTTATTAAAGATTTGGTACAGAGTAAAGCATATAAAAACCTCAGCGATGAAGAAAAAGTCAAGGCTATTGATGAGGCATATACTTATGCAGACCAAAAAGCAAAGAAGGCAATTAGCAATTACAAACCTGATAATTGGGTGAACAATGCTGATGAGTTCGGTTCAAACGTTGGGAACTATCTATCATTTAGGGCGAATATAAGTGACACCAAAACAGATAATGGCGGTAAGATTTCTAAGCCAGAAGTGGTAGACACAATTATGGATATGGCTCAAAATGATTCTGATGCTTGGCTTATGTATTTATCAATGTATGATAACGAGAACGCCAACTATGCAAGAAGCAAAGGGATTCGCGGAGAAACATATATGGATTTCCTTGATGCTCTCAATGATGCTGATAAACCTACAAAATCGGGCAAGTATGGGACATATACCCAAGAAGAAGCGTACAATGCGATTAAAAATCTTCGAGGCTTGTCACGGCAAGAAAAAGCAATCTTATGGCAGAGTGTCAATACCACTTGGAAAGCGACAAACAACCCTTTTAGATGAGGTTGCGACTACAACTCGTTTCTTGGCAAATAGCAAAATAACCTCTCCTATCCTGGAGAGGTTATTTTATCATCTAAGGCTTATTAAAAAAAGTGCCTGCCGTGGAAAGCGGCAGGCGAGAGGATTACATATCTTCACACAACAGCGTCTTCGACGATGTCGTGAAGATGACAAGGAGACAGGTTTTCTTCATTACAAAGAAGAACAAGGGATTTTACCTTATTAAATTGCGTGGAGATGTCAAGAACCTGATCAATGAGAACGTTGTTTTTTACGGCACCGATGCCGTAGGTTGTATACATTTCGTTTTCAATGGTTATTTGACTTGGAATGACGATATAATTTACTTCACTGTGCTGAAACAGTTCAGAAACGGTGATACCCATTCTGCAGGCAAGGAGTTGTACGGTGTCGAGACGGACGTTTGCGTTTTCGCGTTCAATCAGGCTTATGGTATCTTTGCTGATACCGCAGTCTTCGGCAAAGTCAAATTGATTTAATTTTTCCTGGTGCCGAAAATCTTTCAGTTTGGTTGCCAGTAATTCTCTTTCATCAGTCATGACTTTGCCTCCTTTCACATTTGTTATCTAAAATGTAAAAGAAAATGACAAAATCTGCGACGGAATATATTCCGCATTTTTAGTTTTGACTGGAATTTGACTGGAGTTTTGACTAAATTCTATTCAATTTAATTCACTTTTGCTCCAATGTTGAAATAAAGAAAACCCGTGATAATCAGCGTATTCAGCCAATTAACACGGGTTTTAAATTTGGTCGAGGTGACAGGATTTGAACCTGCGACCCCTACGTCCCGAACGTAGTACTCTACCAAACTGAGCCACACCTCGACAACGCCACTCATTATAGCACAATACCGGGGTTATTGTCAAGGATTTTTTTATCTTTTCTTTGAAAAGATGAGAGATTTGTTAGGAAGCATTTTTAATCTGTAATCTCAATTTATCGGCAATCATAGCGATAAATTCAGAGTTGGTGGGTTTTCCTTTGGAATTGGCAATGGTATAGCCGAAGAAGGAGTTTAAAACTTCGGTATCGCCCCGATCCCATGCTACCTCAATGGCGTGGCGGATGGCACGTTCTACCCGGCTGGGTGTGGTGTTAAAGTTTTTGGCAACGGTTGGATAAAGTTCTTTGGTAATGGAGTTGATTACATCCAGGTCGTTGACTACCATGATGATGGCATGCCGCAAATATTGATAGCCCTTGATATGTGCCGGAATCCCGATTTCATGGATGATTTCGGTTACCATGGTTTCAATGTCGCTGATGCTCTTTTTGGCGATACCCCGGATTTCCTGGGGACGGAACTCGGCGATTTTGTTTTCTTCTTCTTTTGAAAACATGGTAATGCGACCTAACAATACATCAAAGTCAATGGGTTTGAGCATAAAATATTCGGCACCCAGGGCGATGGTTTTGGCGGCAATGCTGTCGTTGAGTACCGCGCTGACTATCAAAACCTTAGGCATTTTTTTCAGTCGAAGATCCTGCATCTTTTCCAAAACCCCAATACCGTCCATGTTGGGCATTACCATATCTAAAATCAGAATATCCGGGTCGGTCATCCGTAACATATTGATGGCTTCCAAGCCATCGTAGGCGCAACCAACCACCTCAATTCGCCGCTCTTGTTTCATGTAAGAACAGAGGACCTCTACATATTCTCTGTTATCATCTGCAATTAAAACTCGAATTTTTGCTGTTCCATTTTCCTGCATTTTTTGCACTCCTTTGTTTATTTCTTGTTTTGTTTTCGGTGAATGTCTAAATTATAAACCTAATTTCCAAATTTTGTCAATAGATTTTAAGGAAAAAATTGGAAAAATTTAATATTTTTTTCCAGCGTCGATTTTTTATGAGGACAAACCTCAAAGTTTGACAAAAAACCTCTTTTTTTGCAAGGCGATGCAAAGAAAACCCCGACCAAAGTGGTTGTGTGGTCAGGGAGAAAAAGTGCGATTAGATTCTGGCAACGCCGCTTTCGATGGCGGCGTTGGCAACTGCCTTGGCGACGGTTTTGCCGATTCTCTCGTCAAATGCCTTGGGGAGGATATAATCGGCTTTGCATTCGTTATCCGCAACCAGACCGGCAATGGCGTAAGAGGCAGCCATTTTCATTGCTTCATTGATGTCCCTGGCTCTGACATCAAGAGCACCCCGGAAGATTCCGGGAAAAGCCAGAACATTGTTGATTTGGTTGGGAAAGTCAGAGCGTCCGGTACCTACCACGGCGGCGCCGGCGGCAAGGGCTACATCCGGCATAATTTCCGGAGTCGGGTTTGCCATTGGGAAGACAATAGGTTTTGGAGCCATGGCTTGAATATCAGCCGGCTTGACAACATCCGGTGCGGAAACCCCAATAAAAACGTCTGCGCCTTTGAGGGCATCAGATAGAGTTCCGGTTAGTTTTTCCTGGTTACTTTTTTTTGCCATTTCCTGATGGGCGGGGCTCAGGCCCTCCGTACCCTCACAAAGGATGCCAAATTTATCGCACAGAATGATATTTTTGACGCCCAACTGTAAAAGATGGTTGGCAATGGCAGAACCAGCAGAACCAGCACCGTTGATCACCAGTTTGATATCTTCTATTTTTTTATCTACCACTTTCAAGGCGTTAAGGAGTGCAGCAGCAACCACAATGGCAGTGCCGTGCTGGTCGTCATGAAAGACAGGGATATCACAGATTTCCTTTAACCGGCGTTCTACCTCAAAGCAACGGGGTGCGGCAATGTCCTCTAAATTAATGCCGCCAAAACTGCCGGAAATGTTATAGATGGTGCGAACCAACTCGTCCACATCCTGAGTTTTGATACAAAGGGGAAAGGCGTCTACATCGGCAAATTCTTTAAAGAGAACACATTTGCCCTCCATGACCGGCATGCCGGCTTCCGGACCGATATCTCCAAGCCCCAAAACCGCCGAACCATCGGTGATGACAGCCACCAAGTTCCAACGCCGGGTGAGTTCATAAGATTTTTTCGGATTCTTTTGGATAGCCAGACAGGGTTCTGCCACTCCGGGGGTATAAGCGGTGGATAAATCCTGGCTGCTTTCGACCCTGGCTCTGGAAACAACTTCGATTTTTCCTTTCCAGTCAAGGTGTTTTTCCAATGCAAGTTTTTTGATATCCAATGTTTTTGCCTCCCGTATCAGGTTTAAAAGTAAAAAACTCATGCCGTTGCATGAGGCTACTATCTACGTTTTTACTATATCACAATCCCCAAAAGGTGTCAAGGAGAGGGTTTTCTCCTTCGTATGCTATGATTAAAAACTTTTTTTGAAAACTACTGTACAAATAAAAATACTTGTGTTATAATTTTGTTAGAGATTTCACAAGGGATAGAAATCTTGTTGGGAGCGAAATATATGGAGAAAAAAGTATCCGATTCAGTGATCAACCGGTTGCCGCGTTATTACCGGTATTTGGCTGATTTATTAGACAGCGGCATCGAGAGAATTTCCTCTCGGGAACTTAGTGAACGCATGCACGTAACTGCATCCCAGATTCGTCAGGACTTAAATTGTTTCGGCGGTTTTGGACAGCAGGGATATGGGTATAATGTAAAAGTATTACAGAGCGAAATTGCCAATATTCTTGGAATTCATCAGGGTTACACGGCGATTTTAATCGGTGCCGGAAATATGGGCAGAACCTTTGCCATTAATACCAAGTTTGAATCCAGAGGTTTTCGCTTGATTGGTATCTTTGATGTGGACCCTAAAAAAATCGGCACAGAACTGACCAGATATACCATACAGGATTATCAAAATGTTAAAACATTTATTGAAGAAAACCGACCGGAAATGGCGATTCTCGCCGTTCCCAGAGATGCCATACACGAGGTGGCAGAGGAGTTGGTAGGTTATGGAATTCGTGCATTTTTGAACTTCTCCTATACCGAACTTTCCGAAGCCGGTTCGGATATTGTAGTAGAAAATGTGCATTTGAGTGATAGCTTGATGCGACTTTCTTTTAAGTTGTCGGAAAAGGAAAAGAAAGAGGAATAGTCCATGAAAGTATATGCTTTGGTAGGAAAATCCGGAACTGGAAAAAGCCACCACAGTATGTGGGTGGCACGGGAAAACCAGATTGATTATATCATTGATGATGGGCTTTTGATTTCTGATAGCCGGATTATTGCCGGAAAATCAGCCAAGAGGGAACCCAATAAGGTTGCCTCGGTGCGCCGTGCTATTTTCCAGGCGCCGGACCATGTGGCAGAGGTCAAGAGAGCCTTGATAGAAAACCAGGCAGAGTCCTTACTGATCATTGGTACCAGTAATAAAATGGTGGAGCGAATTGCCACGGTATTAGGCGTTGCCCCTATTGAACGGATCATCCAGATTGAAGAGGTTTCCACCCCGGAGGAGATCAAACTGGCGGAGGAGATGCGGAACAAGCAAGGCAAGCATGTTATCCCCGCACCCACCTTCGAGGTTAAAAAACAGTTTTCCGGTTATTTTATGGATTCGCTGAATCTTATCTTTAAGAAAAAAGACCAAACTACGGTCATGGAGGAAAAGACAGTCATGCGACCCTCTTACAGTTATCTTGGAGAGTATAAAATTTCTCCCAAGGCCATCGCAGATATCTGTACTTATGAAGCCATGCAGTTTTCTTGCGTTCATAAAGTTTTAAAGGTTAGAAGTTCTACCACCCCGGGCGGTCGGTTGATGCTGGATATCGATGTGTCCATGCATTTTCCCTGCCGGGTGGCCAAAGAAGCCAAAAAGATTTCGGACAGAATTCATGAGGCTATCGAGGAATTTACCTCGATTACGGTGCGCTGGGTGCATATCAACGTAAAAACCCTGCAAATCCGTCAAGAAGAAAAATAATCAAATTTAATATACAATGGAGGTACTACAAAATGTTAGTAACAGGTAAAGAAATTCTGGATCACGCCCACAAAAACGGTTATGCAGTCGGCGCATTCAATGTGGTTAATATGGAAATGCTCCAGGCAGTTTTAGCAGCAGCAGAGGAAGAAAATGCTCCGGTATTTGTACAGACTACCGAGGGCGCTCTCTCTTATGCAGGTGTAGAGATGTTGTCTGCCATGGTTCATTGTGCTGCAAACAGTGTTAAAGTCCCCGTTGCTTTCCACTTAGATCACGGCGGCAGTTTTGACGTTGCAGTAAAATGTATCAGAAACGGCTGGTCTTCTGTTATGATTGACGGTTCTCACCATCCCTTAGAGGGTAATATTGACGTAACCCGTCGTGTTGTTGACGTGGCGCATGCCAGCGGTGTTTCCGTGGAAGCAGAACTGGGTAGACTTGGCGGCGTTGAAGATAATATCAAGGTTGACGAAAAAGATGCTATGTACACCGATCCGGTGGAAGCAAAGCAATTTGTTGCAGAGACCGGTGTAGACTACCTGGCAATCGCCATTGGTACCGCACACGGTAAATATAAGGGTATCCCCAAACTGGACTTTGACCGTCTGGACACCATCAAAAAGGACTTGAATATCCCCATCGTACTCCATGGTGCATCTGGCGTTGACAACGAGAGCATCAAAAAGGCAGTTTCTTTGGGTGTGAACAAAATCAACATTGATACTGAACTCCGTTGCGCTTATACCGATACCGTTCGGGAAGTTTTGGCTGCACAGCCGGAACTCTTCGACCTGAGAAAGTATATCGGACCGGGCCGTGACGCAGTGAAAGCAAAGGCGGCAGAGAAGATTCGTCTTTTCGGTGGCAGCGGCAGAGCGTAAATCGCAATAAAAAAGAACCCCACCGGGGTTCTTTTTTTATGCCTAAAATATCATATTGAGATAGGTGTCAGTTTTAGAAAAAACATGCGGGAAATCTCCGGAAAAACCAAAGAGCAGTTGGGTCAGGTACCGAATATCAATCTCGGTATCATATTCCGTGCAAGGTTCCACGCTACCATGGGTAAGGCATAGGGTCAGGTTGTTTTTGGGGATATTTTCATCCACAATCTTGATTCGCCAGCATCCGTGAAAATCCGTGACCCAATCAAAGAGTAAACCTTGGATATCCAAGACCCGCGCCATAGCAAAGGGTTTGACTTCGCTTCGGAAATCCAGGTCGCATACCCCCAATACTTCGTGAAGTTCAAACCCTTCTTTGGGATGGGAGCTGATGAGAGCATAGCCGTCTTCTAATCCATCGGTCTGGTGGAAGAAAATCTTGCCTTTGGAGATGATAAGTAAATCTTCTAAGATTTTCTGCCAGTCTTCTTTGGAACGAAGGGCATAGCCTGTCTTTTGGACCATGGCTTTTTGATAGATGATATCCAGCCGGTCAATCAAATCAGGGGAAAGGTCTTCTCCGGTGCAAAGCCCCTTTTTGGGTAACTGCTTTGTGTACCGAAATGTTTTTTCATAGCATTGTTTATAACCAAACTTTTCGTAAAATGGATAGTTAAAGGGAACCAGAAGGCTGATGGGTTCTCCCCGCTTTTCCATCTGGGGAAAGGCAAAGGCAAACATCTCCCGAACAAGACCTTTATGCCGGTATTCCGGCAGGGTGGCAACCCCGGAAATATAATTGACAGGATAGATTTTGTTTCGTAATAAAATCCGGTGTGGCATCAACTGCATGCAAGAGGCAGGCTTGCCATCCACTTCTGCAATCAAAGTATTCTCATAAGAGAAATTTCTGTCAAAATTCCAGTCAATAAATTCTTTGGGGTCGTGAAAGCAGATATCCCAGATATATTTGAGAAAATCCAGGTCTTTTTCCTCAGCAAAACGTACCATGATGTACCTCCGTTATCTTCTGTCCGTAAAGACCTGTTCCATCAGGTTTTGTATTCTTTGAGCGCGTTTTTTCGTTTCCTCCCGGTCTATGGTGATGGTAATCACATCAGCCTCTTTGGCGTCCGGAATCAGGGAAAGAGGAAGATTGGCAAAACTTCCGTCTGGCAATTCCACTACGCCAAACGCCTCTTCTATACGGTCTAAAATTACCTTCATAAGATGCTCCTTATCGCTCCGTTTTTACCTGTATTTCCTGTCCGTTGGTGGTAATGGTAACCATGCCGCAAAGGTCGGTACGGTAGACCGTTGTGCCAAGAGAAGAAAGGACATCTAAGGTTTCCCCGTGAGGATGTCCATAAGAGTTTCCCGCACCGCAGGATATGACGGCAACTTCCGGTTTCACCGCTGTCAAAAAGACAGCAGAAGAAGAGGTGGAAGAACCATGGTGACCTACTTTAAGAACCTCGGCATCTAAGGCTAAACCATGATTCAGCATCAGAGATTCTGCCGGTTCTTCGGCATCTCCGGTCAAGAGAAAATCAATCTCGCCCAGGGATAGCCGTAGTACTGCAGACGCATTGTTCAAATCATCGGTATCATCCACCGGCCCTAAAAAGGTTGCGGTGACGCTATCCATACCCGAAATGGACACTCCGGCTTTTGCTGCTACCACCGGAATGTTTTTCGCAAGGATGGTGTCTAAGAGCCGTTCATAGGTTTTGGTGTTGGTTGCCACTTCCGGCATATATAGCGTACCCACCGAAACCTGATTCAATACGGCGGTCATAGAACCGATATGATCAGCGTGGGGATGGGTAACGATTACATAATCTAAATGGGTGCATCCTTGATTCTTTAAGAAAGCCAGGATGCTTTCTTCTGCTTTGGAAGTGCCGGCGTCAATCAGCATGGTTTTGCCGCCGGGGAGTTCTATAAAGCAGGCATCGCCCTGTCCCACGTCCATAAAGAAAGCCGTCAAAGAAGCATTGACGGCAGGGGTAGTACCTGTAGAATCGTTGGGGAATGCCCGACACAAAACAGCCACAACTTCAGCCCGGATAATGGAATCCTGACCGCGGAAGGTACCTTCTGTGTCGCCGGTGATATAGCCTTTATCTACGGCAGCGGCAATATAAACCCGGTTATGAGTGGAGATGGTATCTACATCAGAGAACCGGGAAGACAAATAGCCGGTAGGGTCAGTATACTTGGATAAATCAATGCCCAGAGCCTTAACCAGGGCAACGGTGACCACTTCACGGGTGGCGTCATTTTCCGGCTTAAAGGTCAAAACCCCATTGGCATCGGTAAAACCGGAAATAAAATCATGGGATGCACAAACATAAGGGAAATACCATTCCCAAGTTGGCACATCGGTATAGGCAGAAGAAATACTGTTGCCGGTGGGGGTCTTGGTAATGCCTACCAGCATTTTGGCGTATTCCGCACGTTTAACCGTGTCGCGAGGGCCAAAAGTTCCGTCGCCATAACCGCTTAAAATGCCCCGGCCTACCAAATCATAAACATAAGGTGCCTCCCAGGCAGTAGCCGGCACATCGGTAAAGGTGGCGTTTAAGGCAAAGCTGGGAAACGCTCCCAAAACCATAAAAATTGCCAAAAACAGCGCTACGAGTTTCTTTTGCATAGGAATCCCTCCTTTGGTTTTACTCAAACCACCGTCATTATAGCCAAAAATTAAAGTTTTGTCAAGTTTACGTACTTTATAGGTAGAAATGCTTGACCATCGATACGAGGTGTGATAGAATACACCAGAGAGAAAAAAGCGATTTTTAGAAATTAGGTAAGGGAGAAATAACCATGATTCTTGCCATTGATATCGGGAATACCAATATGGTCTTAGGCGGCTTTGCCGGGGAAGAACTTTCATTTGTAGCGAGAATTGCCACCGATGCCACTAAAACCGAGGACGAATATGCCACCAAAATCCGGAGCGTGCTTACTCTCCATGGGGTGGAAAAGAGTGAGGTTAAGGGTGTCATTGTATCTTCGGTGGTACCGCCGCTGAATCATATCATAGAAAAAGCCATAAAAATGCTCTATGATGCAGAGGTAATTATGGTAGCGCCGGGCATCAAGACCGGAATCCAGATTATCTGCGATAATCCGGCTACCGTGGGTGCTGATTTGATTTGTGCCTGCGTGGCGGCAGATAGCCTTTACGGTAGTCCCTCTTTGATTGTGGATATGGGTACCGCTACCAAAATCATGGTAATGGATCAAAACAGTGCCTTTATTGGTGTTTCCATCATTCCCGGTGTCAGCATTGCCTTAAAAGCCCTGGCAAGCGGCACGGCGCAACTGCCCCAGATTAGCCTGGAAGCCCCCAAATCGGTGATTGGAAAAAACACCGCTGATTGTATGCGGTCAGGTGCGGTCTTTGGTAATGCGTCTATGATAGACGGCATGATTGACCGGTTTTGCCAGGAGATGGGTCAGGAACTTCCGGTGATTGCAACGGGAGGATTTTCCGGTACCATCATTCCCCATTGCCGGCATCAGATTACCGTGGATGAAAATCTGGTTTTAAAAGGTCTTTATATCCTGTACCAAAAGAATAAAACAGAATAAAAATTCCATGAAAGTTTTTTGCAAAGTAGGATACATAACCAACTGACCCAAAAGGCAGAAAGGGATGGTATCTTTGCCCGAAACTTTGATGTGTAGATATAAAAATTTAAGAAGCCTCGTATCAAAAAGATGAACGAGAGCAAGGAGGAATTTTTATGAAAAACAAATGGTCAACCAAAACTTTAGTGCTGACGGCAGTATTGACGGCTATCGTTATCATTCTGCAAATGTTAGGTGCCAGTATCAAGTTCGGCCCCTTTTCCATCTCTCTGGTATTGCTTCCCATTGTTGTTGGTGCCGCTACCTGCGGTGTCGGCGCGGGCGCATGGCTGGGGTTGGTCTTTGGCGCCGTGGTTTTGATGACAGATGCAGGGGCATTTTTAGCAATCAATGTACCCGGCACCATCATCACCGTGCTGGCAAAAGGCATTTTGTGCGGTCTGGTTTCTGGATTGGTTTATCGTCTGGTCAGCCGTTGGAATCGGTATCTGGCAGTAGCCGCTGCGGCGCTGATTTGCCCGGTGGTCAATACCGGTGTATTTCTGCTTGGCTGCCTGGTATTCTTTATGGAAGCCGTCACCGGCTGGGCGGCAGCAGCAGGACTTGGCGGCAATGTGGGGCAGTATATGATAGTGGGACTTGTCGGTATCAACTTCTTATTTGAAGTAGGTTCCAACATCATTTTAAGTCCGGTGATTGTTAGACTGCTCAATATCAAAAAGCAATAAAAAGAGAAAAATAGTGCATCCTAAGATTAAGGAGGCAGAACATTGAAAATCTATCAGAACATTGCAGAATTGATCGGCGGAACGCCGTTGTTACAGTTACAGAACTATCAAAGAGAACGAGAGATTCCGGCTACCATTCTTGGAAAATTGGAATACTTTAATCCAGCCGGCAGCGTCAAAGACAGAGTGGCAAAGAACATGCTGGATGCAGCCGAGGAACAAGGCCTTTTACAGAAAGGTGCTGTCATCATTGAACCCACCAGCGGTAACACCGGCATCGGTCTTGCAGCCGTTGCGGCGGCAAGGGGGTATCAAACCATCCTTACCATGCCGGAGACCATGAGCGTGGAACGACGGAACCTCTTAAAAGCCTATGGCGCAGAGATTGTGCTGACCGAGGGTGCCAAGGGTATGAGCGGTGCCATCCAAAAGGCAGAGGAGTTAGCCAAAGAGATTCCCAATAGTTTCATTCCGGGACAGTTTGAAAATCCGGCAAATCCTGAGGCACATATCCAAACCACCGGCCCTGAAATTTGGGAAGACACCGATGGCAAAATGGATATCTTTATCGCCGGTGTTGGTACCGGCGGCACCATCTCCGGTGTTGGCAAATATTTAAAAGAAAAGAATCCCAATATCAAGGTCATCGCCGTAGAACCGGCAGGTTCACCAGTATTATCCCAGGGAAAAGCCGGGAGCCACGGACTCCAGGGAATTGGCGCAGGGTTTGTGCCACAAACCCTGGATACGGGGGTCTATGATGAAATCATCACGGTAAAGGAGGAAGACGCCTACCGTGCCGGAAAAATCCTGGCAACCAAAGAGGGTATCTTAGTGGGTATCTCCTCCGGTGCGGCACTTTTTGCCGCAGAGGAAGTGGGCAAGCGCCCGGAAAACTGGGGTAAAACCATGGTGGTACTCCTGCCGGATACCGGCGAGCGATACCTTTCCACACCCATGTTTCAAGAATAAGTAAAAAAATATCCCTGCCGATGGCAGGGATATTTTTTGATGCAATATTAAAGACTTTGAATGGTCTCCATAACGTAATCGGCAAATTCTTCACCGGTGCAGCCGGTGTCCCGGCCGGTAATGGTCAGTTTCTTTTCCTCATACATACAGATATCCAATGCCCGTTCTAACTTCTTAGCACGGTCTGCGTAACCGATATGCTCTAAGAGCATAACATCGGCACGGATGATACTGCAGGGGTCAGCGTATTTGGCACGGCCCTCTGCCACCATTCTGGGAGCGCTGCCGTGGATGGCCTCAAACATGGCATAACGCTTACCGATATTGGCGCTGCCGGCAGTACCAACACCGCCCTGGAATTCTGCGGCTTCATCGGTTAAGATATCGCCGTAGAGGTTAGGCAGTACCAATACCTGGAACTGGGTTCTCCGTTTGGGGTCTACCAGTTTCGCAGTCATAATATCAATGTACCAGTCATCCAGTTCAATGCCGGGATAATCTTTGGCAACTTCTTGACAGATGCGGAGGAACTTACCGTCGGTAGTCTTTACCACGTTCGCCTTGGTGACAGCGGTAACCCGGGTCTTGCCGGCTTTCTTGGCATACTCAAAAGCGGCTTTGGCAATCCGTTCACTACCCTCCTGGGTGGTGACGGTAAAGTCGATTGCCAAATCATCATTCACATGAACACCCTTAGAGCCTACGGCATAAGCACCCTCGGTATTCTCCCGGTAGAAAGTCCAGTCAATGCCCTGTTCCGGCACCTTAACAGGACGAACATTGGCAAAGAGGTCCAACTCTTTCCGCATCGCCACATTGGCACTTTCAATGTTGGGCCAGGGATCGCCGGCGCGGGGGGTAGTGGTAGGACCCTTTAAGATAACGTGGCACTTTTTCAGTTCTTCTACCACGTCATCAGGGAGTGCCTTGCCAACCTCGGCACGGTGTTCAATGGTACAACCGTCAATCACGTTAAAGGTGATACGGCCTTTTTCTACTTCATCTTTCAGCAAAAATTCCAGAATTCTCTGTGCCTGTGCGGTGATAGACGGGCCAATGCCGTCACCGCCCACAACGCCGATGACAATATTGTCAAGGCTCTCGTAGTCAATAAAATCCTTTTCTGCTTTCATTTTTTCAATCCGGTCAAATTGTTCGGTCAGGAGTTGCGCAAAC
>JAZSKV010000023.1:0-3507 GCA_045534975.1 Ructibacterium sp. | reverse complement strand
AACGGCAGACCCTGCCTTTACCCTGACGGCGGCAGAGGATGGGGAAATTGCAGAAATCAAAACATCATCTAATCTTCCCAAAGACAAACCCTATGTGGGTATCGCCCTTAGACCCTGGCGATATGCAGACCCGGACATGGCGAAGATCGTTGCTGAACTTGCCGATGATATCCATGAAAAATATGGTCTGGAAATTCTCTTTATCCCCATGCAGGAAACCAGAGATACCGAGATTGCAGAAAAGACCCTGTCCCTGATGCATCACAAAGGGTATATCCTGAGGGGAAAGCCCACCCCGGCTCAACTTTTGGGCGTGGTTGGCGGTGCGGAGTTGATTTTAGGCATGCGGCTCCATACGTTGATTTATGCAGCAAGTATGGGGACCCCTGCTATTGGTCTGATTTATGACCCTAAGGTGGAAGCCACCATGGCATACTTAGGGCAGGATTATACAGAATCGGCAGAACGATTGAATCCCTTGACCCTCCGCCGTTATGTAGACCAGATTATGGAACTGAAAGACCGGCTCTGCCGGGAACTTGTGTTGGTAGGGGATGCTTCCCGGCAAAAAGCAGAGGCAAATACCGCTTTGGTTCTAAAACTTTTGGACGGCACGCTGGAATAGCCTTTAGGTTTTCGGCATGGAAAAAAGGCAAGGCGCATATACTAAAAAAGATATGAAAATATTGACACTTCGGTAGAATTTGTGGCTTTATATTGCTTTTCCAAAGATTCCGTGATATAGTAAAGAAAGAATGAACTTATCGGGAGTGAGTTTATGTCAGAACAACGCCGCAGCGGCGACGTACGCAAGGAGAAAACAAAAATCAAGGGCGTCAAGACAGGTCGACTTATTGCCATAGCGGCGATAGCGATTCTTGTGGCTGCCTTTGTTTCTGTGGCAATTTACGCCTCTTCTTATGAGGGCATTTACCCCAATCTTTATGTGGGAGATTGTGATCTTAGCGGCAAAACACCGGAAGAAGCCCTTGTCATGTTAAAGGAAACCTACGATGTGAAAAACGTAGCGGGAGCCACCATTCCTTTGGTTTGCAAAAACAACCGGATAGAACTTGCCCTTGACGATTTGCAGATTGCTTTTGACCATCAGGCGTCAGTGGATGCCGCTATAGAAAAGAGTGATTATGACAATATCTTCTCCAAAACCTTTGCCATGACGGCACGGCTTTTAAAGAGGGTTGATATTTCTCCCGTTCTGACCTATGACAAGGATAAATTAGAAGCGGCGTTTCAGTCCGTAGCCGGAGAGTTTGAAATCGAACCGGTGGGCTATACCTTCCAAATCGAAAAAGACAAAGTGGTTCTTCATGGAAAGGTCAATGGAATCAAAGCGGAGCGGGAGCCTTTGATTGCCCAGGTGGAAAAACAGATTTGTGGGGGTGACTTTGGGACAATCCGGTTAGAACCCAAAAGTATCACCCCGGAACCTCTGGACTTTGATGAATTTTACAAATGGCTCACATCCAAACCCCAGAACGCCTACTATGAAAAAGGGGAGGACGGGAAAATCACCGTACATCCCAGCAAATATCAGTGCGAGGTAGACAAAGAAACGGTACAGGCGGCACTTTCTGCCGTGGACCAATCGGCGGATAACACCACCACCTTCCCGGTTTCTACCAAAGAGCCGGAACTGACCACCGAAATGTTAACCGAGCGTCTTTACAAAGATAATTTAGGCAGTTATACCACCTATTACAGCGGTTCTGCTGCCCGAAACAACAATGTAAGATTGGCATCGAGCCGTGTCAACGGGACAGAAATGATGCCGGGCGACGAATTTTCTTATGATAAAACCATTCTTCCCCGGACCTGGGCAAATGGCTATCAGGCAGCCCCAGTCTATGTGGGAAATAAAGTGGAAAGCGGCATGGGCGGCGGTATCTGCCAGCCATCTTCCACCCTTTATTGCGCGGCACTTTACGCAAACTTAGAAATCTTAGAAAGGCACAATCACAGTATGTTGGTGGGTTATATGCCGGCAGGGTTAGATGCCACCATTGCCGAGGGTTATCTGGATTTGCGTTTTAAGAATAACACCGGCTACCCCATCAAAATTGTGGCAGATAGTACCGGCGGCAAATTGACATTTAGTATCTTTGGCTATAACCCGGAAAATATTTCGGTAGAACTTTTAAGAAGCGGCGGCGGGTACCATTATTCCGTCACCCGGGTCGTCAAAAAGAACGGGCAGGAAATTTCCCGGCAGTCTTTGGGTTCCAGCCGGTATTCGCCTAAGGCAACGGAGGAACCGGAGCCTACCGAGTCGGCAGACCCGGATGCTACTGATGACCCCAATAGCACGGCAGATCCCAACGCTACGGGAGAGCCTAATGCTACCACAGAGCCCAATGCACCCGAGGCAACAGCACCTGCGGTAACGCCCGTTCCAACCCCGACATCTTCTCCCATGGCGACGCCGTTGCCCACAACAACGGTGGAACCTGTTGTGCCGGACAACCTGCTCACAGAGTAAAATTTTAAAAGCAAATCATAAAACTTCAGGGATCGGTGAAATTCCGTACCGGCGGTAAAGCCCGCGCGCAGAGGGAACTCTGCTGATTTGGTGAAACTCCAAAGCCGACAGTAGTGCCAAGGAATTGGTCAAAGTCTGGATGAAAGAAGTCTGTTTTAGAAAAGGTTTGCCCTTTTCTGTTCTTTCGTGCATCAAACCCCCTGAAATGATTTCAGGGGGTTTTCTATTACTGTTTTGACAGGAGGTCTTTTTTATGAAACAAAAAATCATTTCCACAAGGATGATGGTGAGTGTCGCCCTTGGCGCAGCCATATCCCTCATTTTGATGATGCTGGATTTTAGCCTGCCCTTTGCCCCGGTGTTTATTAAACTGGATTTATCTGACCTGCCGGCGCTGGTCCTTGCCTTTGCTTTTGGACCTCTGGCAGGGGTTTTGACCGAATTGGTAAAAAATCTGCTCCATCTTTTTATGACCTCCACCGGCGGCGTGGGGGAACTCTCTAATTTCCTGCTGGGGGTGGCTTTTGTCCTGCCGGCAGGACTCATCTATCGCAAGGCAAAAAACCGGAAAGGAGCCCTCCTTGCCATGTTGATAGGAACGGTTTGTTTTTCTCTGGTGGGGATACTGTCCAACTATTTTATTATGTTTCCCTTTTACACCGAGGTTTCCGGCATTCCCATGGAGGCCATCATCGCCATGTGCCAGAAGATTCTTCCCTTTGTGGACAATCAATGGAAAGTTATCTTGCTCAGCGTGACTCCCTTTAATATATTAAAGGGAGTGTTGGTATCCCTGGTGACCTTTTTCATCTATAAACGAATCTCGCCGATTTTAAAAGGATAAAGAATAAAACCGCCCATAGGGCGGTTTTTCTTATAGGGTCAGCCATTTTTTTGCCATCCGCAAAAACATCTGCCAGGGATTGATGCGGGCAACGGTTTTTTCGGCGACTAAGTCTTTCCGGATGACCTCTTCTCCGTCAATCCGGAAAATCACTTGTCCCAGTTTC
>JAZSKV010000016.1:0-5296 GCA_045534975.1 Ructibacterium sp. | reverse complement strand
AAAGAACAGAGATTTTATGTGATAGATGTGGTAAGGAAATTACAAACAAATTAGGGTGTTATAATCCGAGTTATGCAAGATATAGATGGTCTGCCAAAATACAATTATGGGCGGTAGGCGAAACAAGGGGAAATCAAGGGCAGAGGATTGACCTTTGCGAAGAATGTTACGAAAAATTTGTAAACTTTATGGAGGGCGGTGACGAGGAATGACAAAGGAGCGGGCAATAAAATCGCAATTCAAAGGATAAAAGAACGATTTTAAGGAGGGATACATAAGTGGAAATTCCATTTGTCAAAAGAAAAGCGTATGAGGAAGTGGTTTATAAATTAGAATGCCTTCTGTGTCATGCAACAGGCGGGAAACTGTCATATCATACCTATCCGTTAAGGACAATGCAAATCAATGTTGATGATTACATACAACAATGTTGCGATGAAGCAGTAGAAGAAGCACTTGCGGAACAAAATAAGAACTGAAAGGAGCGGGAAATGATGTTTGTGAAAGTGGGAGAAGTAAGGGATAGGATAAAGAAATATTTTCATACCTACATTGATGCAGGGTTAAAGGAAATTGATGTGGTGGATTGTGCTGCAGAGTTGCAGAGTGTGATTGATTCGGTTCCGGGTGTCGGTTGGATCAGCGTCAAGGATGCGTTGCCTGAGGAGGATAAGTGTGTTCTGGTAATTGTGAATGGGAAGCATGGGAACATAACATTTCAAAATGCCATAGAGATGGGGACTTATTTTCCAGATGGGTGGCTACTGGAAGCGTATACCAATATTGAGAATCCGGGGGTTTCTTATTGGATGGAGTTGCCCGATGGGCCGGAGGAATAATAATGGCGAAGAAGAAAAATCCACATATTAATCTTAGACGGTCTGATGTGGAGCGGATGAAAAGAGAGGTTACCGATGATGCAGTTAAAAATGCTTTTGCCATCTTTCTAATGGTGATGCATGACAAGTGGGGGTTCGGTATGAAACGGCTGAACCGGTTATTCGGTCACATCTGCGAGTTATCAGACTTAGTTGGAGATAGGTATGTGAGTGTAGCGGAAATCAAAAAGACCCTGCGTGATGAAATGGGTATTGTGATTGAAGGAACCGGAGAAAATTGAAAAGAGAGATGCCCTGTGTGTTGTAAAAAACATACGGGCGTTTTTTTGAATCCACTCGCCACGGCGTGGCCCTCTCTGCTTTAGACAAGGGGCGCTTGTTGGGGTCAATACCGAAGATGAGAGTTTTTTTTGAAAAAAGTTTGTGAAATTCCTCTTTTTGTATGAATTTTTCTGTGAAATTGTGTTAGGGTGGGGATATGAATGAAAGGCGGTGGGGATATGCCTGCTAACAGGCCAAAAACAGGACAGTTTAAAAAGGGGCAGAGCGGAAACCCCAAAGGGAGACCGAAACTGCCTGCGACTGTCAAAAAGTATGCATCGGAAGCACCAGAGAGGCTTCGGGCGATTGCAGATGATGAGAATACACCGGTGAAGGTGAGAGCAGATATCGAAAAGTGGTTTGCAGAGGTGTACTACGGGAAAAGTTCTCAGCAGGTCACTGTGGACGGTGAGGTTAGCAACCCCGGTATTACGGTTGTGAAGTTTGAAGGGGAAATTGGAGAATGGGCGAAGTAAACGAACCGTTAATCTTTCAGCGTCTTCGGGAAGAAGTGCCGAACCCCAAACAGATTGAATTTTTCAAGGCACAGGCAAAGCACATTGGCTATGGCGGTGCCCGTGGCGGCGGTAAAAGTTGGGCCGGCAGGAGAAAAGCGGTTATGCTTTGCATGAATTATAACGGGTTAAAGGGTGTTCTGCTCCGTAGGACCATGCCGGAGTTGAGGAATAACCATATTATTCCGCTGCGGTCGGAACTGTATGGCTATGCCAAATATCAGCAAGATGAAAGATGCTTTATCTTTCCCAATGGTAGTAGGCTTCTCCTTGGTTATTGTGATAATGAGGGTGATTTGCTCCAATATCAGGGTCAGGAGTTCGATTTTATTATCTTTGAAGAGGCAACCCACTTTACCGAGGAATGGATCAAGTTTATTTGCACTTCCCTCCGTACCACAAGGACAGACTTTAAGCCCAGGGTATATTACACCACAAACCCTGGCGGTGTGGGGCACGAGTACATTAAACGTATTTTTATTGATAAGACTTACAAAGATGGGGAGAACCCGGAGGATTATGTTTTTGTTCAGGCATCGGTTTACGATAACAAGGTTTTGATGGAAGCAAACCCGGAATACATAGATATGTTAAAGGCTTTGCCGGAGCATAAGCGGAAAGCACACTTAGACGGGTGCTGGGATGTTTATGAGGGTCAGGTGTTTGAGGAGTTTAGGAATGACAGCGACCATTACGAAGACCGGAAATATACCCATGTAATACCGCCTTTTGAACCTCCAAAGGAATGGAGAATCTGGCGAAGTTTTGACTTTGGTTATAGTAAGCCATTTTCCTGTGCTTGGTGGGCGGTAGATTATGACGGTAGGCTCTATCGTATCCTGGAATTATACGGATGCGTGAAGAATGAAGCAGACGTTGGCGTGAAGTGGTCTCCTGATGAGATGTTCAAGGAGATTGCAAGGATAGAACACGAACACGAGTGGTTGAAAGACAAGCAGATCAATGGCGTGGCTGACCCTGCTATCTGGGACAAGTCCCACGGGGTCAGCATTGCCGAGACGGCTGAGAAGTATGGTGTATATTTCGACAAGGGTGACCATAAAAGACTTGCCGGGTGGATGCAGGTCCATTACCGGTTACAATTTGACGAGAATGGCATCCCCATGATGTATATCTTTTCTAACTGCAAGGCGTTTATCAGAACCATTCCGCTTTTGATGTATGACGATCACAAGCCGGAGGATATTGATACCAAGCAGGAAGATCACGTTGCCGATGAGACTCGGTATTTATGTATGGCAAACCCAATGAAACCGGTTAAGGTGGAACAGCGGCAACCTGCGGTATATAATCCCTTAGAGGATGAGATAGAAGTAGACAGGTATGCATTTTATCGCAAGTATTGAGGAGGCGATAGGAAATGAATTTAAATGATCCAAACAGTAAGGGCAAGACCATCAAGGATTATCTCCCCATGGCAGCACAGAAGTTATTAGGCAAGGTGCAGCCGGAGGGGGTAGGCGGAGGAAAGGACACCTCATCCACCGCAAGCGGTCTCCCTGCCTCGGCTTTCGCCTCGGTCAGCGGTGGGACGATTGCCACCGGCAATCACCGCCCTCAAGGGGAAGGCTATGAGGAAGGTCGTGTGATTGACAAGAAGGCCATTGCCAAGGCGGCGGAGACCTTAAAGAAATACAAGGACGGGAAACGGAAGTTAGAAGATAGAATTGTAGAGGAAGAACAATGGTGGAAACTCCGGCATTGGGATATTATCCGAAACGGAGAGAAAGCGGTTAGGGCAGAGCCAACGTCTGCCTGGATGTTTAACTCCATTTCGGCAAAGCACGCTGACTTGATGGATAATTTTCCAGAGCCTAATGTTTTGCCAAGAGAACGGTCTGATGAAGAATCGGCAAAGATGCTTTCGTCCATTCTCCCGGTTATTTATGAGCGGAACAATTACGAGGAGACCTATTCTGATAGTGCGTGGTATAAGTTAAAGCACGGTGTTGTGGCAAAGGGTGTCTTTTGGAACACTGAATTGGAAGAAGGCTTGGGGGATATTGATACCCAATTCATTGATATTCTCAATATCTTTTGGGAAGCGGGCATCACGGACATTCAGGCCAGCCGGGATTTGTTTATTGTTTCCTTAAAGGACAATGACCTTTTGGAAAAGGAATATCCTCAGTTAAAGGGTAAGGTCGGCGGCAAGGTGATAGACGTTAAGGAGTATGTTTATGACGATGCCGTTGATGTGACCAATAAGTCTGTGGTGGTGGATTGGTACTACAAAAAGAGAAACTCTGCCGGCAAGGTGGTACTGCATTTTTGCAAGTTTGTGGGGAGCGAGGTATTGTTTGCCTCTGAGAACAGTCCTGAATACCGAGAAAATGGTTTTTACAATCACGGACAATATCCCGTTGAGTTTGATGTACTCTTCCCGGAAGAGGGAACCCCTGTGGGGTTTGGCTATATTGCCATTATGAAGTCCCCCCAGATGTACATTGATAAACTGCAACAGGTCATCTTAGAAAATGCCATCGATGCCACCAATCCCAGATACTTTGCCAAGAAGAATGTGGGCATCAACATTGATGAATACAATGATAAGACCAAGAAAATTGTCTGGGTAGAGGGTGACATTGATGAAGAACGCTTGAAACTCATTGATGTACCAACAGTCAGCGGGAATGTTTTGAATGTTCTGCAGATGAAGATTGACGAACTCAAAGAGACATCTTCTAACCGGGATGTGTCCCAGGGTTCCTCTTCCGGCGGTGTGACTGCGGCGGCTGCTATTGCGGCTTTGCAGGAAGCAGGAAACAAGCAGTCAAGAGATATGATTGCTGCATCCTATCGGTCTTATCGCCGGGAATGTTATCTGGTCATTGAATTGATACGGCAGTTTTATGATGAGTCCCGGTCTTTCCGCATTACAGGAGAGACAGGAAAGTATGAGTTTGTTGATTTCAGCAATCAAATGATGCAGGGTCAACCGATTCCCCCGGCTTATCCGGGACAGGAGTTGGAAGAAGGATATGTTGAGGCGGTTCGCAAGCCCATTTATGATGTGGTGGTAAAACCCCAGAAACGGTCACCCTATTCCAAGATGGCACAAAATGAACTTGCCAAAGAGATGTATAACATGGGATTCTTCAATCCGCAACTGGCGGAGCAGACCATGACGGCACTGGAACTGATGGAGTTTGACGGCATTGAAGCGGTAAAAGATAAGGTGCAGACAGGGCAGATACTTCTTAATATGGTGAATCAATTAACACAAGAAAATATGATGCTCAAAAGCGTGACGGGTATGAACGCACAAGGGATGCCGGGCGGTGTTGTTCCTAAACAAACTCCAGAGGCGAGTGGTATGGGACAAGCACAGAAACAGGCACAAGAGACCACTATGACGGATTATGGACAGAGGCTGGCGAGCCGTGCCAGCCCTGATATGAGCCAGCAATGATTCATGCTACATATAGAACTGAGGGAGATACCCATTCCTTAGTCGTATCAGGACACGCTGGATATGCCGATAAAGGCAGAGATATTGTCTGCGCCGGTGCATCGGCATTGGTGCAGGCACTCATTGGCTGGATGGAGAATCATCCTTGCGAAATTGAATGTATCAGCATTGATCATCAAACAGGAGAG
>JAZSKV010000067.1:0-20540 GCA_045534975.1 Ructibacterium sp. | reverse complement strand
AACACAACCTGGGTTATCTTGGCAGTTACACCAAATAACAGGTAATATATCTTCTTTTCCCCTGATGTAATATATTTTTCGTAAGCCTTATTGCAGAGCGTATATAAAAAGTTAACCATTTTCTCCCCACCTCTTTTCCAGCGCTTATCTCTCTTAATCTCTGAAATATAAATCTCTGGTGTACACCTTGTCCATCACATCTTCGATTTCTTCCGCATAACGGTTTGCTACAATCACATCGGAAATTTCCTTAAACTCTGCAATATCTCTAATCACTTTTGAGTTGAAGAAAGTTTCTTCTTTTAAGGTCGGCTCATAAACCACTACTTCGATTCCCTTTGCCTTAATCCGCTTCATAACCCCCTGGATGGAGGATGCCCGGAAATTATCGGAATTGGATTTCATGGTAAGCCGATAAATGCCCACCACCTTAGGATTCTTTGCCAAAATCCGTTCCGCAATAAAATCTTTTCTGGTGCGGTTGGCATCTACAATCGCCCCGATAATGTTATTGGGAACATTGTTATAATTGGCAAGGAGTTGCTTGGTGTCTTTGGGCAGACAATAACCGCCATAGCCAAAGGACGGATTATTGTAATGGCTCCCGATACGGGGGTCTAAGCCAACTCCCTCAATAATCGCCTTGGTATCAAGCCCCCGAACCTCTGCATAAGTGTCCAGTTCGTTAAAATATGCCACCCGCAGTGCAAGGTAGGTATTGGCAAAGAGTTTGACGGCTTCCGCCTCGGTAGGGTTCATAAAAAGGGTGGGAACATCCTTGGCAATCGCCCCTTCTGCGAGAAGACCAATAAATTTTTCTGCCTGTTCCCGCATCGCGTCGGAGGCTCCGGCAATAATCCGGGAGGGATATAAATTATCGTAAAGCGCCCTGCCCTCCCGCAAGAATTCAGGAGAGAAGATGATTCTGTCACAGTTGTATTTTTCTTTGATTTTCTCGGTATAACCCACCGGCACCGTGGATTTAATCACCAATGCCGCCGTGGTATTGACTTTCAGCACGGTTTCTATCACCTTTTCTACGCTGGAAGTATCAAAATAGTTTAAGGTAGGGTCGTAGTTGGTCGGAGTGGCTATCACAACATACTCCGCCCCTTGACAAGCCTCAGCAAGGTCGGTTCCCACTTTCAAATTCAGTTCTTTTTGAGCAAGATACTCTTCTACCTCTTTATCTACAATAGGAGAAATTTTATTCCGGATCATCTCCACCTTTTCCGGAACAACATCCACCGCAAAAACCTCGTTTTTCTGGGCAAGAAGGACGGCGTTGGAAAGACCTACATATCCCATTCCCACAACGGTAATTTTCATCTTTAAACACACTCCTGTTTTCTATATCTTAGACAAACTCTTCTTCGCTATTTGTGAATATAAAAACTCTGTCTTTCCTTTTTCTGCACCGGCTTTTAGGGCTTCCAGGTTTTCTTTTTTCCCTAAAATATCAATCAGTATGGTTTTTAATTCTTCCACGGTATCATGATGGGCAAATCTTACATTTTCTGCCACATTGACATGGTCAGTGCCGTCCCAATACTTCACAACCATAGGAACCCCCTGGGCTGCCGTTTGCTCCCACAACACCGAGTGTCTCCCCGGATAAACTGCCAGGTCTGCCGCCCCAATATACCGATAGGTTTCCTCTGACTTTTTCCAGCCAAGATAATAGATATTCTCATTGCAAAGACTGTCAAATTCTTCTTTCAACTCCGGCACTACCGACCCGAAAACCATCAATTTCAGCGGATATGGCAAGATGTTTTCCCGATTGATTTCGTTCACTGCCTCCATCAAAAACAACGTCTGTTTTTTTGCCAAGTCAATTTTCCCGCCGGTAACCAAAAGCAGATTATCTTCGTCAATCCCCAGTTCCTGCTTCACGGTTTCTTTTTCCCGCTCCGCTTTTTCTACCAACTCATCATCGGCACCCATCACCAGTAATTCACACTTTTTTGGGGATATGCCATAGAGTTCTGTTAAAATTTTCACCCGGGAAGGCAAGACTCCATAAAAAACCTCTGCATAGGGCTCTATCATTTTGGCATAACAGCGCCAGATGATTTTATGCAGAATATTTTTGGATATCCATGATGTTGCGCTATTGGAATAGTCTGCGTGGTTATCTACAATTACTTTTGTTTGGGGATATTTTTTCAGATAATCCACGATGGTTTTCATGTGGATATGCTGACAACCATGCTGGAAAATCAAATCAGGAGCTTCTTCTTCTATGATCTCTTTCAAAGATTCCATCCGTCTGATTTTATGGTGATAGGTTCGGCCTTTTTCAAACCTTACCTTTCTAACACGAATGCCCTCTTCGTTCACATATTCACCTGCCGGGGATTCTTTAAAATCTCCGCTTTCGTCATAATCCCAGTTGGGTGCTACAATAGAAACATCATGCCCCAGTCTTTTGTGATACTTGGGCAGATAGTTATCTTGGTAACTCAACCCCTCTGTATACTGTGTGCAAACATGCAATATCTTCATCTACAAAAGCCTCCACTCTCCTGTGATCTCTCGTTCCTCTATTCTTCTTTCTTGAAGAGGCCGCCAATCCGGAACATGATATATCCCACAACAATATACGCCGTAAGATACGCTACGGAACTCAACAAGTCCCCCCGCATCATGAAAAAGAAGAAAGACAGCAAAAAGGGATAAAAAATACTAAGGAAAGAATATTCTTTCTTTTCTATATTCTCCGCACTCTCCCTTTCCCAATAAATAAGATCAATTTTTCTGAGAACCCAACCGGCAAAAAATCCTGCCAGAATCATGCCTACAAAACCGAAGTTAATATACATCTCTGCTGGGATCGGTTCGGATACGTTTTTAAAGTCTCTGCCCAGGTTTTGCATGATGGTATGCCCGGAGCCATAGGGTTTTTCCGGCCAGATGCTTCGGGGAATAAAGAAAAAGATACTGCCGAGCAACTGCTTTCCCCAATAAATGCCGGTTTCTTCTACGCCTTTGATGGTTTGAATCATCATGGAATAGGCATCATAATGTCCTTCGGTATAACTATATGTCATATTGTTGAACACATTGCGGAATGCCTGAATGATATCCACTTTAAAAAAGTCTTTGGCGCGAAAAGCATTCATAAAAGGGAACAACACCATCAAAGAAAAAACAAAGATATAAGTAAACTTGCAACCCCGTTTCATGGCAGGGAAGAACAAAACCATCATACCAATATAAATCGCCGCCGCATTATACCGGGACATACTGGACGGGAAACAACAAAGAAGCAGACAGAAAAAAGCAATGAAAAGATAAAGATCTCCCTTTTTTTCTTTTTGATAATCAATAAGAGAAAAGACCGCATTGAACGCGATAAACGCCCGCAAACTATGGGATAATACCAAACTCATACTTTGCTCCATTGTGGAAAAAAGGCTGTCTACCGATCCCCGGGAAAACATATTTTTCGGTCCTACTGCAACCAGCATATACAGAGCAATGGCTACGGCAATGATATTAAAATCCTTAATTTTTTCTGTCTTAAAACCCACAACTGTTCTGCCCCGAAACCCCTTGGTATACCGGGCAAACATGGTTCCCACAGAAAAACTGATGCCCCAAATGAGCAAAAACCAGTTGGCTTTTAATACCTCGGCGTTGGTAGGCTCCAATCCCCATGGGAAATAATAAATTCGATATTGGATGGTCGCTGCAAAGTAAAAGAAGAAATAAAAGAAAATCCAATGCATCAATTCCAGAGAATATGGTTTTTTCGTGGCGGTTTTTACCATCATGATAAAAGAAAATACTCCGTTCACAAAGAAAGAGTTAATCACATCTCTTTGGTCAAACCACCATCCTCTCTGGGGGAGAAGGGTATAGGTAATAATCAGAAAAAAAGCCGATAAAAGCGGAATGCTGAGCATACTGTTTACCTTGGTGTCTTTACTTTCCTGTAATGGTTTTAATGGCTGAATGTCCATCTTTTCTCCCTTCTTCCGTCTCTTTATCTCACAAGTTCTTGGTACGCAGCAAGATACTTTGCATACTGGTTTTCTTTTTTAAACTTTTCTGCTCGGGCAAGACAAGCTTCCGGAGAGAACCTGCATTGTCTGGCTTCCTCCAAAAGACTTTCCCAATCTCTCTCTTTCACGATTTCTCCACAGAACTCGTCAATGGTTTCCGGACTGCCCCCGGTCTGATAGGTAACCACCGGCGTGCCACACGCCAGTGCCTCCAAGTTAACCAATCCTAAAACCTCTTCCCAGGTAGGATTTAAAAGGCAATCCGCCTGGCTGTAAATCTCTGCCAATTCCTCCACCGAATCTGTCCGGCAGATGCCGATCACCTTATCCGGCAACACTTGATTTTCCGCGATGCCAACCACGACAATTCTTTCATCGTCGGTAAGTTTTTCCGCCATGGTCAGCAAGTCAGCAAGACCTTTTCTCTTTTCCCAAACGGAGGCAACGCCCAAATAGATTCTCTTATCTTCCAAACCATAGTTTTGCCGAAAATTCCCCTCTGTGGGATGAAATACATCCAAATCAATCCCGTTATGAATAACACGGATGGGATATCCCTTAAGATACGATTGTTTTACCAAATCAGCCAACCACTGAGACGGAGTAATTAACGTCAATTTTTCTAACGACGTAAAAAGTTCCTGCTTTTTTTGATAATTCCAAAGGCTATTATCCCGAAAACTTTTGGGGTAATTATTTTTTTGCGGACAGTTTCCGCATCCATCTCTCCACTTTTCACAGTTTGCATAGGAAAAATAGGCACAATGTCCGGTAAAACTCCAACAATCATGGAGGGTCCAGACCACCGGTTTGCCGGATTCCTTCAAGTACCGGAACAGTTCCTCGATATGAATCCAATAACCATGAATATTATGAAGATGTATCACATCTGGGTCAAATTCCTTGATTTTTTCTATGGCTCGTTTGGTTGCCCTTTTGGAATAAAACCCGTGTTTGCCCGTCAGCCGGCTGAAAACCCCGTGGATGCGGACGCTCAGTTCATTTCCTAAACGAATGGCATCTTCTTGTGGGATTCTCTGGGCACTGTCCCGCCCGTAAAGAATCTTGCAGGCATGCCCTTGTTTTTTTAAGATGTCATAGATATCTGTGGCAATTCTTCCGGTACTACCCTTGCCGCAGACCGAATTCACTTGTAATACTTTCAAGGCGTCGGCCCCCTATCTGCTCCATCATAACTTCTAACTGATCTACCAATGTTTCTTTGGTAAAGGAATCTTCAAAGGTTTGTCTGCACCGATTCCGCATACTGTCTTTTTCTTCCAAACTCATTGCCAGCAAGGCCTTCACCCCTTGCATAACAGCCTCCGGCGTTTTTTCGGTCACCACGCCGCAGCCATAGTTCCGGATAATTTCTGCACTTTCGCCGCCGGCTGCCGCCAGGATGGGCGTACCGCAGGCAAGGTAGGTTTGGAGTTTCGCCGGTATGGTCATATCAAAAATTACATTATCCACAAAGGAAAGCCAGGCACAATCTGCAAAGCGAACATAGCGGTTTGCCTCCGCTTCCGAAACTCTGCCCACAAAAGACACCTTATCTAAAACATCTAAATCCCTGGCTTTTTTCTCCAACCGCTCTCTGGCTCTGCCGTCCCCCACCAGATACCACCGCACCGGCAAATCTTTCATGGCCTCGGCAGACTCTAACAGCAAGTCAAGACCTTGCGCCTCGCCCATGTTTCCGGTGAAAACAATATTAAACTCGTTTTCCTTATAGCAATCCGGCTTTTCTAATCCCAGGTCCGGCCGTTCACAGAACTGAGGCCAAAACTCCAATTTTTCTTCCGGCACACCCCGTTCAAGGAGGTTTCTGACAAAACTTTGGGAAGTACACAGAATTTTATCACAGCCGGCATAAATTTTGTCCACAATTTTGTCAATCACTTTCAGAATCCAGGGGTTTTTAATCCCCAAGACATGTTCCACATTCTCCGGCCACAAATCTTGTAAATGAAAATAAATGGGGGTGCCAAACTTCTTTTTATAGGTAAGCGCCGGCAGCCCCACCGTCACCGGAGAAACTTCAAAAACATAGATGGCATCAAATTTTTCCCGGCACTTTTTGACCCAGCGATTGCCCTCTCTGACAAAACTGTAACAGTTCCACAAAAGGCCAAAGGGGGTCTTGCCCCGGGGCCGCATCTTAACCCGATGGATTTTCACCCCGTTCCATTCCTTTTCATAAGGGATGTTAAATCCGTATCCCTCATAAATTCTGCCCTGGGGATACTGGGGGTAGCCGGTTAAAACCTCTACCTGATGCCCCCGGGAAACCAATTCCGCACAAAGGTTATTCACCCGGAAGGTTTCGGGATAAAAATATTGGGTCACCACTAAAATCTTCATAAACTATACCTCGGTTCGAGCAATGCTCTCCTTAAAATCACAAACACAGTAGGAAAAATCTCCGGATAGTTCTTTTGCATAAACCAAATCCCCGAATAATTTGTTCAGGGTGGTGTTCTTCTTTGCCAAAAACCGGAGCAACCGGCTAAATCCCGGAACCAGCCAGATTTTTTTCCCATGTACCCCAGCAATTTCTTTCACCAATGCAGAAGTGGTTACATATTCCGCATTCTGGGGATACACAATACCGGATTGATTCCCCTCTATCACCTGATGGATACATCCGCAAAGGTTATCAATATGGAGCATGCTTCTTTGGTTTTGCACCTTGGGGAACACCGGCATCTTTTGTGCCAGTTTGGAAAGTCTGGGGTAGTTCCCCTTAGAACCTTTCCCGTAAATCATAGGGGGCCGAATGCTGACCACATGAAAGTTCTCGCCCTCCAAGGCATGAAGACCCTTATCTGCCTGTAACTTACTGTCCCCGTAAAAGTTTTCCGGCTGGGGCATGGTAGTTTCATCTATATAGGTATTTTTACTGCCAAAGGCGATCATACTGGACATAAAGACAAACTGTCCCACACCGCAGTCTTTGGCGTGTTTCGCCGTTTCGATGGCAAGGTCGGTGTTCACCTGATAATACTTGTCCCGCATTTCCGGTCCGGGATTGGCATGGGCAAGTCCTGCCACATGAAAGACAGTATCATAGCCGGCAAAATCTCTTTCCCGCCAACTGCCGTCTATCATATCCACGGTGTCAATCTGGTACTCTGCAAAATCTTTCATGTATTCTGCAAACTTTGTGCCGATATAACTGTTTGCGCCGGTAATCAGGATTTTTTTCACAGGCTATGCCAACTCCTTCTCCTTCTCTTTTTCTACCGTTCCGGTTCCGCCCTCTACCACGCCGTCATGCTTTAAAACGCTTAAAATGGTACCAAAGAACATCTTCACATCAAACCAAAAACTCATTTTTGCCACATATTCTCCGTCAAGTCCCGCCTTGACCTCAATGGGAAGTTCGTCCCGCCCCCGAATTTGGGCAAGCCCGGTCAGCCCCGGCTTTACATCATTGGCACCGTACTTATCCCGCTCCGCAATCAAATCTTCCTGATTCCAAAGAGCAGGTCTGGGACCGATGATTGCCATATCCCCTTTGAGAATATTAAAAATCTGAGGAAGTTCATCCAAAGAATACTTCCGCAAAAACTTTCCCACCCGGGTTATGTAACTATCAGGGTTCTCTAAAAGATGGGTCGGCACATTTTTGGGGGTATCCGTTCGCATGGTACGGAACTTTAAGATATCAAAATATTCCTTGCCCTCTTTCACCCGTTTTTGTCGGAAAAATACCGGTCCCGGCGAATCCAGCCGGACTGCCAGCGCCAGACCTAAATAGATGGGAGAAAGAATGATAATACCCAGTAAGGACAGAATAAATCCAATGGTTCTCTTGCCAAATTTTTGATACATGTTCTTTCCCTCCGCAACGATTTTTGGGCATACTTCCCCTATCTTACGATTATTCAATAAATTATAGCACAGTTATCCGTCTATTGTCAACCGAATTCAAAAACTGTAACAAAAAGGAAAAACTTTTTTGGTAAATTCTTGTCGAATCCATTGACAGGGTTTTAAAAATGGTGTAGAATGGTTTTGTAATCGTTTTGTAACACTTTTGTAATATTGATATAAGGAGTTTTTTACTATGTTTGGGCAAGACATTGGAATAGATTTAGGAACCTCTTCCATCTTGGTTTATGTGAAAGGGCGTGGCTTGGTTGCCAAGGAACCGTCGGTGGTCGCCGTGGATAAAGACACCAACCGTCTTTTGGCTGTGGGCCGGGAGGCACAGTTGATGTTGGGCAGAACCCCGGAGAATATTTTAGCGGTTCGTCCCTTAAAAGAGGGAGTAATTTCGGATTATACCGTCACCGAGCGGATGCTCCGGTATTTTCTCCAGCGGGTTACCCGCCGGGGATTTTTCAGCAGTTTATTCAAGCCCCGGGTCGCCATCTCGGTACCCAGCGGCGTTACCGAGGTAGAGGAGCGCGCCGTCATTGATGCCGGTATGCAAGCCGGCGCCAGACGGGTGCATTTGATTGAAGAACCTTTGGCTGCCGGGCTTGGGGTTGGCATTGATTTAGGACAAGCCTGCGGCAGTATGGTAGTCGACATTGGCGGCGGAACCAGCGATATTGCAGTCCTCTCCCTGGGTGGCATTGTCATCAGCCGTTCTTTGAAGATTGCCGGCGATAATTTTGACGACGCCATCGTCCGTTACATACGGAAAAAATATAACATTTTGATTGGGGAACGAACTGCCGAAGAACTAAAAATTAAGTTAGGTTGTGTCCGGAAACGGGACAAGTTACTCGCCATGGATATTCGGGGCAGAAGTTTGGTATCCGGGCTTCCCAAAACCCTGCAAGTATCCTCGGACGAGATGTACGAAGCCTTGATTGAACCGACCATGGTTATTGTAGACGAAATCCGGAACGTACTGGAAGAAACCCCGCCGGAACTGGTGGGGGACATCAGCGCCAGAGGCATTGTCTTAACCGGCGGCTGTTCTTTACTTTATGGTATGGAACGGCTGATTCAGACCGAAACCGGCATCAAGACCATTACCGCAGAAAACCCCGAAGAATGTGCCGCCTATGGCACCGGCAAAGCCCTGGACAGCCAGGAAATTTTAGATTCCTACACCGGTGCGGAAGCCAGAGAAGACTAAGGAGAAACTTTTATGGAAATGAATATTCAAGAGATTATGAACACCATCCCCCACCGTTACCCCTTTTTGTTGGTGGATAAAATCATCGAACTGGAAGAGGGCAAACGGGCGGTTGGTATCAAAAACGTCACGGTAAACGAGCCCTTTTTCCAGGGGCATTTCCCGGGAAGACCTATTATGCCCGGCGTATTGATTTGCGAGGCATTGGCACAGGTTGGCGCCGTGGTCATCTTAGGTGCCCCGGAGCATCAGGGAAAACTGGCGGTTTTTACCGGCATCAACAACTTCAAGTTCCGGCATCAGGTAGTTCCCGGCGAAACCTTGCGGTTAGAGGCAGAATTGACCCGGATGCGGAGCAACATGGGTAAAGCGGAAGTTTGTGCTTATGTGGGGGACGAGGTTGCCGCCAAAGGCGAAATCTCCTTTGCCTTAGTAGAAGCGTAAAAATGGATTTTCAAAAGGATGTGTGCCTGGCACACATCCTTTTTTGTTGGACATTCTGCACCCTGCATTTTCTCGCCTTGTCCCCATACACAAAAAATCTATTCGCCCTTGTTTTGCCCCTTTTTTCGCCCCAGAGGGCATGGGTGGTCAAAAAATCCTGAAATTTTTGCAAAAAACCCTTGCCGATTATTTCTTGTTATGTTATAATATGAAAGAATATATATCTCTTTTTTTGAGAGAACTTTATTTTAGAAACGAGGAGGATTTTACCCATGAAAATCCTGTGTGATTGCGCCCAGTTAAGCGAAGCCGTAGGCGTTGTTTCCCGTGCCGTTTCAGGCCGGAGCAGCCTGAGCGTTTTAGAGGGCATTTATATCCATGCTGCAGCCGACGGCACAGTAACCTTAATCGGCAATGATTTGGAGATTGGCATTGAAGCCAAAATCGAAGCCACGGTACAAACTCCCGGCGAGGTGGTTTTAAACGCCAAGATGTTTGGGGGCATTATCCGGATGCTCCCGGCACAACAGGTGAGCATTGAGGTCAATGACAAGAACATGGCACAGATTAAAAGCGGTGCGGCAAAGTTTGAAATTGCCGGCATGCCTGCAAGCGATTTTCCTGACCTGCCCATTGTAGAATCTGACTATTCTATCGGCTTGCCCGGCGGTCTTTTGAAAGAGATGATTGCAAAGACCATCTTCGCTGTGGCAACCACCGATAATAACCCCATCTTGACCGGTTGTCTTTTGGAAATTGCCAAGACCGGCCTTACCATGGTAGCCTTAGACGGTTACCGGCTTGCCATCCGTCGGGCAACCTTAGAAAACGATTTTGAAGAAAAGAAGATGATTATTCCTGCCAAGTCCTTATCAGAACTTGCCCGGATTTTAAACGACGGAGAAGAACCGGTCCGCATCAACGCCACCGGCCGTCATGCCATCTTTATCTTTGACAACTATCGGATGGTGACCCGGCTGATTGAGGGCAACTATATGAATTACCAGAGCGTGATCCCCAAGGACAGCGCCATCGAAATCACCTGTCCTACTGCCCAGATGAACGAATCCATCCAGAGAGCCTCTTTGATTATCTTGAACGATCTGGTCAAAAGCCCGGTGAAATTTTTGATTGAAGACGGCAATATCAATATTTCCTGTGCTACCTCTGCCGGGACCGTTGACGATAACATTCCGGTTGACACCAAGAACACCTCTTTGGAAATCGGTTTTTATAACCGGTATCTCTTAGAGGCACTTCGTGTGGTGGACACCGAAACCATCCGGATGCAGTTTAACAGTGCCACCAGCCCTCTTGTGGTCGTACCCCCCAAGGGCGTGGGCGAGGAAGACTTCCTCTACCTGATTCTGCCCCTTAGGCTGAAAGCAGAATAATGCAAGCCAAAAAACTGGAACTTAAAAATTTTCGCAACTACAAAGAGCAGACTATTGCCTTCCAAAAAGGGATTAATATCCTCCATGGGGACAACGCCCAAGGGAAAACCAATGTTTTAGAGGCCATCTACCTCTTTTCTATGGGAAAAGCCAACCGAGCAAGGCGGGATATGGAACTCATCCGCCACGGGGAAGAAAAGGCATGGCTCGCCCTGGACTTTGCTGATAAGGAGCGGGACAGCCGTACCGAAATCACCCTCTTTAAGAACCGACCCAAAACCATTACGGTCAACGAAATCCCCATCCGCAAAAACAGCGAACTCATGGGCAGATTCCGGGTGGTATATTTTGGTCCTGAATACTTAGGCTTAGTGAAAGAGGGCCCCAAGGCAAGGCGAAAAAACACCGATATTTTTATCAGCCAATTAAGGCCCCGCTACTTTGCCTCTCTCTCCGATGCCAAGAAATTGGTGGAGAGCAAAAACGCTCTTTTGAAGATGGACAAACCCAACCTTGCTATGTTGGATGTCCTGAACGAAAAACTGGCAGCAAAAACCGCAGAGATTATCGCCTATCGGGCAGAATACATCGAAAAATTTGCCGGCTTTGCCGCCGATTTACAAAGGGAGATTTCCGGGGGGCAGGAAGATTTAGACATCCGTTATGACTGTTGTGTTCGTGACTTTCAAGGCCTGGATGTTGGGGCGTTGCAGGAGAAAGTTTATCAGAAAATAGAGGAATCCCGCAGACGGGAACTGGATTGCCGGGAGTCAGTAGTTGGTCCTCACCGGGAGGATTTGACCTATTTGATTAATGGCCAGGAAGCCAAACTTTATGCTTCCCAGGGACAGCAAAAAACGGTGGTTCTGGTGCAGAAACTTGCCGAGGTTGCCCTGATGCAGAAAGAAACCGGGGAACTGCCGGTTCTTCTCTTAGACGATATTATGAGTGAACTGGACAAAAAACGCCAGTCCTTTATCTTAAACCATATCCGGGATATGCAGATTCTCATTACCTGTACGGATATTGATGGGTTTGACCTATCCGGGGATACCGCCCTTTTTACCGTAGAAAACGGCAATGTAACCCGGGAAGAGTAATCGGTAAAAATTGTTGTAGGGAAGGCATTTATGCCTTCCGTGACGGAACGGATAAATCCGTTCCCTACGATATTTTACAAAGATTGCCGAATTTTCAAACCCGACTATAACAGCAAAGGAGGCATGGAAATGTACTTACATCTCGGTAGTGATACCGTGGTAAACACTAAGAATGTGATTGCGATTTTGGATTTGGAAAGCACTTCCATGTCTAAGAACACCAAAGACTTTTTGAAGATTGTAGAAGAAGAGGGGTTTGTCCGGAATGTTTCGGAAGAACTCCCTAAAACCTTTGTTTTATGTGAGGTTGACGGACAGTCTGTCATCTATATCACCAACATTTCTTCCAAGGCATTGGCAGGACGTGCCGGTGGCTGGAAGTAACCAAAAAAACAACGTGCCTTCCTGCACGACCCACGGCAGGAACCCAGGGCAGATTGCATTTTGTGGGTCAGAAAGGCATGATTTTCATGGCAGAAGAACAAAAAAATATCTCTCTGACCGAGGAACATATGACCAGCGTTCCGGTGGCGACAGAATACGATGAAAATCAGATTCAGGTTTTAGAGGGATTAGAGGCGGTCCGGAAACGTCCGGGTATGTATATCGGCTCTACCACCTCCCGGGGTCTGCACCATTTGGTGTATGAAATCGTGGATAACTCCATTGACGAAGCATTAGCCGGTTACTGTACCGAGATTGAGGTTGTCATTGAAGAAGATAACTCCATCACCGTTACCGATAACGGCCGTGGTATCCCCACCGGCATCCACCCCAAAGAGGGGATTCCGGCGGTGGAATTGGTCTTTACCAAACTCCATGCCGGCGGTAAATTCGGCGGCGGCGGATACAAGGTCTCCGGCGGTCTTCACGGTGTAGGTGCTTCTGTAGTAAACGCCCTCTCCGTCTTTTTGGAGGTAGAAATCTCTGATGGCGAGAACGTCCATTATCAGCGGTATGAGAGAGGTCACCGTTGTGACGCCTTAAAGGTTATTGGCACCACCAACAAGACCGGTACCAAGGTGCACTTTAAACCGGACGGTGAGATTTTTGAGGATTTGATTTATAACTTTGATACTCTCCTCCTCCGCCTGCGGGAACAAGCGTTCTTAAATGCCGGCATCAAGATTATCTTAAAGGATGCCCGCCCTGACGCCCCCGAGGCACACAAGGAAGTGGCACTCCAATATAACGGCGGTATCCGGGAATTCGTAGAATACGAGAACCGGAACAAAGAGGCAATCCATCCCGATGTCATCTATGTCAACGCCGTTCGAGAAACCTGTGAGGCAGAGGTTGCCATGCAGTATAACGACGGTTACAGCGAAAACATTATCAGTTTTGCCAACAACATCAACACCACTGAGGGCGGTACCCACGAAACCGGTTATAAAGCGGCTCTTACCAAGGTCATCAATGACTATGCCAAGAAATACGGTTTCTTAAAGGACAATGATGATAACTTAAAGGGTGAGGACGTCCGTGAGGGCCTGACTTGTATCATCAGCGTTAAGGTGACCGAGGCACAGTTTGAGGGGCAGACCAAGACCAAACTGGGGAACGGCGAAATCCGTTCCATGGTAGAAAAAATGGTCAACGAGAAACTGGGTGAATTCTTTGAAGAAAACCCCAGCGTTGCCAAGATTGTGGTAGACAAGGCACTCACCGCATCCCGGGCAAGAGAGGCGGCAAAACGTGCCAGAGAGAATACCAGAAGAAAAAGTGCTTTAGAGAGCAGTACCCTGCCCGGCAAACTGGCAGACTGTTCTGACAGAGATAATACTTATACGGAAATCTACATCGTCGAGGGAGATTCGGCAGGCGGTAGCGCCAAACAGGGCCGTGACCGCCGCTTCCAGGCTATTCTTCCCCTGTGGGGTAAGATGCTGAACGTAGAAAAAGCCAGGATTGATAAGGTGTACGGCAACGATAAGTTGATGCCGGTCATCACCGCTCTGGGTGCCGGTATTGGTGACGATTTTGATGTTTCTAAGATTCGCTACGGCAAGGTTGTCATCATGGCGGATGCCGACGTAGACGGCGCCCATATCCGGACCCTAATGCTCACTTTCTTCTTCCGCTTTATGCGACCCCTGTTGGAAGAGGGTCATGTCTACATTGCCCAGCCGCCCCTTTACAAGGTCAGCCGTGGCAAGTTTGAAAAATATGTGTATTCTGACGCAGAACTGCAAAAAGTTCTCTCTGAACTGGAAGAGGGGAAAACCCCCACCATTCAGCGGTACAAAGGTCTGGGTGAAATGAATCCGGAACAATTGTGGGAAACCACCATGAACCCGGAAACCCGGATTATGCTCCAAGTAACCTTAGAAGACGCCAGACAGGCAGATGAAACCTTTACCATCTTAATGGGTGATAAGGTAGAACCCAGACGGAAATTCATCGAGGATTATTCCTCTACTGTTGTCAATCTGGATATCTAAACCCCATCAAAAAGGAGGTGTTCTTTGTGATTCAGATTACAAAAACACAGGTTATGAACTTAGAGGGTGCTATGCGGGGTGCCAGAAACCCCTTAAACAGTTGGGACAAAAGCGACAGTTCCTATGACAAAGCGGGCAACTACATCTTAGGTCCCAATGATTTGGATTTGGCCAAACGTCTTTGTAAGGCCGGTTCCGACCACCGGAAGTTTATCCGGCAGATCTTGGTCTGTGTGGATATTACCGCACCCATGTACTGGTGGAAAGAGTTTGACACCTACAAAGTAGGCACCGTTGCTAACTCTACCAGCACCATGCATAAACTTCACAGCAAGCCTTTTGAACTCACCGATTTCAGCCATGATCATTTGAGCATTGACGCCTTGGCGGCGCTGACCACCTTTATGGCGTTTTTAGAGAAAAAGCGGCTGTCCTATGTAGAGAGCAAAGACAAGGCAGACTGGTACGACTTGATTCAACTGCTCCCGTCCAGTTATAACCAGACCCGGACGGTGACCATGAACTATGAGAACCTGCTCAATATGTATTATGCAAGAAAAAATCACAAGTTAGAGGAATGGCATACTTATTGTGACTGGATTCTCTCTCTGCCTTATACCAAGGACCTTTTTCTGGTAACGGAAAAGGAAGATTAACTCCCTCTTGACAAACGGCGAAAAATGTATTATCATGTTAGTTGTAATTTTCAAAATGAATTTGTGAGGTGAATCAGAATGGCTTACACAATCAACGACGATTGCATCAAATGCGGTGTTTGCGCTGGCGAATGTCCGGTGTCCTGCATCGTAGAAGGTGATGCTAAGTATGAAATCAATGCAGACGAGTGCATCGATTGCGGCAACTGTGCCAACGTATGTCCTGTAGATGCTCCTCAGGCATAAATAACAAAGATTAGGGGCGTATCCTTGGGATACGCCCCTTTTTTCATGGATACAAGGAGGGTTTCTCCATGAACGAAACCTTATTACAAAAAGGCATCGCCGCCCTTGGCGGCGCTCTTACGCCAGAGCAGGTCCGTCAGTTTTCTGCCTATTCTTCTCTTTTAAAGGAATGGAACGAGAAAATGAACCTAACCGCCATTTGTGACGATGACGGGATTGCCGTCAAGCATTTTTTAGACAGCATTCTTCCTCTTTTCCATCTTGATATCAAGGAGGGGGCAAGGGTTGCCGATATCGGTACCGGTGCCGGATTTCCCGGAATCCCTCTGAAAATTCTTCGTCCCGATTTATCGGTGACTTTGGTAGATTCTTTAAACAAACGAATCACCTTTTTAGAAGAGGTCTGTGCCCGGCTGAATCTCTCAAACGTCACCTGCATCCACGGCAGGGCAGAAGAGTTAGGCAGGGATAACCGCTATCGGGAACAGTTTGACATGGTAACCTCCCGGGCGGTGGCAAGACTCCGGGTCTTGGGGGAATATTGCCTGCCTTTGGTAAAGCCCGGCGGTATTTTTCTCTCTTTAAAGGCAGAAGATATGGAAGAAGAACTCTCGGACGCCAGAGCCATGCTGGGTTCTCTGGGCGGCGGCAAGCCACAAGTCATTGCGGCGCCCCTGCCGGAGAGTGACATGGTGCGAAAATTAGTGGTAATCCCCAAAGACAAACCAACCCCAAGCCAGTTCCCCCGAAGAGCAAACAAGATTAAATAAAGAAAAACAAAAAACCGCCCGTGGGCGGTTTTTCTTATTTTTCTTCTTCCTCGTATTTGCTAATCACGGCTTCCATGGTTTCAACGGCCGGACCGCCGGGAATCTTTCTTTGGTTCACACAGGTTTCCAAGGAAATTGCCTCATAGATATCTTCGGCAATCAAATCAGAAAATCCCTGCATTTCTTCCATCGAAAGGGCATCTATCACGGTATCTTTCTCGATACAATAGGCAACCATTCTGCCTACAACCCCGTGAGCATCTCGGAAAGGCAATCCCTTTTTCACCAGATAGTCTGCCACATCGGTGGCATTGGTAAAGCCGCCTTTGGCGCCGGTGAGCATTTTATCTTCCCGGATTTTCATGGTGGCAAGCATCTTACCAAACACCGGCAGAACCATCTTCACGGTATCCACCGCATCAAAAATCTGCTCTTTATCCTCCTGCATATCCTTGTTATAAGCAAGAGGCAAACCTTTCATCATGGTAAGCAGCCCCATCAATGCACCATAGACCCGCCCTGTCTTACCCCGGGCAAGTTCTGCCACGTCCGGATTCTTCTTCTGGGGCATAATGCTGGACCCGGTACTATAAGCATCGTCCATCTCCACAAAACTGAACTCGTGGGAACTCCAGAGAATCAATTCTTCTGAGAACCGGCTGATATGCATCATAATCTGGGAGAGGTCAAAAGCAAGTTCTAAGGCAAAGTCCCGGTCAGAAACCCCGTCTAAACTGTTCTGGGTAATCCCGTCAAAGCCTAACTGTTCCGCCACAAACTCCCGGTCTAAGGGATAGGTGGTACCGGCTAAGGCGCCGCTACCTAAGGGCATTACATTCATCCGCCCTCTGCAATCCAAAAGCCGCTGTCCGTCACGGCGGAACATCTCATAATATGCCATCACATGATGCGCCAGGGTAATGGGTTGCGCCTTTTGCAGATGGGTATATCCCGGCATAATGGTGGTAAGATTCTTCTTGGCAATCTCTAAAATCACCTTTCTCAGTTCCTTGACCATGCCGGCAATCTCGTCTAATTCTTCCCTAAGATACATCCGGATATCCAGAGCAACCTGGTCGTTCCGGCTTCTGCCGGTGTGGAGGCGTTTACCTATATCACCAATCCGAGAAATCAGGATGGTTTCGATATTCATATGGATATCTTCGGCATCAATGGAGAATTCCACTTTGCCTTTTTCAATATCCTCTTTGATTTCACCCAGGGTTTTTACGATTAATTTGGCATCTTCTTCCGGGATGATGCCCTGCCGACCCAGCATCTCTGCATGGGCCTGGCTGCCCCGGATATCCTGGGCATACATTCTGGCATCAAAGCGAATAGAAGAATTAAAATCATCTACCAACTGGTCTGTGGCTTTGGAAAATCTGCCACCCCATAACTTTGCCATGGTTCTTTCTCCTATTTCTCGTTCTTTTTCTTCATAAGCGCACGGACCTTGAGGGGCAGACCAAACAGGTTGATAAAGCCCTCAGAATCCTTGTGACTGTAAAGTTCACCGCTATCGCCGAAACTTGCAATGTCTTCGTTATACAAAGAATAGGGAGATTTTGCTCCGGCAGGAGAAGCCACGCCCTTATAAAGTTTTAAGCGAACTTCACCGGTCACGGTTTCTTCCATAGAGTCTACCATCGCAGACAGCGCCTCTCTTAAAGGTGTATACCATTTACCGTCATAAACCAGTTCACTGAACTTAATCGCAGCCTGACGCTTAAAGGCCTGGGTGTCACGGTCTAAGCAGAGGTATTCCAACTCTTGCAGAGCGGTGTACAAAATGGTACCGCCGGGGGTCTCATAAACGCCTCTGGATTTCATACCAACCAGACGGTCTTCCACGATATCGGCAATGCCGATGCCGTTGGCTCCGCCCAGTTCGTTGAGTTTTTCTACCAGAGCCAGGGGTTTCATCTGCTGTCCGTCCAAAGATACGGGAACGCCCTTTTCAAAGCCAATGGTTACATAGGTGGGGGTGTCCGGTGCTTGCTCCGGAGATACGCCCAGTTTCAAAAGGCTGTCCAGTTGGGGTTCGTTTGCCGGGTCTTCTAAGTCCATGCCCTCGTGGCTGATGTGCCAGATGTTCCGGTCTCTGGAATATAAGTCTTTCTTGGTCACTGGAATCTCGATGCCGTGTGCTTCTGCATAATCCACTGCATCTTCCCGGGATTTGATATCCCAGATTCTCCAGGGAGCAATAATCTTTAAGTGGGGTGCCAACGCCTTGATGGTCAACTCAAACCGAACCTGGTCATTGCCCTTGCCGGTTGCGCCGTGGCAGATAGCAACGGCACCTTCCTGCTCTGCAATCTCAACCAGACGGCGTGCAATAATAGGCCGTGCATGAGAAGTACCAAGGAGGTATTTGCCCTCATAAACAGCGCCTGCTTTTAAGGTAGGGAAGATAAAATCTTCTACATATTCATCACGCAGGTCTTCAATATAAATCTTAGACGCACCGCTGGCTTTTGCTCTCTCTTCCAGACCATCGGTTTCTTTGCCCTGACCTACATCACCACAAACTGCGATTACCTCGTAGTCATAGTTCTCAATCAGCCAAGAGATGATGATGGAAGTATCCAGACCGCCGGAATACGCCAATACAACCTTTTCTTTTGCCATTGTAATTTCCTCCAAACTATGCTATACTATTTTTATCAATAGGATTATTATATAACAGACGCCAATGTTTTTCAAGAGTTATTCCAAAATTTAACGAATTTCAGGTGAGAAAAATGATTATTTTAGGCATTGACCCGGGTTTTGCCATTGTGGGTTGGGGTGTTTTGGAGTATCAGAACAACCATTTTAAGGTTTTGGACTACGGTGCCATCACCACCGATGCCAAGACCCCTATGTTTGACCGGTTTTTGTCTATCTACAACGATTTGACCGCCATTATCCAGCAATATCGCCCTGATTTTATGGCGATTGAGGAACTGTTTTTTAACAGCAACCAGAAGACCGCCATCAATGTGGCACAGGCAAGAGGGGTTTTGCTTCTTTCTGCCCTGCAACACAGCGTACAGGTCTTTGAATATACCCCCTTGCAGGTTAAGCAAGCGGTTGCCGGTTACGGCAGAGCCGATAAAAATCAGGTACAGCAGATGGTAAAACTTCTGCTGAACCTGGAAAAAGTCCCCAAACCGGACGATACTGCCGATGCCCTTGCCATTGCCATCTGCCACGGGCATTCCTATAATCCCCGAAGAATTTTGTGAAATTCCCGCCCGGGAGGGTCTCTGTGCTCTCCCGTTGCTGTTGCGCAATATTCCGGGCGATTCATAAATCGCCCCTACAAACTATCCGTGTAACATCGTAGGGGGCATTCACGAATGCCCCGCAATGCCCTCGTAGGCTGTGACCATAACGGGCCGTCGGGGACGCCGGCCCCTACAAAAAAGAAAAGGAGAAAACCATATGAAAACATACGTTTTAGCCAGCCAGAACGCCCACAAGGCGCAGGAAATCAAAGCGATTTTGGGAGAGGGCTACCAGATTCTGACCCAGACCGATGCGGGTGTGGGCGATATCGATGTTGTGGAAGACGGCTTGACTTTTGAAGAAAATGCCGCCAAGAAAGCAGAAACCATTATGCGCCTGACCGGAAAACCCACCATTGCCGATGACAGCGGCCTTTGTGTGGATTATTTAGATGGCGCACCGGGCATCTATACCGCTCGCTTCGCCGGAGAAAACGCCACCGATGAAGAAAATATTGAAAAACTCCTGACCGCACTACAAGATGTCCCCCTGATGGAACGCTCTGCCCAATTCGTTTGCGTCATTGCCCTATCCGAGCCGGGGAAAGAAACCCGATTCTTCCGAGGGGAATGCCCGGGCCGGATTACCTATGAACCCAAGGGCGAAGACGGCTTTGGCTATGACCCGATTTTCTATTACGAGAAGTATGCCCAGACCTTAGCGGAGATGGAACCCCATATCAAAAACGCCATCAGCCATCGGTCTGCCGCTTTAAAGAAAATGGCCGCCGAATTAGGAGAATAAAAAATGAAACTCTGTTTAATTGATTTAGGTTCCAATTCTGCCAGAATGTCCCTGGCAGAACTGACAGAAACCGGCTATGTGGAACTGTTCCGCCGCCGGCAGATGGTTCGGCTCTCGCAGGGAATGGAACAGGACGGGACTTTGCAAGAAGACGCCCAGGCCCGTGCCATTGTGGCACTTTCTTCCTTTGCCAAAGAGGCAAAGGAACAAGGGGCAGCGGTTCTGGCGGTAGCCACCGCCGCGGTGCGCCGTGCCAAAAACGGCCCCGCCTTTTGCGAGAGAGTTTCCCGGGAAACCGGCATCACCCTCGCCGTCATTTCAGGGAAGATGGAAGCCCAGTTTGATTTTTATGGGGTTCTTG
>JAZSKV010000038.1:0-10777 GCA_045534975.1 Ructibacterium sp. | reverse complement strand
CCCCAGATGATTGTTTATGAAACAAACGCTTCCGGCAACATCAGCGCCATCGATCTCGCCGCAGATAATACCGCATCCGGCGCACCCAATGTTGGGGAATTTACCTTAAACATTCGGAGAGATGATATGGTTTATAAATCGGCATCCGGCAAACTGGATAATGTCAGCATTGCAGAAGATACCATCATTTTTGATATTCCTGCTGATGCCGGCACCGACACCGACAAATACTCCATCCGGACCAAGGCGACTTTGTCCAACGAAACCGCCTATGATGCCATCATCTATGACTTGCAGGAAAACTATCAGGCAAGAGTGGTTGTCATCACCAGTTCCGTTGGGGTAACGGCTCCGGAATCTCCCATCTTGGTGGTAGATCAAATTGCTGCAACCCAGAACCAAGACTACGAAGATACTGACCGGTTATACGGCTGGCAGAACGGAAAAGAAGTTGATATTTTAGCGGCTGATAAATCTGTTCTCCGGAAAGACGAAGGCGGCGTTACACCGCTCTCTAAGGGTGATATCATTCAGTATCGCTTAAACGCTGACGGCGAGATTGACAGCATCAATCTCCTCTTTGACAGCCGGGCGAAGACCACCGAATTCATCACCGAAGTAACCACCGACCTGACCACCGTTTACGGACGGGTTACCAAGAAGTTCAGCGGAAGCATCAACATGACCGTCAATGGTGCTATTCACAACTTTGCAACCGGTGACGCCCTGGTATATCTCTATGATTCTACCAGACCTAAGGCAGACATTCAGGTTGTTTCCCCCGCAGACATCGAGATCTACGAGGAAGGTAACGAAGCAAGACTCTTTGTGAAGATTTTCGATGATGTGGTACAGGAAATGGTAATCATCAAATAAGATTCCCCGAAAAGAGAAGGGACTGTTGCATGGCAACAGTCCCTTTGGGACATTATAATTTACTTTGTTTGATTTGGTTGTCCAGTTGTGCGCCGGTCAGTTCTGCTTCCAGAAGTCTTTGATAATACTCCTGATAGATGCTCTTTTGTTGATTACTCAAAGTGAGAGCATCCATCTCTAAGAGATGTTTTTCTGACTTTTGTGCCATCTCCTGCTCCGTCTGCCCATATTCCTGCTGGTTGAATTTTTCTACCCAGTTTTTCTCCCATGCAGTTTGGTCCCGCTTCACATTGGAATTAGCAGAAAGATTGGCGCCCTCTCGCAGGGCTTCATTGGCAGACGCCGCATTCTCATAGGCGGTGTCATAAAGGTTTATCATACGGTCAAGCAAAGATAAATCTGTTTGATATTTTTCCATATATCTTTCATAGGCTTGTTTTGCCAGGCCCGGTACCGTGTCGGTAAGTTTTTGCGCATAATATTGCCTTGCCTGAGCACCTGCCGTTGCAGCAGCAGAGTTTTCAAAGCCGCCGGTTAGAGCCGCATAATCAGCAACTGCACCCCGGCTGGCTCTGGCTCCTTCCCGCAAATACTGGTTGCGATAGGCTTGAAACACCGGATCGCTTTCGGGGTCATAGGAAAAATCTTCCCTACGGTTTATGCGGTTGACCACGGTCTGGGCGTTGCTTAGATAAGCATTTTCGTATTGCTTTGCCAATTCCGTAGGGGAGAGAATCCCCACTGTATTGGCATAGGAAGCCACGGCATTTGCGACCGCGTCCTGTCTTGCCCAAGCTTTTCCCTCGTTGTCGATATAGAGAATATCCAAAGGCTTACCACCTATGGAAACAGTACCGTTTCCATAGGTCAGGGCATCGGCAGAAAGACCATATTTGCCGGCGGCGGTGCTATAAGCGTCACTGACCCGAACCACCGGGTTGTTGGTTCCTTGATACAGGTTTACCAAACTTTTCTGGATATCGGATTCCCGGGCGTAGGAAACCCCGGCGTCTTCATCCAGATAGCCCGGTTTCATCAGGTTTTTTCCGTTTAATGTCACGGTGCCGGTAGTTTGGTCGTAGCCAATCTGGCTATCGGAAAAACCCATGTTGTTCAGGGTGGTGCGGATACCAACCTGACCGTCTTCCCGCTTGGGCACCGTCTTTTTGGTTAATTCTGTGTTATATTCCATAGTTTCTCCCTCCTTGATAGGTTTCCATTTCCAAATCGTGAATCACAACTCGCCCTTGGCCGGAAACCCGAATCTGGAAACTATCGCATTTTTGAAACCGGACCGGTACACGTCGCACGCCAAATCCGCTTCCCGGCGTTAATTTCCCGCAGGGCAAAAAATCTTCTCCGTCGTGAGAAACCTCAATCAAAACGGAAGCGTCATCTTCTTTTTCCAGGCGCAGCCAGAGGGCAGACAGCCCTTTGTGGTCGATGTTCCGATAGGTAAGTTTTTGGGTGGTCATAGACCAGGCACAACGTTCTTCGCCTTTGCCAAAAGCCCAGAGAGCGTCTTTCGTCGCTCCGTAGAGAACGCCGCCATGGAAGATGAATCCCAAAAAGGCAGTATTGTCTTCTCGGTGCCAGGTGCCCCGTTCCGGGTCAAACACCAGGACATCGCAGTTGCCAGTGTTTCGGTAGGCTGCCACATAGTAGCGGCGTCCATCGGTGCCGGCAACCGCCTTTTGATAGTGGTTTTCGCCTAATGCCTGGCTGACCCCATATGGCTCACCCCCGCTGTAAGCACAAAAACCCCGGTCTGACAGATAGTAGAGGACACCCCCCAACTCTCCGATGCTTCGCCCGTCCAGACAACCACCCATGGTTTGTTTGGGAATGGCAAAATTTTGGGGTGCATCTCCATAAATATGATGGATGCAATTTCTCTTAAAGGCAACCACGGCGGTTCGATAACTGCAAATCCCGGTAAACCCGCCGGGAGTTCCTACCCGGCCGTACCAACTGTCATCGGAAAGCCCCTGGAAAGAATGGAAGTTCATACAATCGCCCAGGCGGGAGGCATAAAGATACTCACCGTTTTTGGCAGTCCCCCAGAGCCGGTTGTTGTGAACACAAACATGGTCCATATCAGGAATGTTGATGCCAATGGTGACAACCACCGTCGAGTCGGTGCAATTCACAAAGGAAGCATAGCCGCCGCTTTTGGTGAAGAGCAACAGTTCTAGTTTGGAATCCGTTGCCTTTTCCACCACGGCGCTGACAATGGCGTCCTCCGCTGCAAAGTCTTTGCGACCAGAGAGAACCTGCACATTGTTCTGCTCTTTGGTGCTTCCCGAAATAACAATACTATCCCCCGGCGAAAACCGGTCAAAGCCGGCACCGGATTTGCTGATATAGGCGGTATAGGCACCGGTTAATTCATCGTAAGAAGAATAAAAGGTTACTCCCACTAAGTAAACACGTTTTTCCATACTCATCAAACTGTCGCTGACCTCCCCGGTATCCGGGTCGGGCAGATAGTCATAATAAACTTTATCCGGGAAAATACAGATTTTCCCGTTAAAATCAGCAATGGATTTTTCTCCCTCGGATAAAGTTTCTCCGCTAATTGGCTGTCCCTGATAGTAGAACTGTCTGTTCCGAACGCCGGTAAAAGAAGTCAGTTGCCCTCCGGTATCCTCCGGTGGGCAGATTGCGGAAATCCCCGATGTGGTCAGTATCTCTTTTCTGGATTTCCGGGGCGTAACCGCAGGATAGGCATCGGCAGAAAGGTTTTCCATCTCCCAAAGACTTCCCTCTGCCGGCTTTGCTCGCAGATCCAGACCGCCAAAGCCCAGATACTGCGTGTTTTTCTTTTCTTTTGCGCCAAAAGGCGGCAGAAGCATGATCGATTCCCCCTTATCTTTAAGACTGCCAGTATTTCCGGAATCCGGAAATCCGGTTCATGGGCGCCCGGGTTTTATAGTCCCGGCGAAGCCCCTCCCATAAGGTGTTGTACTGGGTCATATGGGCGCTGTATCCCGTATAATCGTGCTGATAAAGCGCCATCTTGGCAAGAAGATATTCCAGATACATGCCGTCATAGGGGATTTCATCGATTTCGGTTAAATCGTCAATGACTCGGCGGATGGCAAGGGGAGCGCCGCTCTGAGGTGTAAAGGTGTCTTCTTCTACCACCAGCCCGTCATAAATCTGGTCCACAATATAAGTGCGGTCCGCCTGGCTCCAATCCGGATCCTGAGAAAGGTCTAAGAGAGGCACCCATTCGATGCAATCCCCCGGATAGAGGTCAACATCTGATAATTTGATAAAATTCTCACCCACATCATACCTTCCCTTTAAGTCCACATAGCGGACGGGCATCGCCCGGGTTAAAAAGACCAGTTTTACCCGTGCCGGGAAAGTAACCCCAGCCGGAACGCCGCCCTCGGCAAAACTACGGAAGTCCAGTTTTTCCATGGGCTGTCCGTTTATGTAGGCGACCTCAATATCTTCAAAGAAGATATCGTCAGGCAGAATCAGTTCTCCGGGTCCGGAAACCGTGGTTTCTATGGTATCATAAATCTTTTTAATCTGCCGGCGGATTCCGGCAGAAACCTCGTCACACCACCGAAGTTTTTCTTCGCAGGTGAAAGGGTTAGGACAAAGGGCGTCGGCGGTTTCAATCACTTGTAACAACTCCATGATTCTCACCTACCTTTTCAGGCTTTCCACGTAGGCTTGTGCCTCCATCTCTTGCTGATGGCTCCGTTCTAATACCAGTGCCACACAACGGGGCACCATAACGGAAACGCCTCTTTGAATTTGATAATTGGTTCCGTTGACGGTAACGGTTACATCCTCTTTGTAGCGGTTGTTGTCTTTGATTAACATCACCGGCACCAATTCTTTGTAATAGGCCTCAATATTACCGGCCTTTTTGGTTGTTTGTTTTGCGGACATAAAATCCCTCCTTTATCCGCCGCCGAAGCGGCTGCCTAAGCAGCCGCCCCCGGCAGTCTTATCTTTTATTAATAACTACAAGTGGTTTCTACACGAACCATAAATTCCGGCGAGAGAATCTCGGCGGTCTGGGTTGCTTTCCAACCCACAGTACTCCGCTGATCCAGGGGGTCACCGGTTCCGGCACTGCCCTTTTGCTTTAAGATGGTCTCTAATCCGCCGCCGGCAATGCTGGTAACGCCGTAAGCGTTCTGACCGATAAACAAGGTAGAGTAGATATCTCTGCCGTCTGCACCGGCACCGGCAGGATAAATCACAGAGCCGGCAGTTACGCTGGCGTCTGGGGTTTCAGACAAGGTAATCACTGCCTTGCCCTCTTCTCCGGCAGTGGCAGAAGCAATGGCATAGTTAAAGCCGCCAATCTGGATACTCCGGGTGCCAAGATAGGTTACATCTTCCGCGGTCAGGGCTTCCAGCAGGGTAATTTTCTTGCCGTCAACAGACGCTACGGTAAGAACTTCGGGGTCGCCCTTGGTCAGGGTTTCCGGATTACGCAAGAAACCTGCACGGAAAATCTTTGCCTCAGTGGATTCCACAAAGACAACGCCGTGGATTTTGCCGATGGCACCTTTGTACCAATCTTCCGGGTCCACATTTTGCTTGATGGCTTTCCAATCCGGGTCGTTGGTCAGGTCGTTGGCAACGTCCGGGTGAATGATAGCCACATAACAGCCGTCTTTAAAGGGCGCCGCGTTGTTTCTCTTTAAGGTAGCAACGGCACGCTTGACGGCTGCCACAGACAGGTAGTCGTTCTTTTCGGCATCGGCGTTGCCGCCCACCAAAAGGTTTCTGTCGGCTTTGCCATTACCATACTGTACGTTGGTACCGGCATTGATTTTTTCACGAATAACGGTGTCCAAAGTTCTGCCTGCCTGGTCTCCCAGAACATTCTGAGTCTCGCTGATGACAGAGTCAACGGAAGACAGGGTCAGCATATCGGACATGGTCACATAATCACCGTACTGTTCCACGGTAGATTCTACCGTAGTGACGTTTAAGGTGTTGCCCTTGGGGGTAACGCCCTCGGTCAGGGGCGTCAATGCCTTAGGCAGAGGGCTGAACCGGCGGAACTCGATGGTCTTACCGCTGCCGGCAGGGATCGGCTTTTGCTGACCGAACTGAGCGTGTACCAGTTTTGGGCTGGCAAAACGAATCAGGGCACGGTCGTAATAGGTTTTCATTTCCGGCGTCAAATTGTTGCCGGCTTTGTTGGTTGTGGTGGTTTGGGTATTCAGATAACTCATCAATACATCCTCCTTTTCATAGATAACTTAGGAACAAAGCAATTAACATTTAAAAGGTGATTTTTTCACCGTTTCTCGCCCGTTCAATGATGGCGTCAATCTCTTTATCCGTCAAATCCTTGGGGTTTTTCTTGGCAATGGCAGGACGATTTTTCGCCGCGCCGTTTTCTACCATACGGTCCCGGCGTGCCGCCAATTCCTCCATGGCATCAACCCGTGCTTCTTCCAGCAGTTCCTGACGATGTACCAGGAAGTACGCTTCTTCTACCGTCAGACCTTTGCCCCAGACATAGTTGACAAAATCCGGGTTCTGCATTTCTTTCTTCATGTCAAAATCAGGATTTTGACGGGTAAAAGCAATACGTTGTGCCTCGATTTCCTGAATCTGCTTTTCTACCAGAGCATTGTTATTCTGCGGATTCTGCAAGGCTTGTTCCTGACTGATAGCCTCCGGCAATTTCTGCATCGATGCCGGGCCGGTAGGCTGGGTCTGCTGTTGATTTTTGGTTGTTGATGTAAAGTTAAACATGGGATTCCTCCTCTCCCGCATTCCTGCGGTAATATTTCCATGAGCAAGGTTCCGGAACTCATTCATGTGAGGGTATTGTAGCATGGTTTTGGGTGTCGTAACGTGTCATTCTCCCCTTGCCAAGGGGGACAATCTATGGTAAAATGAAAAAGAACCGCCGAAGCGGTTCTTAGCGAAAAGATTAATCTCTGGTTTTGCCCAGAACATTGTCTTTGAAGAAAAAGGTGATAGCCCACAATCCGCCCAATGCAACAACGATAAAGATAATCCGAGCGAGGATTGAGAGTTGACCGCCAAACAGAGCACCAACGATGTCAAAGCCGAAAAGGCCGATGCTTCCCCAGTTCAGCGCACCAACAATAACAAGAATCAATGCTAATGCGTCCATGGTAGTCTCCTTTCCATAATGCAACCGCAAAGGAACACCGGATGCATCATCGTTTTTGTTTTTAGTATGCACCTCTTTGACAAAATCATACTTAACAAAATTTTGTAATCTTTGTATGTAACGGGAAAGGAGTGATTTTTCATGAAAAAAAATACTATTTGTGTCAGTTTCTCCCTGCTGTTTTTGGCAGTGGTTTTTGCCGCGGTCTGGATTGGCGGCCTGATTATGCAGGGTAGTTTCTCCGACAGTGCTGCCACCGGCGCACCCATTGATTATGTAGTGATTTTAGGCTGCCAATTAGAGGGCGAAAATCCGGGCGACTGCTTAGAATCCCGGATTGACACGGCGGTTGATTTTTTAAAAAAACATCCGGATGCCGTGGCGGTTTGCTCCGGAGGACAGGGCAGTGACGAAGTGATTTCCGAGGCAGAGGCCATTGCCAATACCCTTTACCAAAAAGGCATTGCAAAAAAACGGGTTTTGCTGGAAGACAAGTCCCGCAGTACCTATGAAAATTTAAGCAATACCAAAAAGATTTTAGATGAAAAGAAAGAGGGCGAAGAATATCGGATTGCCGTGGTTACCAATGAGTTTCACCTTTACCGCACCCGAAATCTTGCCAAAGCCATTGGCTATCAAAACCCCATTGCCCTTGCTGCAAAAACCCCAATCATCCTGTTTTATCCCAATCTCCTGCGGGAAATCGGTGCCGTGGTGGTTTGCTGGTATCTCTATTAATTCTATATTGTGATATAAAAAAGAGCGGAAGCATACGCTTCCGCTCTTTTTATAATCCAAAACTTTTCTTAGTTACATTCTGCAACCAGCGGGCCTTCCAGTTCTTTTAAGTAGAACAGTTTGCCGGGCAAGGTGGGGATGTAAGTGGAAGTAATCGCGGTACAGGGACCATAGTGGAGAGTGGTCAGGAAACTCATGCCCTGCCACTGCATGCCACGGCCCAGAACGCCGTCAGCACCGCCGATGATGTAATCTGCTTGCAAGAAGAGACCAGGGCCAATGGTGTTTGCACGGCAAGGAACCAGAGTGGTCCGGCTCTTGAAACTGGTCAGAGCATTTTGTTCAATGGTCAAGGGATGCAGTTTTGCGCCAATGCGGTAGCAAGCATTCTTCCATTCTGCCTCAGTTGCATAATCCTCTGCAAACTGGGGTTCCCAGAAAGCGATGTGGCACATTCTACCGATACCGAATACCAGTACCAGTTTTGCACCCTCTGCTTTGAGGGCTGCAATCTTTTCGGGGTAAGTGGGCAGGTTTTCCTTGGTTGCAAAGTTCCGCTGATTTTCCGGAATAGTGAGTTCCCCAAGGGGATTAAAGAAAGCCTGTTTCATGCTATACTCAAAGGAAGCAGTATTGTCTGCCGGCAGAGTGTTGCCGTCTGCATCTGCCCATTCGTCCATGTTAAAGGTGTAAACGTGGTCACACTTTACCTGCCATTGGGTCAGGAAATATACTGCCCATTTGTACATGCCCATAGGGCCTACCGGCAGAATCATTGCCAGTTTCTCGCCACGTTCTCTGGCGTCTTTAATCTGTTGTGCGATTTCGTGACCCATCATGGTGTCAAAATCATAAATGTTGTCGCAGGCAATGGGATTAAAGTCTTTGTGCCAAAAATCTTCCCGTGCTAAGCCCTTTTCGCAGCAAGCATCGATTTTTGCCATATCCCAGCCCTTGGGATAAAAGTTTTCCAAAAGAGAACCTTCTACTGTTTTTAAGAAATCCATAATTTTAAATCTCCTTTATATATTTTTATATCTGTTATGGGAGTAATCTGGCAGGAACGATTTTCGGCCATGCCAGGCATTGGGTATACGCTTCGGCGTACTGTGCGCCGCATTGCAGACCCCGGTACCGGGAACAGGTTTTTACAAACTCCGGAAAGTCAATGCCGTCGTGGTCACGCATCCATTTGATTTGGCTGACATGACATTGCAGCATTTCCAGTTTCTTGTCAATAAACTCGGAAATATCCACATATTCGGTGGGCAGAGTTCCCACGCCGGCAAGATTATCCATATAATAAATGGGAGTAACTGCCGCCTTGCCGGGAACCGAAGTTTCGTAATGGGCACAACTTGCAGTAAAGGCTGCATCAAAAGCTAATTTGCTGACAGCCACATGGTCCGGCATATAATCATTGGGAGCGTGGGTGATAATGAAGTCCGGTTGTGCTTTCCGGATGATATCCACCACTTTGTCCCGTTGTTTGGGGTCTCCATCATAGACTCGCAAATCTCCAATGTCACAGGTAACAACCTCAATGCCCCCGAGAGCCCCGGCGTTTTGTGCTTCTTTGGCACGCATTTCCCGCAGTTCTTCCGGGGAAATAATTTCATGCCCCATATTACCGTTTGCAACATGACAAACCGTAACTTTGTCGCCTCTGGCTACGCATTTGAGTAGGGTTCCAATACAGTTGATTTCCGCATCGTCCGGATGGCAACAGATAGCAAGAACATTCATCCAAAACACTCCTTTTCTATTGTCTTTTCTTTAAACTTATGATAAAATATTCTAAGAAAAAAAGAAATACATTTTTATATCCTAAATATGTCTTTTTGTAAATAGGTTTTTGGAGGGCATTTCGATGAAGGCAAGTTATATCAAGCGAAAACTGACCAACCTACTGTCGGTGAATAAAATTGTCACCATCCATTACTTTGAATTCAACCGAAATTTTGTGGGGCCTGTGAACCAGCACGATTTTTGGGAAATGGTCTATCTGGATAAAGGCGAGGCAACCATTATTGCTGGTAAACGGGAACTGACGCTCCGGCAGGGGGATTGCTTTTTTCATAAGCCCAATGAATTTCACCGGCTTTCCGGCAAAGGGAAGGTAGACCCGAATGTTTTTATTATCTCCTTTGTCTGCCATTCTTCCAGTATGAAATTCTTTGCTAATAAACTGATTCATGTGCCGGAAAAACTAAGACCTTTGATTGGTCTTATCTCCCAAGAGGGAAAGCGGTCTTTTTATCCGCCTTTTAACGACCCGGAACTGAAAGAACTGACCCCCAGAGAGGACGCCCTGCCTGGGAGTGAACAACTGATACGGATTTATCTGGAACAATTATTGATTCTCCTGCTCAGAAAGGAAACTGACACCGATGCTACTACGGTCTTCCCGTCTCGGGAAAACTTAGAGAGCCACCTTGCCAAAACCATGAAAGAAAAATTAGATGGCACCGTGTATCAAAGACGGATTCCGGTGGAGGAACTCTGCCGGGAATTCGGTTACAGCCGGGCGTATCTTTCCCGGGTCTTCCGGGAGAATCACGGCTATACCATGACAGAGTACTATGATTTTTTGAAGATTAATGAGGCGAAGAAACTGATTCGGGAGGGAAGCCGAAACTTTACCCAGATTGCCGATTTACTTTGTTTTTCCAACCCCCTTTATTTTTCCCGGGTCTTTCGCCGAGTCACCGGTATGCCCCCCTCGGAATACCGGGCGTCCATTCGCCCAGATTAACCCTTGACAAAAACCTGAAAACAAGGTATAATTGGAGAGGCTTTCGGGGCGTGGCGCAGTTTGGTAGCGCACCTGGTTTGGGACCAGGGGGCCGCAGGTTCGAATCCTGTCGCCCCGACCAAAATAAAAAATCCTGTCGCAGAACAGGATTTTTTATTTTGGCAGGGGTAGAGAGACTCGAAAGGCTCCGCCCTCTTGTGCTTAGCGGGTTCTATCTTCGCCTGCGCTTGATATAACCCGAGCACTGCGCTTCACCGCCTCGCTGTATCTCCCAC
>JAZSKV010000053.1:0-29993 GCA_045534975.1 Ructibacterium sp. | reverse complement strand
TTGCATTTTCTTATATTTTTCTTCTTTAATACAATTTGTTTCAAAGAGTAATTCTAACCAATACTCTGTTTCATAGCACTCTTTTTGTGATATTTCAAGTCTTGATATAAAATCATTTTTGCTTTGAGCGTATTGTGCTTCGTGAAGATTGGCACCAATTGAAGTTGCCGAACGAAGTAGTTGATTCACCAAAACCGCTTCTTTATGACTTGATTTAATCTCTCTGCATAAGAAAACAATATCTTTTGCAAATTGCTTTGCTTTATCTCTTAAAACACTTTCTGCCATTGATATCACCTCTGTAATTATTATACTGTAACTTTGCTACTCTTTCGCATGATGTTGTGCACGATGTTCAGCATGATATTTATGATAAATCAAAAGTGTTATTAAAACCTATGGTTTTAGTGGTATTTTATTCGCAAACAAACTGTGCGAAGCACAATACCACTTGCAAAGCAAATACCACTGCGAAGCAATATAACTCGCCATAGGCGAATAAAACTGCCGAGTGTCCTTAAGAACACTCGGCATATGGACAGTCTTTTTTATTCGTATTGCGTAGTATCGATTCCGTAACTTTTACAGAGTTCCCGGATTTCTTCTTTGGGGCGTACGCTGAGATAAGAAAAGGGCTTAGTCAAAGATTCTTCTAAATATGCCTTTCCTTCTTCTTGTTTCCCTAAGGCAATCAGGGTCTTTCCATATCCGTAATATGCCTCCGGGAACCGAGGTTCAGTTTCTAGCAAGGTTTTGTAGACTTCTGCAGATTTCTCCCAATCCCCTACGCCGGCATAGGCATCTGCCAGATTGTCACAGATAATGGGGTCATCAGCATTATAATCATAGGCCTCCTGGGCAAAGGCAAGGGCTTTTTCCTTATCCTCTGCCAGGTTATAGAAGATACCCAAATTTTGATAAATCAAGGTATTCTTAAAATCAGATTCTATAATATCCTCTAAAATCTCGATGGCTTCTTCTAAGTTCCCCTCTTTCCAACTAACCAGCGCCAAAAGATTTCTGATTTGTTTCCGGTTAGCGCTATCCCGGGGGGTATCGCTGCTGCATAGTTGCAAAATCCGTCTTGCTTCCCGAAGGTCGCCACAACGGAGACAAACATAGCCATAGGTCATACGATTTTCCAGGCTCAGCTTGCCAATTTTTTCTGCTATCCGGAAAATCCCCAAAGCCTTGGGATACATGCCCTGCCGGTATCTGGCATTGGCAACACCTGCCACCAAATCCCCACGCCGGGCAATGAGAAACCATAAAAGAATCAAAACGAGAATAGGCCAAAATCGCATGATTTTCCCTCCAATTAGTACAGGTTATTGACCACTCTGGGATAAGGCAGTACGTCACGGATATTGCTCATGCCGGTGAGATACATAATGGCACGTTCAAAGCCAAGGCCATACCCGGCATGCTGACAGCCGCCAAACCGCCGCAAATCCAGATAGTGTCCGTAGTCTTCTTCATTAAGACCCATCTCTGCCATTCTGGCAGTTAAGATATCCAACCGTTCCTCTCTCTGGCTACCGCCGATAATCTCGCCAATACCGGGAACCAAGCAGTCCATAGCGGCAACGGTTTTGCCGTCATCATTTAAGCGCATATAAAACGCCTTGATTTCCTTGGGATAATCGGTAACAAAAATCGGCTTTTTAAACACTTCTTCGGTGAGATACCGCTCGTGTTCGGTTTGGAGGTCCATGCCCCACTGAACCGGATATTCAAAATCTTTACCGCTCTTTTGCAGCAGTTCTACTGCCTCGGTATAGGTCACTCTGCCAAACTCGTTGCTGACCACGTTATCCAGACGTTCCAGAAGACCTTTGTCAACAAAGTTATTAAAGAACTGCATCTCCTCTGGCGCTTGTTCCAACACATAACGGATGATGAACTTTAACATATCTTCTGCCAGTTGCATATCGTCATTTAAGTCTGCAAAGGCGATTTCCGGTTCAATCATCCAGAACTCTGCGGCATGGCGGGTGGTGTTGGAATTTTCTGCACGGAAGGTGGGTCCAAAGGTATAGACATCGCCAAATGCCATGGCAAAATCCTCTGCTTCCAACTGTCCGCTTACCGTCAAAGAGGTGTGTTTATTAAAGAAATCCTGGCTGTAATCCACCTGATTTTCTTCGGTTCTGGGCAGATTCTCCATATCCAGGGTGGTTACCTGGAACATCTCGCCGGCACCCTCACAGTCACTACCGGTAATGAGCGGAGTATGGACATAGACAAACCCACGCTCGTTAAAGAATTTATGAATGGCAAATGCCACCAGGGACCGAATCCGGTAAACCGCCGCAAAGGTGTTGGTTCTGGGGCGGAGATGGGGGATGGTCCGCAGGTATTCAAAGGAATGCCGCTTTTTCTGCAAGGGGTATTCCGGAGAACTTGCTCCTGCAATGGTTACATCTTCTGCCTTAATCTCAAAGGGTTGTTTGGCTTCCGGAGTCAGCACCAGCGTACCGGTGACACAAAGTGCCGCACCCACGTTGAGTTTTGCCAACTCAGAGAAGTTACTGAGTTTCTCAGCCTCGATAACAACTTGCAGGTTCTTGAAATAAGAGCCGTCGTTAAGTTCAATAAATCCAAAGTTTTTGGAAATCCGGATGGTCCGCACCCAACCGTTGACCGAAACCTGTGTCTGGTCCTGGGGGGTGGCGGTAAATAATGCTTTAATCTTCATGGAATTATTCCTTTCTAAGAGGTTCTTTTTGATACAACCATTTTTCCTCTATCAGTTATTTGTATTCCTTAATCAATTCAGCACGGGGATAGCCGCGGCTATAATCAACATTGGAGATATAAAATCCACGGCCATAATAAAAACGAATCAAGGTAGCAACTTTCGCCGCGGTATGCAATCTAAGGGTTTTAATGTTATTTTGTCTCATCACCTTGTCAACCACATTCATCAGAATTTTACCGATACCGTTATTCCGATGGCTATTGCCTACGGCAAAGCGGCTCAGGTAGGCTTCCTGATTGGGAAGAATCTCAATGCGTACCGCACCTACCGGCTCATCATCAATCCGGACCACAAAGACATTCTTTTTCGCAATATCTTCCCGGATATCATCATAGGTTTCATTCAAGGCAGCAATCTCACGCTGACCGGACATTTCTGCATACATCAAGAAGGCATCTCTTGTGATTTTGTGAATAGCAGGGATATCCTCTTCGGTGGCGTGTTTCACTTCAAATGCATATAAATTTTCCATCATTTCTCTCCTTTAATCTGCCATTAAGGTTGCCAGGATGGCTTTCTGGGCATGGAGGCGATTTTCTGCTTCGTCAAAGATGATAGACCGAGGTCCGTCAATGACGTCTTCCGTTACCTCATAGCCGCGATAAGCCGGCAGACAGTGAATGAAGACAGCGTCGTCTTTCGCCTTGCCGAAAAGTTCTGCATTCACCTGATAATCCTTAAAGATTTTCACCCGTTCTGCCTTTTCCGCCTCCTGGCCCATACTGGTCCAGGTATCGGTACAAACCACATCGGCATCTCTTACTGCTTCAACCGGGTCATAAGTGGTCAAAATCGTAGCGCCGGTCTTTGTGCAATCGGCTTTGGCGTTTTCTACTACTTCCGGTGCACATTCATAGCCCTTGGGGGTGGCTACTGTCATATCCATACCTGCTTTGGCACAGGCATAAAGAAGAGAATGTGCCACGTTATTTCCATCGCCCACATAGGCAAGTTTCAAGCCCTCTAATTTTCCCTTATGCTCATAGACCGTCATCAAATCTGCCATCGCCTGACAGGGATGGAGATAATCGGTCAGGGCGTTAATCACCGGTACCGAGCCGTACTTTGCCAAATCCAGAACATCTTGATGGCCAAAGGTGCGGATCATAATCCCGTCCACGAAACGGCTCATGACATTTGCCGTGTCGTAAATACTCTCCCCTCTGCCCAGTTGCATATCGTTGGCATTTAAAAACATGGGGTGACCGCCCAGTTGGTACATTCCCACCTCAAAAGAAATCCGGGTTCTGGTAGAAGACTTGGTGAAAATCATACCCAGGGTCTTTCCTGCCAGAATGGGATGGGGAATCCCTGCCTTTTGTTCCTTTTTCAGTTTGATGGCAAGGTCCATCAACTGATGAAATTCCTCAGTGGTAATATCATGAATACTAATAAAATGTTTCATCGGATACATCCTTTCCTGTTACAGAGATTTTAATACTTCGCTCAGGCCATTTACCAGGGCGTCAATCTCCTCTTTCTTTACGACCAAAGGCGGAACCAGACGTAAAACCCTGGTGCCGACCACACCAACCAAGAAACCCGCTTCCCGAAGCCGGTTGCCCACTTCTTTGGCAATCTCCTCATGGAAAACCACACCCAGCATCAAACCCTTGCCCCGAACGGCGGCAATATCACCAGAAACTTCTGCCAGTTTTTCAAGTTCCTCTTTGAAAAACTCTCCCATTTGGGCGGCATGGGTTAACAGACCCTGGTTTAACAGTTCATCTAAAACCACCAGTCCTGCTCGGGTAGAAAGGGGATTTCCACCAAAGGTAGTACCATGGTCACCGGGATGGAATGCCTGTGCTACTGATTCTTTTGCTACCAGAGCACCGATGGGAACGCCCCCACCCAAACCCTTTGCCATGGTGATGATATCCGGCTGGATCCCATACCATTCATAAGCAAAGAGTTTGCCCGTTCTGCCGATACCGGTTTGAACTTCATCTACAATCAAGAGAATTCCTTGCTCCCGACAAATGGTAGCAATGGCATCTACAAATTCCTGTTCTAAGGGGAGAACGCCGCTCTCGCCCTGAATCAACTCAATCATAATAGCGGCGGTGTTTTCATTCACTGCTTGTCTGAGCCCTGCGCTATCATTCACATCCACATGGATAAATTTTTCCAAAAGAGGCAGGTAGGGCTTCTGGTATTTCTCCTGACCAGTTGCTGCCACCGTTGCCAAGGTTCTGCCGTGAAAAGAATTTTTCAAGGTGATAAATTCCCTACGGTTAGGCTCACCTTTTTCTACAAAATATTTCTTGGCAAGTTTGATAGCCCCCTCATTGGCTTCTGCTCCGGTGCTGCAAAAAAACGCCCGGTCGCCGCAACTGTTTTCCACCAACATTTGAGCGAGTTTTGCCTGATTTTCTACATAGTAAACACTGGAAGTATGGGTCAGGTTTGCCACCTGCTCTTGGAGTTCCCGCACCAGACGGGGATGCCCATAACCCAAGCAATTTACTGCAATTCCGGCAAAGAAATCCAGATACGTTTTGCCCTCGGTATCGGTCATAGTAATGCCCTCGCCGCTGACAAAACAAACGGGCGTACGGGGGCCAAAAGTATTCATATAATATTGTTGATCCAGTTTTTGAATTTCTCCTAATTGCATTGTCAATCCCTCTTCATTTCTTGTACTGGTATTTTACCGCATTTTTCCTGAAAAAGCAAGGGTTATCTCCGCTCTTTCAGGCGTTTGATAATTTCGTCATACCCCTCCGGTCTGTGGGGTAGACAGCAGTTGCTGCAATCTTTCAACGGGCTGCCGTCTTTTCCCGTTATCATCACAAAATCGCCGCCGCAATCTTCCTCTCCGTAAAGAGGACAGAAACAAAACAGGCAGTTGATTTCCTCCATATCATGACAGGGATAGAATTCACAATCCCGATTCTGAAAGTTGCGGTAACTCATAGACGGCTCCTTTCTCAAATACAAAAAGCCGCAACTCTAAGAAGAACTGCGGCCTCGTCTGGCTGTGTTACAGTTAAAACTACGCCTCGTCTACGGGTGCAACCGTAATCTTCCGGCGAGGTTCTTCGCCCACGCTGTAAGTCTTAACTCTGGTGCTGTTCTGTAATGCCGCATGAATAATCCGCCGTTCGTTGGGGGACATGGGTTCCAGGGTAACCGCTCTGCGTTCCCGAATCACACGGTTTTCCAGACCTTTGGCAAGGTGGGTCAATGTTTCTTCCCGCTTTGCCCGGTAGTTTTCCGTATCTACATTCACCTTAATATAGGAGTTCTTTTCTTTGTTCACATAAAGACTGGTCAGGTACTGCACAGCATCTAAGGTTTCGCCTCGTTTTCCAATCAAAAGGCCCATCTTTTCACCGGAAACTTTAGCGTCTACAGACTCTCCGCCGTGACTGACCACAACCTCCGCATCACTAAGACCCATTTTGTGTACCAGTTCGGTCAGGAAGAATTCAGCATCCTTTAAGGATTGTTCGGTTACTTCCCGTTTTTTGGAAGATACCGCTTTCTTTGCCGGCTCTTCCACCGGAGTAGACTCATGCTTGGGCGCAGTTTCTTTTAAGGGTGCGGATTTTTTCTTCTTCCGCCCCTCAGGACCTACATGGTCTTTAAATGCCGGTTCTTCTTTGGGGGCATAGGGATTGGTAACGCCGCTGGCTGCCTTTTCAGACTCCGCCCGTTCTTTGGCGATCTTCTGGATTCTTTCCTCTTCTTCTGCCTCTTTGGTAATCCAGGCAGAGATGATGACCTCTTTACCAATCAAAAGCCCCATCAGGCCTTTGCCTACTTCCCGTTCTATTTCGTAGGACAACTCGCTGACCGGAACACCAAATTCCTCAGCCGCAAGTTTTAATGCCTCTTCTTTACTTTTTGCGTTTTTTTCGATTTTTCTTAACATTCACGATCTCCCCTTCGATTTGTTCATCGGTTAAATCAACCTTAATCACCTTGTTCAGCACCACTTGCTGTACCAACTGAAGGACATTACCTATAATCCAGTAAAGACCTACGGCTGCCGGAAGAGAAAACGCAAACCAAGCCGAAATCAACGGCATCATCAGCGACATGGACTTCATGGGGTTGCTGTTTTCTTCCTCTACCACCCGACTCTCTTTCTTGGGCGCTTCCTGCATAGACTGGCTGATTTTCGATACCAGATAGGAACTGATACCGGACAGTGCCGGAATCAACCAAAGAAGCATGGTCTCTACCGTCACGCCGCCCCGACCGAACAACAGGTTGATAAACGCACCAAAGTTGGGGGTTGCAGACAGATTCATTCCTAAGAAATTAAAGTCGATAATATTATAGGTTTTGCCGGTTTCGGCAATCCAATGATTTTCTAACAGTTCCGGATGAGAATGGATAAATTCCGCTACTTTAATCTCATAAGCGCCAAACATCTTATAAGAAGAGGCGGTCAAGGTTTCCATGTCCTTGATCCCAATGGCAGCAAAGAACTGTTCCAGACCGCCGGGATTGCTCTCTGCCCATTCACGAACAGCATTGACAATCCGCCATACCTCGTCTTCGCCAAAGCCCATCAGGTAAACAACGGGTCTGCGCATCACGAAATAAAGGGCCATCAAAAGAGGCAGTTGAATCAGCATAGGCAGACAACCGCTCATGGGATTGACCTTATATTTCTGGTAAAGTTTCATGGTTTCCGCATTCAACTTTTCCTTGTCATTGGCATACTTTTTCTGTACTTCATTCAGCAGCGGCTGCAGTTTTTGGGTGAGTGCCATCGAACGCTGCTGCTTTATGGTCAAAGGTAATAACAGGGCCTTCACCAAAACGGTAAAGAGAATAATAGCAAGACCGTAGTTATTAACCAAGAAATAGCACATTTTTAAAATCCAGCCCATGGCCAGCATAATATAGGACACTTTCGTTCCTCCTCTGTATCTTTTTCAACCCCTTTTTTCTACGGGTAATCGATGCCGCCCTGATTCCAGGGATTGCATCGCAAAAGCCGCCACAGCGCTTTCATGCTTCCGCGGCAGACGCCATATTTTTCAATGGCTAAAATCGCATATTGGGAACAACTGGGGTAAAATCGGCAACAAGGTTTTTTGAGCGGTGAAATCCGCCGCTGATAAAACCGAAGAAGTTTAATCATCCAAGTTTTCATGGGCTAAGACCCCCAATTGCTCCATGGCATAGGTAAAATCCCGTACCAATTTTTCATAAGGTGCTCCTACGGTCCGGGTTCTTGCTACAATGCAAAAATCATATCCATTTTTCAGTTGGGGCTGTGCCTTGCGGAACAATTCCCGGATACGCCTCTTGGCACGGTTTCTGGAAACGGCACCGCCCACCTTTTTGCCTGCAGTAATGCCAAGCCGCCGGTTTTTTTGACCGTTGGGCAATGCATACACCACCATGGTAGGGGTAACCTGGGACTTGCCCCGCCGATAAAGGCGACGGAACTGCCCGTTTTGATCCATGCTTTGTATCTTCATGGTTGCATCCTATCCTTATTGCATAAATAGACAAAAAGACGCCAACGGCGCCTTCAGACTGTCGAAAAACTCTCTCTATTCAGTTTCCCGATGCATGGCAAATGCCCTGCAGAAAGCATCCGGCAGCATGGCCGCCGGGACGCTTCTCCAATGCTTATGCAGATAACCGTTTTCTGCCCTTCAGTCTTCTTCTCGCCAAAACTTTACGGCCGTTCTTAGAACTCATTCTCTTTCTGAAACCGTGTTCTTTTGCACGATGTCTTTTCTTAGGTTGGAATGTTCTCAGCACTATAATCCCTCCTTCAAAATCAATCTCTGATTTCTATGTTTAGAACCAGCCATTCCTCTAAAAAAACGGCTGTTTTTCTACATGACAAGAAAACTTTTAATATTTTATCACGGAATCTTTAAAATGTCAAGGCTATTTTATGAGAAAAAAATTTTTTCAGTTTTTTTCTATCCAAAATCGCACATCTTGTACCTTACTACCCCTCCCCTCTTCTATATTTGGTATTTGGTAAAAAAAGGTGTTTTTTTGGACAATTTTTTTGGTTTTTGGGTGTTGAATTTTATTTTATTTTATGTTAGGATAGGTAATGCACCCCAAAAATAGGGGGCAATTTATCGCTTATTTTTATATTTTTTCTGTTATAACATCGCAGTATGGCTTTCTTTATATATAATGGAAGATTTATCTCAGAACAGGAGGCTTTTCCCGTGGAGCAACTTACCACATTATGGACCCGTGTCACAGAGGAACTGGCACAGGAAATATCCGGCGTTTCGTTTGATACCTGGATTAAACCAATCCGCCCGCTGGCTCTGACCGAAACTACCCTTCGGCTCTCAGTCCCCGGTAATTTGAATAAAGAGATGATTCTGACCAAGTTCCGGTCTATGCTGGAAAGTTGTGTGGAATCGGCTGCTGGGCGTTCTTACGATTTGGAGGTTATTTGTGACGCTCCCGAGGATCCTTTGACCCAGTCGACAGACCCTATCCAGATCCAGAATAACCTGAACGCAAAGTATTCTTTTGAAACCTTTGTGGTGGGCAATAACAACAGCCTTGCCCATGCCGCATCCCTGGCGGTGGCAGAGGCTCCCTCCAGAAAGTACAACCCCCTCTTTATCTATGGGGGCAGCGGTCTTGGAAAGACCCATCTTTTGCAGGCAATCGGCAACTACTTTTTAGAGAACTATCCGGAGAAAAAAGTTCTTTATACTACCAGCGAAAAGTTCACCTATGAACTGGTTACCGCCATCCGGGAAAAGACCAATCAGGATTTTAGAAACAAGCATCGGAATGTAGACCTTCTTTTGATGGACGATGTGCAGTTCCTTGCCACCAAAGAACTTGCCCAGGAGGAGTTCTTCCATACCTTTAACACCCTGCACGATGCAGGCAAGCAGATTGTTTTAACCTCAGACCGTCTTCCCTCGGAGACACCCCATTTAACGGACAGGCTGAAGAGTCGGTTCCAGATGGGACTCTTAGCCGACGTACAACCGCCGGATTACGAAACCCGGCTTGCAATTTTGCGTGCAAAGATTGAGGAAGAATACTTTACCTTTGATGAAGAAATTGTGGAGTATGTGGCAAACAACATCAAATCCAACGTCCGGGACTTGGAGGGTGCGGTGAAACGGATTCTGGCTTATGCCGGCATTGAACGGACCAACACCATCTCTTTGGAACTTGCTCAGAAAGCCCTAAAAGAAATTTTATCCACCCTGCCCCAACAGAACATCACCACCAAGGTGATTATTAGTGAAGTGGAAAAATACTTCCATCTTCCCGCTGGAACTCTCGCTACCAAGCGGCGTTCTAACGACATAGCCTATCCTCGGCACATTGCCATGTACATTGCCAGAGAAGTTCTGGATGAATCCTATCCCAAAATTGGAGAGGAATTCAACCGGGATCACACCACCGTTATGACGGCGGTAAAGAAAATCCGGGAGAATTTGAGCGGTGACAGTGAACTTGCCGCCATCATCCGGGAACTGGTGGAAAATATCAAGAAGAATTAATCCAAGTTTATGGAGTATACCTTATGAAACTGCACGATACCATTGCTGCAATCGCCACCCCTATCGGTTCGGGTGGCATTGCCATTTTAAGGATGAGCGGTAGCGATGCCCCTAGCATCGCAAGCCGAGTGCTTTCTGCCTTTTCCGGCAAGGAAATTTCTCAATGGGAAAGCCACAAATTATATCTCTGCCGGGTCCATCAGGCGGACCACCCGGAGGCTTTGATTGACCAATCTTTGGCGGTACGGATGAATGCCCCCCACTCCTATACCGGAGAAAATGTGGTGGAAATTCACTGCCACGGTGGATTTTTTGCGGCAGACCGGATTTTAAAGCAACTGCTTCTTGCCGGCGCAAGGCTGGCAGAGGGCGGGGAATTTACCCGCCGCGCCTTTTTAAATGGGAAAACCACCTTAGACGAAGCCGAGGCCGTGATGGATGTCATTGACGCCCGCTCCGCCTTGGGTCTTGAAAATGCCGCACGCTCCCTGGGCGGCGCTTTGACAAAAAAGGTAGACCATCTCCGGGAACAAGTTATGACCTTGACCGCCCACATTTCTGCGGCGGCAGATTATCCTGAGGAAGTAGACGCTCCCACCCGCACCCAGACCGCAGAACAACTGGCAATGCTGGACAAAGAAATCCGGGCTTTGCTTGGCACCTTTGAAACGGGGCGGATGCTCCGGGAGGGGATTCTTACCGTCATTGCAGGCAGACCCAATGTAGGAAAATCCTCCCTGCTCAACGCTCTGGCACGGTGCGACCGGGCCATTGTTACCGATATCCCCGGCACCACCCGGGATATTATCGAAGAAACCATCCAATTAGGCGGAGTTTCTCTCCGGCTTTTAGACACTGCCGGGCTGCGCGAAAGCGGTGATACCGTAGAACAAATCGGTATTGACCGGGCAAAGAAAGAAATGCAGGATGCTGACCTTTGCCTGTTTGTGATTGACAATAGCATTGGCATCACCCCGGAAGATATGGAAATTGCCCAAAGTCTTGCCGGGCGGAATGTTTTGGTTCTTTTAAATAAGGCAGACCAGGCAAGAACGGTGACCCCCGAGGTTGCCGCAGAAAAGTTAGGGATTCCTGTCCACCGGATTTTAGAAACCGCTCTGCCCAAAGGTGGGGAAATCCTGGGCGTTACCGATTTGGAAGATGCCATCTGTGACCTTTTCTTAAAGGCACGGTTAGAATCCGGCAAGGTTTATTTGAGCAACGCCAGACAGCGGGATTCTCTGCAAAAGGCACTGGATGCCCTCTCTCGGGCAGATGCCGCCAATCAAGAAGGTATGCCCTATGATTTATTGTTTGTAGATTTAGAAGATGTCCTTTCTGCCCTGGGAGAAGTCACCGGGCAGACGGTACAAGAAGAAATTATTGATCAGGTTTTCTCACGATTCTGTGTGGGAAAATAATCGACTTTGACCAAAAGGAGGTGTTCTGTGGTGGAATCTGTTTTGATTTCTTATGACTTTGTAGAGCGATATGTTCGCTTTTCCAATCCGGAATATATCCGGGTTTATCTTTACTTAAAATACCGGGCGAACAAAGATGGCAGCATCCCTACCGCTGACCGGATTGCAAAAGATTTGGATATCACCCCGGAACACGCTGGTTTTATCCTGGATTTCTGGGTCAGTTGCGGGGAACTCCTCCAGAGCGAAAACGGTTATGCTTTTCCGGAATCCGGAGAGAAAAAGCCTGCCAAATCTAAAACCATACCGGACATTGTGGCAAGCCCCCGGCGTTCTACCCGTCCCTCCTATTCTATGGCAGAAATTGACGCCGTTGCTGCCAAAAACAAATCCATCTCCGGTCTTTTCTATCAGGCAGAAACGGTGCTTCATAAAGTTTTGACCCAATCGGATATGGAGATGCTCTATTCCTTTGTGGATTGGCTGGGGCTTCCGGTGGAAGTCATCACCATGCTCCTTTCTTACGGGGCAAAACGCGGAAAGACGGGGCGCCGGTATTTAGAAACCGTGGCGATGGACTGGGCAGACCGAGGGATTGACACCTTTGAAGCCGCCGAGGTTTATGTATCAGAACTGGAAGCACGGGATAGCCAGGAGCGGAAAATCTGTTCTATCCTGGGCATTTATGACCGGGCGCTGACCACCACCGAGAAAAAGTATCTCAAACAATGGTCGGAAGACCCTGCTATCTCCTTGGAACTAGTGTCCTTAGCCTATGACCGGACCGTTGCCAACACGGGAAAACTTACCCTGAATTACATGAACAAAATTCTGCAAAATTGGGTGATTGAGGGGCTTTTGGATGAAACCCAAATCAAGGCACGGGAAGCAGAAACCCGGCCTCGGCAGACCCCTGCCAAAAAACCAAAGCCCAGCGGCTTTAATAACTACCAAGATACCAACCCTGTGGACTATGATACATTAGAAGAACAACTGCTGGACTTGATGTTAGATAACGGAAAATAAAGAGGTGCGCCTATGGAATCAGCATATACCTTAGCCAATCGGGAACTGACCGCACGCCGGGAAGAAAACCGGCTGAAACGAGAACAGCGGATTGCCGCTGTCCGGAGTTCTGCCCCAGAAGAATACACCCGGATTGAAGACGGTCTGCGCCGGAACGGAACCGCCCTTGCCCGTTGTGTCTTAGAGGGTGGCAATCTTGCGGAGATTGAATCTTCTATCCGACAACTGCAAAGTGCCAGAGGCGACCTTTTAAAACGTCTTGGCTACCCTAAAGATTATCTGGATGAAATCCACACCTGTTCCCTTTGCCGGGATACGGGCTATGATGAAAAGGGGCACCGGTGCAGTTGTTTAGAACAGTTGGCTGCCAAGCACGCCGGCGACTATGCCAACCTGACGGAATATATGAAAGAACAGACCTTTGACCGGGTGGATTACAGTCTGTTTGCCAAGCAGCCGGCAGAGAACGGAAGACAGCCTCTTGCCCTGATGAAAGCGGCTTATGAAAAAGGTCTTGCCTTTGCCCAAACCTTTGACCAGACCCACGCTAACCTACTTCTGATGGGAAATGCCGGCACCGGAAAGACCTATCTTTCCAGTTGCATTGCCAACTATGTCATCGGTCGAGGTAAATCCGTCTGTTATCAATCGGCGTTCCGGCTCTTTGACCTTTTGGAAAAAATAAAATTTGGCCGGCTCACTGCCGAAGAAGCCGAACAGGCAACGGTTCTGGCAAAGCAAGTTTACCAGACGGACCTTTTGGTTATTGACGATTTGGGCACCGAATTTGTGACCGCCTATACCGCGGCGGCGGCTTTTGATCTGGTGAATACCCGGCAGATGCAGGGGAAAAGCACGGTGCTTTCCACCAATTTGAATTCTGGGGCACTGGAACAGATTTACAGCAAGCGGTTTACCTCTCGGCTCTGGGGGAATTTTGAAATTATTCCTTTTATTGGTCAGGATTTACGGATGCAAAAGCATATACGCCCGGAAACCTGATTTTTTCGGCGGTTTTCTATAATCTTTCCGCCAATATTTTGGTTAGTATTATCCCCGTTCCCCATAAAAAAGTATTGTAATTTACCGGGAAACGTGATAAAATATTTCTATATGCTCATTTGTATATATGGCGCGGAAATCGCCGTATTCCTTTGTAAAATTAACAAACCAGGGAGATTGTTATTATGTTAAAGAAAAAGTGGCTTTTGAGAGAATTTGATAAAGATCGTGTGGTTGAGATTTCGAAGAAATTTCACATCTCTCCTCTCACCGCCATCATTTTGTATAACCGTGGCATCCGGGAAGACGCGGCAATCCAGGCTTTTCTTTCCAATGATTTGGCTGTATTGCACGATCCTTATTTGATGAAAGATATGGAAAAGGCGGCAGACCGCATCCGCCAAGCCCGGGACAAGAAAGAAAAAATCACCATCTATGGGGACTATGATGTAGACGGTATTACTTCCATCGCCATTCTCTACAAGCATTTGCAGGGCATGGGGATTGAGGTGGATTATTATGTACCCGATCGGATGCAGGAGGGTTACGGCATCAATCGGGACGCGTTGGATAAAATCCGCAACAGCGGCACCTCTTTGATTATTACCGTAGACACCGGTATCACCGCCGTAGAAGAAAGCGAATATGCACAGTCCATCGGTCTTGATGTGATTGTTACCGACCATCATGAATGCAAAGAGCAGATTCCCTCTGTCTATGCATCGGTAGACCCCAAGCGGAAGGATTGTCCCTATCCCTTTAAGAGTCTTGCCGGGGTAGGCGTTGTCTTTAAACTGATTCAGGCATTGGATGATGCGGAATCTCTGCCCGGACTCATGGAAAAATACGCAGATTTGATGTGTTTGGGTACCGTTGCGGACATTTCCCCTCTGGTAGACGAAAACCGCGTGATTGTTACCGAGGGTTTGAAGCGGTTTAAAAACACCAAAAATGTGGGGTTAAAGGCTTTGATTGATGTTTCTACCAACGGCAAAGCCATTACCACCTCTACCATTGGTTATACCATTGCACCCCGGATTAATGCCAGCGGAAGATTAGGCTGTGCCTCCCGCAGTGTGGAATTGTTCTTGACCGATGACCCCCAGCGGGCACAGGAATTGGCAGAATCCCTTTGTGAAGAAAATACCCTGCGGCAACAGACCGAACAAAAAATGTTCAAAGAAGCCATGGCCTATTTAGAAAACCATCCCGAGGTCAAAGAAGACGATGTGATCGTCATCCCCCACGAGAACTGGCACCACGGTATCGTGGGTATCGTTTCTTCCAAAATTACTGAGAAGTTTTATAAGCCCTCCATCCTCTTTGCCATTGACGGCGGTGAGGCAAAGGGTTCCGGTCGGAGCGTGAATGGATTTAACCTTTTTGGGGCTTTGGAAAACTGTTCCGATTTGTTAGAAAAGTTCGGCGGTCACGAACTGGCAGCGGGCTTAACCATCAAGGAAGAAAATATCGAGGCATTCCGCCAGAAGATTAACAACTGTTCCAAAGACCAGTTCAGCGAAACCATGCTGACTCCCACCATTTTGTTGGATGCCGCCATCAAGGCACCCTATATCACGTTGGACACCGTCAATGATATCAGCCGTCTGCAACCCTTTGGCGTAGAAAATCCTATCCCTCTCTTTGCCATCCGCAATATTAAGATACATAAAATCAGCGTGATGAGCGAAGGCAAGCATCTGCGGATGACCCTCTTAAAAGACGGCAAGTATTTAGACTCCGTTGGTTTTGGTATGGGTGAGTATTATCAATATCTGGAAGAGGGCGACTTTATCGATGTTGCTTTCTCCCTGGACATTAACGATTACAAGGGGTTCCAGAATGTCCAACTCATCTTAAAAGACATCAAGAAAACCGGCGAGGAAGAATAACAGATTATGAAACGAAAAACGCCGGAACTGATAAAGTCCGGCGTTTTCTGTCACTATGAAAGGAGGTCTTTTCTATGGCGCTCATCAAACTTGAAACCTTACTGAAAAAAATCCAGGAATATCATCAGGGCGATGACTTTGCCCTGGTAGAAAAGGCCTATTCTTATGCCCGGGAAAAGCACGAAGGACAGACCCGGAAATCCGGAGAACCCTACTTCACCCACCCGGCACAGGTTGCCTATATTCTGGCAGGACTGGAACTGGACCCTCTCTCCATCTGTGCAGCCCTTTTGCACGATGTGGTAGAAGATACCGACGTCACCGAAGAAGAACTGACCCGGGAATTCGGCGAAACCGTGACCTTGCTGGTAAATGGCGTTACGAAATTAGACAAAATTCCTTACACCTCCAAGGAAGAACAACAAATTGAGAACCTAAGAAAAATGTTCTTTGCCATGGCAAAGGACGTTCGGGTCATTGTCATTAAACTGGCAGACCGGCTTCATAATATGCGGACTTTAAAGTTCCAGCCGGAGGAAAAGCAACGGGAAATCGCCCGGGAGACCCTGGAAGTTTATGCTCCCCTGGCGCACCGGCTTGGTATGTCCAAAATCAAATGGGAATTAGAAGATTCGGCGCTCCGGTTCATTGACCCCATTGCCTACTATGAAATCGTAGATAAAATCTCCCAACGGCGGGAAGAACGGGAGCGTTATATCAATGATATCATTGAGGTTTTGCAGAACAAACTGGAAACCCTTCACATCAAAGCCCATGTAGAGGGCCGTGCCAAGCATTTTTACAGCATCTACCGGAAGATGTTTATTCAGAATAAAACCTTAGATGAACTTTATGACCTTTTTGCGGTCCGGGTCATTGTGGATTCCATTACCGACTGCTATACAGTTTTAGGTATGGTCCACGAGCAGTATATGCCCATGCCCGGTCGGTTTAAGGATTATATTGCGATGCCCAAACCCAATATGTATCAGTCCCTCCATTCCACGCTGATTGGTCCGGACGGTACCCCCTTTGAAATCCAGATTCGCACCTGGGACATGCATCATACTGCAGAAAATGGTATTGCCGCCCATTGGAAATATAAAGAGGGCAAGAGCGGTGCCGATGATATGGACAGTAAGTTGGAATGGATTAAACAACTTCTGGAAATCCAGAAAGATATGACCAACGCCGAAGACTTTATGCAGACGCTGAAAATTGATATGTTCAGTGATGAAGTCTTTGTCTTTACCCCCAAGGGGGATGTGATCAGTCTGCCGGTTGGGGCAACTCCCATTGACTTTGCTTATGCCATCCACAGTGCAATCGGCAACCGGATGACCGGCGCTAAGGTCAATGGTAAAATTGTGACTTTGGACCATACCCTGAAAAACGGAGACATCATTGATATTATTACTGCCGGTGCCGGCAAAGGTCCTAATCTTGACTGGCTAAAAATTTGTAAGACTTCTCAGGCACGGAATAAAATCAATCAATGGTTCAAAAAAATGAACCGGGAAGAAAATCTGCAAAAAGGTCAGGATTTCATGGAGAAATCCATGAAACAACAGGGCATTCCCGCCAGTTTCTTAGAGGAAAAGGCATTGCTTCAGGACCTTTTACGGAAATATGGATTTAATAATCTGGAAGATTTGTATGCCGCCATTGGCTACGGCAGTTCCAACGCCAACCGATTTGTGACCCGTTTTATTACCGAATGTAAAAAGAAACTACTGGAAAGCGAAACCCTGACGCCGGAAGAAATTCTTCCCATGGTGGTAAAGACCACCACCAAACCCAATAACAGCGGTGTGATTGTGGAGGGCATTGATAACTGTCTGACCCGGTTCTCCCATTGTTGTAATCCGGTTCCCGGCGACAACATTGTGGGCTATGTTACCCGTGGTCGTGGTGTTGCCATTCATCGTGCCGACTGTATCAACGTACTCCATGCCCAACAAAACGCAGAAGAACTGACTCGGTTTATTCCGGTCCGCTGGGCAGAAGAAACCAGCCATACCTTCCAGTCCATGCTCTATGTGACAGCCGCTGACCGCCCGAATCTCCTTTTGGATGTAATGACCGCGGTGGCAGAACTGAAAACTCAAGCTACCAACATCAATGCCAGAACCGGCAAAGACCATCTGGCTATTATTGAGATGACCTTGGAAATTTCCGATACGGCACAACTGGAACAAACCATCAAGCGGCTGAAAAATATCGAGAGTGTTCTCTCGGTTACCCGTCGCCGGCAATAGAAAGGATGTGCTTTTATGCTTTTTCATCAACTGTCCCTGGGTCGCCTTGGGACCAACTGCTATGTTCTGGCGAATGAAAGCAGCAAAGCCGCCGCAATCATTGACGCACCCACCAATGCCGATGCCATTCTCGACTTTTTCAAAGAGCGTGGTTATACCCTTACTGATATTGTTTTAACCCACGGGCACTATGACCATATTCTAGCACTAAGCGCCCTGAAGGAAGCCACCGGTGCTAAGATTTCCATTCATGAAAACGGTGTTTCTTTTTTGACCGATAGCACCTACAACCTCTGCCACTATGTCGGGCATACCTGGACCCCAATGACACCGGACCGTCTGCTTCATAACGGGGATATCCTTAACCTTGGCGGTGAGGAATTTCAGGTTCTGCATACCCCGGGGCATACAGCGGATTCCATCTGCCTTTGTGGCAATGGTATTTTGCTCAGCGGCGATACTCTCTTTCGTGGCAGTGTAGGTCGGGCGGATTTCCCTACCGGCAACCTGCAACAAGAGATTGCTTCTATCCAGAAAAAACTCATGTGCCTGCCGGACGGAACACCGGTTTATCCGGGACATGGTCCCGCTACCACCATTGGCGCCGAGAGAAAGGGGAACCCGTACCTGCAATGAGTGAAAGAAAAAGTCCCTGGGGGATTCTTACCGGAATCCGCCCGGCAAAAATTGCATCCAAACTTCTGCTGGATGGACAATCCGATGCAGAAGTCATGGACTATTTTATGAGCGAATGCGGCACCACCCGGGAAAAAGCCGCGCTGGTTTTAGAAACTGCCAAATGCGAATTACCGATTCGTACCGCCATGGACGAAGACGGGATTAGTTTATATATCGGCATTCCTTTTTGTCCTACCCGGTGTCTTTACTGTTCCTTTGTAACCTGCGGCACTAGGCAGGCAGCCAAATTGATTCCTGATTATTTAACCTGCCTGGAACAGGAGATTGCCTACTGCGGCACCCTGACCGCCGAGAACAAACGACATATCGAAACCGTTTATATTGGCGGAGGTACCCCCACCACCCTTTCCGCGGCACAACTGGACACCCTGCTTTCCCAAATGGAAACCCACTTTGATTTGAGCCGGTGCAAAGAATTTACCGTAGAGGCGGGTCGCCCGGATACGGTGACCAAAGAAAAATTACAGGTTCTGAAAAACCATGGGGTAGGCCGCATCAGCATCAATCCCCAGACCATGAACCCGGAAACCCTCCACACCATCGGCAGAGCCCATACTCCAGAGGATATCCGCAAGGCTATGGCAATCGCCAGAGATTGTGGTTTTGATTGTATCAATATGGACGTCATTGCGGGACTGCCGGGCGAAACCCCCGATAACTTCCGTTATACCATGGAAGAAGTGGAAAAATTATCGCCGGAAAACACCACGGTCCACACCATGAGCATCAAGCGTTCTTCCCGGCTCCATGAAAATTTAGCCGAATATTCCCTGACCGCCGGGGACGCCGTAGCGGAAATGGTGGATTTTGCCTACCAGTATATGAAAAGCCTTGGCAAACATCCCTACTACCTCTACCGCCAGAAAAACCAGTTGGGGAACTTAGAAAATGTGGGCTACACCAAGCCGGGGTTGGAGAGCCTTTATAATATTTATATTATGGAAGAATTCCAGACCATTTTGTCTTTGGGTTGCGGCGGCGTTACCAAGACAGTAGACCGCAAGTTAGATAAAATTGAACGGATCTTTAATGTGAAGGAACCCCAGGATTATATTGCCCGGATTGACGAAATGTTAAAGCGGAAAAAAGATGTTTTTCTTTTGGGCTAACCTTTCCTATATGCATAGAAAAGCCAACATTCATCAAAGAATGTTGGCTTTTTCTTATCTTCTTGTTAAAACTTTTTCCCCATCAAAGAGGATGATTCCGGTGCCATCGCCAAAACTGCCGCCCTCTTTGATATAAGCAATCATTTTTCTTCTAAGGCTGGTATCGGCAGGAAGTTTTTCCACATCACCGTCATACTCCCGGTCAAAGAGTAACCAGGCTGCCGCGAATACATCAAAATCCCGATGGGATACCATGTGGAAATTCTTCGCAAATTGATAGATGTTCGATGTTTCTCCAAAAACCGTTTGATAGGGCGGATACAAAAGCCAGGAACAACATTTGATGACCAAAATCCCGTCTTTTAATCTATCTTGAAACATCCCATAGGCATCCTTGAAAGAATCTATACAAAGTTTCGGCACGAGCGGTCCGCTGGAGGGAATATGACAGTTTAAAATAAAATCTCCCTCTGCCACCGTGTATCCGTCTATGGTGATATCTTCTCTATCATATGATGCCACATCGTATTGCAATCTACCCAAGCCAAACCGTCCTAACTCCATAAACCTCTGATACCATTCCGGTACAAAGGTACCAAACTTTCCCTTTACCCGCCGGCATTCATCTAATTTATATTTAAAGTCTCGCATAGAATGATAAAAAACTTCTTCTTTTATCCCTGCCTTTTGATAGTTTTCATAGACCCAATCGGTAGATTCTAAAAGAAAAATCAGAAAAGAAGGATATAGATTTTTCTCCGGTTTTTCCTTTTGTTTTATGATTTCTATGGCTTCTTGAAAATGGAGTTCCCCTATCCTATATTTTTCAGCAAGGGAAAAAACTTCTCCATCCACCGCCTGCCGATATTTTTGATAGTCTTTACAATCTTCTTCTGAAAAACCAATTTTGGAAAGCAATCCATCCAACAACATTTATATCACCTCTTATTTGACACATTGTAACACGAAAGAAGAGAATTTTCAAGCGAAAATTCTCTTCTCTTTTCTTTGAATTTCAATTAAATTTTGAAAATCCCCAAGGCATCCAGCACGGAGGAAATCAAAATCAGCACAATACAAATAGGGGCTAAATACTTGATAACCGCCCAGAAAAGTTTCTTTCTCCTAAACGTTCCGGAAAGTTCAACTTCATCATTGATTACTTCCGGCTTTAAGATATAGCCTACAAAAATACAGGTAAAGAATGCAACCATGGGCATCAGCACACTATTACTGATAAAGTCAAAGAAATCTAAGAACTGCAGACCGATAATCTTCACTTCTGCCCATACGCCATAACCCAAAGAGGACAAAATTCCAAGCCCGATAGATAAGAAAAGGGTAATCAGCCAACTGCGTTTTCTGCTGATTTTCCACTTATCGCAGAAGATAGATACCACCGTCTCCATCAAAGAGATAGAAGATGTCAAAGCCGCAAAGAGTACCAACAGGAAGAACAACACCCCAATCCAGGCACCAGCCGGCATGGTAGCAAAAATCTTAGGTAATGTCACAAACATCAGGCTGGGGCCTTTATCCAGCGCTTCCGGCGTTCCGCCGGAGAAGACAAATACTGCCGGAATAATCATCAATCCTGCTAATAATGCAATCCCTGTATCAAAAAGTTCAATCTGTGTTACGGAAGATTCCAGATTAACGTCTTTTTTCATATAGGAACCGTATGTAATCATAATACCCATCGCCAAAGACATGGAATAGAACATCTGTCCCATCGCCGACAAGACTGTGATAGCAGAGAATTTACTAAAGTCTGGCATTAAGTAATACTTCACCCCTGCCATTGCGCCCGGCAAACAAACAGAGTAAATTGCAATGCCAATGGATAGGAACACCAGGATAGGCATCATAATTTTACTTACCTTTTCGATACCCTTTTCTACACCGCCAAAGACAATCAAAGCGGTAACTCCTAAGAATAAGATAAACCAAAAGACAGATGCATCACCACGAGAGATAAAATCACCAAAGAATGCATCTTGTGCCGCATCATGCATCCCGCCACTGATAAAAGCATACAGGTACTTGGTAACCCAACCGCCGATGACAGAATAATAAGGAAGAATAATCACCGGAACCACAGACGCCAAATAGCCTATAAAACTGAACTTTTTGTTCAGTTGTTTAAAAGCATCAATGGCACTTTTGCCGGTTTTTCTGCCAATAGCGATTTCTGCTGTCATCAAACCGAAACCTAAAGTAACCGCTAAAATAATATAAACTAAAAGGAAAATTCCTCCACCGTATTTTGCTGCAAGATAAGGAAATCTCCAGATATTTCCTAATCCTGCTGCAGAACCGGCTGCTGCCAGGACAAACCCTAACTTACCGGTAAAACTATTTCTTTTTTTGTTTTCCATAACTGCCACGCTCCTTTTCTTGTTGCAAAATTATGTCATATCCGACAAAATTAGTGAACACATCCTTTTTTATACAATCCTTGACCGATTTCCGCCATCAACAAAACTTTGGATATTCAATACCACTTCATCGATGCATCGCTGTCTAGCGTCCCAGGCCCCCCATGCCATATGGGGTGTAAACAATACGTTTTCCTTATCCAGAATCTTCTGGTAGGGACTGTCTGCCTGCATGGGTTCGGTGCTGTAAACATCCACCCCAAGTCCGCCAATTTCTCCTGCCAAAACTGCCTCACAAACCGCTTCTTCGTCTACGACCGCACCTCTTGCCACATTGATGAGGATGGCGGTTTTTTTCATTTGGGAAAGGCGTTCCCGATTGATCAGGTGATAGGTATCCCCATTGAGGGGGGTATGTATGGTGATGATATCACTTTCTCGGCACAGGGTGTCCATATCCACACAAGCGAACCCTTCTACCGGAGTCCGTTTATGGGCAAGCACTCGGCATCCCATGGTTTCTGCGATTCTCGCCACCTTGCCGCCAATGCTGCCAAGTCCCACTACGCCCCAGGTTAATCCGGAAATCTCTCGGAAGACCGGCTTGATACAGTTAAAGATACCACTCTTGGTATATTGACCGGATTTCACATAACCATCATAGGTGCTCAAATGGGTGGCAAGGGAAAACGCCATGGCAATGGTTAATTGTACCACGCTATCGGTGGAATACCCTGCCACATTGCAGACGGCAATACCATGTTCTTTGCAGTAGTCAAGGTCTACATTATCAAAGCCGGTAGCCGTAATGCAAATCAGTTTTAAATTTTTGGCATAGGGCAGGTTTTCTTTGTTTAACTTGACCTTATTTAAAATCAAAACCTCTGCATCAGCAATCCGGTCAGGCACATCTTCCGGAAAAGTCACATCGTAAATGGTAACGTCACCCAGGGAATGAACTCCATCAAAATCCAAATCATCACCCAGGGTTGCAATATCTAAAACTGCAATATTCATGATAACAGCTCCTATATTTTGATTAAATAATCGAAACGATAAATACCACCAGGAGTGCAATAGGCAACACGTAGGACAGATAGGGTTTTAACCACTTAGGAAGTTTCAACCCCTTACCGGTATTGACCTCGGCAAAATACTTATCCCAACCCCACCCATAACGAGAGGTGCAGAACAACACATAGAAAAGACTACCCAGGGGTAACAGTATGTTAGAAACGGCAAAGTCTTCCAGATCCATAATGCCTTTTCCTCCAATCTGCACATCAGCCCATACTGTAAAGCCTAAAATGCAGGGGACAGAGAGAAGGAAAATCAAAACAATATTAATCAGGGCAACCTTCCGTCTGCTCAGTTTGGTCAATTCCAGCCAGAAAGACATAATGTTTTCAAAGACGGCAATGACCGTAGAGAGTGCTGCAAAAATCATAAACACAAAGAACAACGCGCCAATGATTCTACCGCCGGGCATAGCATTAAAGATACTGGAAAGGGTTGTAAAAAGGAAACTTGCACCCACGGTAGATGCATCCGCTGTCACGCCGTTATTATAAGTAAAGCAAGCAGGGAAGATAATCAATCCGGACATCAAGGCAACCATAGTATCCAGGGACATAATGGTCAACGCCTCTCCGGTCAGGCTTCTCTCTTTGTGGATGTAACTGCCAAAAATTGCAACCGAACCAATACCAATACTCAAGGTAAAGAAGGCTTGTCCCATCGCAGCAGAAATCACCGTCCATAAACCGTGTTCTTTGACGCCGTCAAGATTGGGAACCAAGTAGAATTTCAGTCCCTCTGCTGCATTGCTCAGGGTGCAGGAATAGATTGCAAGTCCAATCATCAAGGCAAAGAGGGCAATCATCATATATTTGGTGATTTTTTCAACCCCGTTTTGCAAACCAAGAGAACAGATACCAAAACACAAAACAATAACAGCGCCGGTGGCACCAAGCATAAGTTTGGTGTTGGTTACCACTCCACCAAACACGCCGCCCAATTCTTCTGCCGTGGTAAATTGCAGAATAGAACCGTTTGCATATTGAAAGAAATAAATGACCATCCAGGCAGAGATGGTGGTATAAAACATCATCAGCAGATAGTTGCCTGCAATACCCATAAACTTCAGCCAATGCCACTTTTGTCCCGGTTTTTCCAAAACATCAAAGGATGATGCGATGCTTCTTTGGCTGGCTCTGCCCACCGAGAGTTCCATGGTCATAATCGGAAGTCCCATCAGCAGCAAAAAGCCAATGTAAATGAGTACAAACAACGCGCCTCCATAGGAACCGGTTAAAATAGGAAACCGGTATACGTTACCAAGACCAATGGCACAACCAGCCGAAATCAAGATAAACCCAAGTCGTGAAGAAAATTTTTCTCTTTGATTCATATTCTCTCTCCCTTTTTATTAAAAAATATTTTTATTCTCTCTCGCAACGAAATTACGTCGTTCTTTTCCTTAGAAACAGATCCTTCGCAACTCCGTTTCCATTACATCCGCTTACATGGTAGGTATCATGCCAAAAAGCATAAACCCAATGGTGTTGATTGCAAAATTGGCAAACATATGTACAAGCCAAGACGGATAAATCGTGCCGCTTTTTTCGTTGAGATAATTAAAAATCAATCCGCCCGCAAACAATCCCGCCAAAACAATGGCAAACACCCCTGCGGAAAACCATCCTATCATCATGGCTATATGGTAAGTAGCGAAGCAGGCTGCACTAAACAGGTAGGCAAAACGTTTGGTCGCTACCCTTTGCAAAGTTAAAAATGCAAAACCACGGAAGAAAAATTCCTCTAAGATAGAATTCACAAAGGATATGTATAGCGATACAAAAATAAAATTTCCCCGGTGCACGCCAACATTGGAAGCAAGCGCATCGGTAATGGCCGAGAAGTCAAATACACTCTTTAACAGCAGGTAGCCGCCGAGAATTACTGCATATATTATTATACATAGCACCAAGGTAAGTTTTATCGCTTTTTTATCTATGGCAAACAGCGGTTTCATTTGCAGATCTTGATCTAGGAGCGCATATACAACCGGAAAACCTAAAAATAGTATGAGTTTAATCGCAGATTTTACAAAATAGTTAGTCTTCAGTACGCCATCCACAAGCGCCATAATGACGCAGAAAATAACGACAATTCCACAAATCGCAAATGTCTTTTTTATATTTTTCATACTATCACCTTGTGAGGATTATATCATTGGTGCCCAATTTGGATGCAGATTGTTTAAGTGATATGCCAGCGCACACTTATATCAAGTTAGGTGAACAGTGAATAATAGGACCTACTATTTTTCACTGATTTTTCCGTATCACTTTTCTTTAGAACCCGCGAGAATACTGGATTTTCTCGCATCCGATAGTATATGTAAATATCAAAATCGGCAAACTAATGTTTTAAATTGTATGAACTTGACACAGTCTTAAAGCGTACCCTGTGTTTAAATTTTTTATTCACTTTGAGCATTCATAATTAATCTCAGTATTTTATTATATCTCTCACGATCAACAAAATCTGATTCAATCATAACAATTCCTTCATCGGAATGCACATAATACAAAAACACACATTGCTTTATTTCCCCTGTTTTAAAGTTTCTGATATCATATAACATAAGGTGAGCCTTTATTCCTGCTCCCTGATATTTCCCAATATCATTTGGAAGTTGTTCACTAATTATAGCAAAATCTGATTCATTATAATTATCTAATTCTATTTCTGCACCTATACTGCTGTTTACCACGATTTCATAATCATCACCAATGAATTCATAGACTTTATTTAAAAAGCCTCTATCAGGCTCTGCAACCTTAGTAGCCATAATTGTTTTATAATATTCTTCAAATATTTGAATTGTATCAGTTGATTTTTCAATGTAATCAGTAGTTATTTTATCTGACGATATTCTTTCGCACAGATTTTCCTTTGTATAATAAGAGCCTGAAAAAGCATTCTCCGGATTACCTCTATCTGCAAAATCGTCATAAAAATAATATGATATTTCATCCGCATTTTTTACTAAAGCAAAAATAAAACCTGACATTCTATTTAACCCATTATTATCTATGTATCTATAATTAGCACGATCATCTACTGCAAAATTAACAGTCAGGCGAAATGGCTTTGTATCCGTCTTTAACTCAATATTTTCAACCTTATATTCAGTATTATTGGCTAAATCTATAATTGCACGTACTTTTGATGCATCTCCTATATACGCATCTTTTAACTTAAACAGTTTATTAACAACATCTATTTCGCTAACATCATTCTTTTCTAATGCAGAATTACATCCGTTAAATATAAAAATCGCTAAAAGTAAAATAAAAATTATAACTGATTTCTTTTTCATTATTATAATCTCCTTTCAATATTTTCTAGACACAATTCTTACTCGTGTCAAGTCGGGGCCAAAAAAGTTATAATTACGGACGAAGTCCCATTCCACCCTCAAGGGTGAGTGTTTCGCCGTTCATATACTTGAAATCAGGAGATGCAAGCTGAACGCAAACCCTTCCTATTTCAAGCTCAGAATCGCCGTAATGACCTGCTGGTGGCATTTTCACATTAGCTTTGAATGCCTCGGGATATGCCTTTTCAAAATTCTCAAGTTGAGCAGTCCATGCAAGCGGACACACCACATTTGTATTGATTCCGTCTTTTGCCCATTCGGTTGCGGCAACGCGCGAAAGGCCGCGGATTGCCTCCTTCGCTGCTGCATATGAGCACTGACCGAAGTTACCGAAAAGTCCCGCACCTGATGCAAAGTTAATAACACTTCCCTTTGTTTCCTTTAAATACGGATAACAAGCCTTCATATAGTAGAAGGTTGCGTAAAGGCCCGAGTACATAGCAAGGTTAAACTGCTCTGTTGTGTGGTCCTGAATGGTAACGCCCGATGCCGAAGCTTGCGCATTATTAATTAAAACATCAATTCTGCCAAACGCTTCCATCGCCGCCTCTGCAACACTCTTTGCAATTGCTTCGTTATCCGCCCCGTCCGAGATGTCTGCCGAAATCGCCAAAACTTTGATTCCGTAAAGATTTTCAAGCTCCTCTTTTGCTTTCTCAAGTTTTGCAACATTTCGACCGGTTATAACTAAGTTTGCACCCTCTTTTGCATAAGCGGTAGCAATACCGTAACCGATAGAGCCGCATCTTCCGTCTGACAGCGCAGCAAAACCCGCACCTGTATAATCGCTGTTTTTCCCTTTAAAAAGTTCATAATCATTTTCTCCTTTTTCAATTTGTATTTATGTAAATCATTATAACAAACAAACAAACAAAAGACAATATCGCATATGCGATATTGTCTTATATTTTTTAATCAGCAAGATTATCAAAGTAACCCTGAACCAGAACGATAGGGGTACCCTTGTCGCCCGATCCGCTTGTCAAGTCGCAAAGGGAACCGATAAGATCCGTCATCCGGCGAGGCGTTGTGCCCTGGGATGCCATATTCCCCATCAAATCATCGGCTTTCTTGCGGATTGCGGTTTCTATTGCATTTTTCAGTTCTTCGCCCTGCAAATCCGCAAAATCGTTGTCGGCAAGATATTTGAGTTTCAGTTCATTCGGGGTACCATCAAGTCCGCTTGTATAGGCAGGCGATACAACCGGGTCTGCAAGTTCCCAAATTTTTCCCACAGGATCTTTAAACGCTCCGTCACCATATACCATGACTTCCATGTGTTTCCCGGTGCGTGCAAGAAGTTTCGCCTGAATATCGTTAACAAGATCAAAACATTCATTAGGGAACAGTTTAACAGAATCTTCTGTGGCTTTATTGGAACCAAGCAGTCCGTATTTGGCATTATAACCGCTATTGTTGACAGGTTCTGAAAGTATTTCATCCAAACCCACAACACATTTCGCACCTGCGGAACGCAAAATACGCTTTGTCCGCGCTCTGCTGTGAATGTCACAATTAAGAACACAATCGGTATATTGCAGAATAACACGAGGATCGTTTGCAAGAATAATCTCCGCCTCTGCCCCGCAGGAACGGATTAAATCACCGTAATACTTGATATAATCCACTTGGGTAAACGGATGGAGATTTTCACCAAAAAGTTCACGGTATTTTGCTTCGCTCAGTACATCGGTATAAGGATTGATTCCCGCTTCATCAAGTTGGTCCAAAGAAACCAATGCATTTCCCACCTCATCGCTGGGATAGTTAAGCATAAGGACTATCTTCTTTGCGCCCTTTGCTATACCGCGTAAACAGATAGCAAATCTGTTACGGCTCAGGATAGGGAAAATAACGCCGATGGTTCCGCCACCGAGTTTGTTTTTCACATCCTGTGCAATCGCATCAACAGATGCATAATTGTTCTGGGAACGTGCAACCACCGACTCTGTAATTGCAACAACATCTCTGTCCCGAAGAGCAAAACCTTCTGCCTCGGCTGCTTCTATAACACTATTGACAACGATTTCTTCCATATCATCGCCCTGCCGGATAATGGGGCATCTAATTCCTCTGGAAACCGTACCTGTTTTTCTAATCATAAAAATAACCTCCCGACTCTTGACTTTTTGTTACTTTACTATTATAATACAAACACCACTATTAGTAAAATAGATAAAACTTACTATGGTTATAAGGAGTTCTTATATGAAAACAAAACTCGATTATTATCGTATTTTTTATGAAGCTGCAAGATTTGCATCGTTTTCTGCTGCTTCTCAGCATTTATATATTTCCCAATCAGCGATATCTCAATGCATCCATCAGTTAGAAAACGACCTGGATGTTCAACTGTTTTTTCGCTCCCGCAAGGGCGTATCACTCACAAAGGAAGGCAAGTTATTATTTCAAAAGGTAGAAAATGCCATGCAGGCGCTTGAACAAGGAGAGTCTATGCTGGAAAGACTTCAGCATTTAGAAAGCGGCACTTTAACCATTGCCGCCGGTGATACCATAACCACACACTTTCTTCTTCCCTATCTGGAGAAGTTTCATGCATCCTATCCCGGCGTATGTATTGAGATGGCAAATTCATACTCATCGCATATGCTACAACTGGTCAAAGAGGGCAAAGCCGATTTGGCTTTTGTGAATCTGCCCGCCAAGGATGACGAACTTTGCATCAAGCCCTGCCTTACAATTCATGATATCTTTGTTTCAGGGCCTGATTTTATTGCAAAAGAAAATTATTTCTGGGAGGAAATCGCAAATTTGCCCCTGATACTGCTTGAAAAAAATTCTTCTTCCAGGCGCTATCTGGATAAAAGTTTTGGAGAAAAGCAAATTTTCTTAACACCCCAGATTGAAATTGCCGCCCATGACCTTTTAATCAAGTTTGCATCCATCCACTTAGGCATAGCCTGTGTTGTAAAAGAATTTTCCAAAGAGGGTCTTGACCGTGGCATCATTAAACCTCTTTCCCTTGCTCCACAGTTACCTGCCAGAAGCATCGGTTATGCCTATGCCAAAAGCAGCCCGCTTTCCTTAGCGGCACAAGCATTCTTAAAATTAATAAACAACGATGAAAAAGACAACTCCTAATATTCCTTATCATCCTGATTGCATTTATTTGCATACAATCTTAAGATATTTTCCATCATAAAACTCCCCGTTGTTTTAGTTTTTTACATGAAAATTCTATACGTAAATTGTACCACAGAGCAAAAGAAAAGTTAACGCTCATCTCTGAAAACATTTGATAAACGATAAAAAAAATCCTATCTTTCGACAGGATTTTTTCTTTTGGTGACTCCGAGGGGAATCGAACCCCTGTTACCGCCGTGAAAGGGCGGTGTCTTGACCGCTTGACCACGGAGCCTGGCTCCTCCAGTTGGACTCGAACCAACGACCCTGCGGTTAACAGCCGCATGCTCTACCAACTGAGCTATAGAGGAATATCTTTTATGAAATTTTGTTACCTCCGAAGACAGATGATTCTGTCTTCGGAAGTAAAAGTTCCGG
>JAZSKV010000003.1:0-31998 GCA_045534975.1 Ructibacterium sp. | reverse complement strand
TATCAATGTCGGCTGACCCACCCATGTATGTAGATGTGAGTCTTGTGTGGAATAAGGACTTTTATAGTCTGGGCAGTATGAAAAAAGTCAAAAAATACGTTCAGGAGAAAAATCCGCTTACAGCCGCCAAAGAGAACAAGACTATATTCTAAAGAAATATCTCGCTTTGCTCGATATGAAATAATTTACTCCGTAAATGGTGAAATAGAAACCTTGTGGTTTCTGTGAAATAAAATAAATCCTTTATCACACGCCGCAGGCGTATTTCATATTGCGAAGCAATATTTCACGCAGGTCGTGCATTTCACAAATCCTGAAAGGATTTATTTCATTGAAAAAACGACTTGCCGAAACAAGTCGTTTTTTTCTGGTACGCCCGACGCGATTCGAACGCACGACCTTCAGAGTCGGAGTCTGACACTCTATCCAGCTGAGCTACGGGCGCGTATACAACATCACATAGTATAACACATTCTTTTGGCTTTTGCAAGCCTTTTTTTCATTTCTTCCCGGAAAAATACCAAAAATTTCTTCGCCTGTTTCTTGCTTTTTTCCTATCTTATCGATATAATAAAAGATAGGAGGTGACAGAGATGCCCGAACAGAAAATCAATTATCAAAAACGATTAGACGCCTTGCTTTTGCAACTGCAAAAAGAAAATCAAACACCCACTCTGCTTTTGCACAGTTGTTGCGCCCCGTGCAGCAGTTATGTGCTGGAATATCTGAGCCGGCATTTCTTCATCACGGTACTATACTATAATCCCAATATTGAACCCTTTGAGGAATACTCCCTGCGAAAGAAAGAACAAATCCGGTTAATTACCGAGGGAAACTGGATAAATCCGGTGAAGTTTTTAGACTGTGACTGGGAGCCGGAAAAATTCCATGCCATGGCAACGGGTTTGGAAGACCTGCCGGAGGGCGGCATCCGCTGCCACGGCTGTTTCACACTGCGGCTCCGCAAGACGGCGGAACTTGCCAAAGAGGGCAGATTTGACTATTTTGCCACCACGTTGAGCATCAGCCCGTTAAAGAATGCAGAAACATTAAACGAAATCGGAGAAAGTCTTGCCGAAGAGTTAGGCATCTCCCATCTGCCGGCGGATTTTAAAAAGAAAGAGGGTTATAAACGCTCTATTGAACTTTCCAGAGAATATGACCTTTACCGCCAGAATTATTGCGGCTGTGTCTTTTCTAAACGGGAGGGGTAATGTTTTTGCATTGACAAAATCTGGCTGATGGATTATGATAAAGACAGCGAAAATTCAAGAGAAAATACGAGGTATTTCATGGAACGATTTATCGAAGCAGAAAAAATGGATTTGGTCATCAATCTCTTTGGGAGTTTTGATGAGAATATTAAATTAATCGAAAAAGAACTGGATGTTGCCATTATCAACCGTGGCTCTGAAATCAAACTTGCCGGAGAGCCGAAACAGGTGGACAAGGCCCTTAGCGCCGTCCGGAATCTTCTTGCCATGGCAAATCGTGGAGAAACCATTGGGGAACAGGAGGTTCGCTATGTTCTCTCTCAGGTAGAAGCCGGCAACGAAAAGCAGTTAGAGGAACTGGGGAAAGACGTGATTTGTGTCAGCGCCCGGGGGGTGCCTATCAAGGCAAAGACCCTGGGGCAGAAACAGTATTTAGAGTCCATCAAAGCCAACAACATTGTCTTTGGGATTGGCCCGGCGGGCACCGGTAAGACCTACCTTGCCGTTGCGGCGGCAGTTTCTGCCTTTAAGCGCAAGGAGATTGACCGGATTATCCTGACCCGGCCCGCCATTGAGGCCGGTGAGAGCCTGGGATTCCTGCCCGGGGATATGCAGGAAAAAGTTGACCCCTACCTCCGTCCTCTCTATGACGCCTTAGGAGAGATGATGGGGTACGAGGTCTTTCATAAGAATGTAGAACGGGGTTTGATTGAGGTTGCGCCCCTTGCCTATATGCGGGGCAGAACCTTGGACAATGCCTTTATTATCTTAGACGAGGCACAGAACACCACCCCGGAACAGATGAAGATGTTTTTGACCCGTATGGGATTTTCTTCCCGGATTGTGGTTACCGGCGACATCACCCAGATTGACCTACCCCGGGACCGGAAGTCTGGTCTTAAAGACGTGGAAATCGTCTTAAAAAACGTGGAGGGCATTGATTTTGTTTATTTAGATGAGCGAGACGTGGTGCGTCATCCCCTGGTACAACGGATTGTCAAAGCCTACGAGCGCAAAGAACTGGAACGGGAACGTGCCCAGAAAAACAGACAAAGACGGGAGCAGTCCCGATAGAGGCGGTTATTATGAAAATCAGTTTCTTAAACGAACAGGAAAAGTTCCCCGCCACCCGGGAACTGAAACAAATCATTGAAAAGAGTGCCAAGGCAACCTTAAAATATATGGAGTTTCGCAAAGATGTGGAAATCAGCGTGATGCTCACCGATAACGAGGGGATTCGGGAACTCAATGCCATGCATCGGGATATTGACCGTGCCACCGATGTGCTCTCCTTTCCTATGTTTGAATATGACGAGGATGGGGAAATCGTGGAGGACTATGCAGAGTTTAGCGAGATGGGTGACCTTCTTTTGGGAGATATTGTCATCTCCTTAGAGCGGGCGGCAGAACAAGCCGAAGAATACGGGCATTCCTATGAGCGGGAGGTTGGTTTTTTGACCGTTCACTCCATGCTCCATCTCCTTGGCTATGACCATATGACCCCGGAAGACGAAGAAGAAATGTTTGGTTACCAGACCGACATTTTAAACCAGATGGGACTGACCCGTCAATCATAATAGAAAGAGGAAACACCATGAAATCTGGATTTATTGCCATTTGCGGCAGACCGAACGCCGGAAAATCAACTTTACTCAATCATATTGTAGGCGAAAAGGTCGCTATTGTGTCCAACAAGCCCCAGACCACCCGGACCAAAATCTTAGGGGTCTATACCGAACCGGATTTACAGATGGTTCTCATTGACACCCCGGGGATTCACAAGCCTCACAACAAACTGGGAAAACGGATGGAAAAATACATCTATACTGCCACCCAGGACATTGATATTTTGATTTATGTGGTGGACTGCAACATCCGTCCGGAGGAGTTGGAACTGGAACGGGAAGCCCTTGCCGGTTTGAAAACCGCTGATGTCCCGGTGATTCTGGCGGTGAATAAGATTGACACCATAGAAAGACTGCGACTGTTGCCGATTTTAGATAGTTTGAAAGATTTATACCCCTTTACTGCCATGGTTCCCATTTCGGCACAGAAAGGTAACAACCTTTCCGCTTTGTTTGAAAGCATTAAGGAACTGCTGAACGAGGGTCCCAAATTCTTCCCGGATGATGTGATTACCGATCAGCCGGAACGGCAGATTGTTTCAGAATTTATCCGGGAGAAAACGCTCCGGCTTCTTAACAAAGAAGTTCCCCACGGCATTGCGGTGGAGATTGAACGAATGAAACAAAAGGACACCGGCACTTATGAAATCTTAGCCGCAATCTACTGTGAACGCCAGAGCCACAAAGGCATCATTATCGGCAAAGGCGGCGAGAAGTTAAAGCAGATTGGAAAGCAAGCAAGAACCGATATCGAACGGTTCTTAGGTGCCAAAGTTTACCTGGAACTTTGGGTTCGGGTCAAAGAAGACTGGCGGAACCGGGAAAACTTTATCACCGACATCGGTTTTGAATAATTGGAAAAGATTGACCGTGGTTTGCACCGTATAAAGCCCCTTTCATATCATATACTAAGGCAGACAGCCAAGTATATGATAGGGAGGACATTCTTATGCGGCAAACACCGGAAGAATCCTGGAAAGCCTTTACCACAACCGGGAGCATTGATGCCTATCTGACTTACCGCGGTATCACAGGCCCGGAAGACGCGCCGGAAGATGAGGATAACAAGGATTCTAAAATAGAAAGAACCACCACAGATACAACATTCTATCTGTAAAGAGGAGGGAAACCATTGGGTATCGTGGAAGCCACGGGCATTGTCACCCGTGAAATCAAATACGGGGAAAGTTCCCGGATTTTGACGGTGATCACTAAAGAACTGGGACGGATATCCATCCTAGCCGGCGGCGCCCGTTCTAATAAATCGGGTCTTTTACACCTGACCCAGTTGTTTTCCTATGGGACCTTTACCCTGTTTCAAAGCCGGGGGAAAGGTCTTTATAAAATCAATCACGGTGACCTTATCACCTCCTTTTCCAATCTTCGCAATTCCTTAGAGGGCATGGCTTACGCCTCCTACTTTTGCGAGATCGCCAATCGGGTGATTCCGGAAGACGCCTCGGACCCGGAGCAGTTGCAACTGCTTTTAAACGCACTCCATATGCTATCCGAGGGGAAACTCCCCTACGACCAAATCAAAGGGGTATATGAATTTCGCACCCTTTCCATTCAGGGGCTTCTTCCTTCTTTTTCTGTCTGTTCCAAATGCCAAAAGTCAGAACATTTGCGTTTTTTCCATCCGGTGGGAGAACAGGTCTTGTGCGATTCCTGCGCCGGCGAAAACCAACCGGGTGTAATTGCCCTTGGGGAAACCTTGGTTCATGCCATCGCCTACATTGCTCAGGCAGACCCGAAAAAAGTTTTTTCCTTTCACCTTTCTGAACAATCCCTTATTTATTTGAGCGACTTAGGGGAATACTGCCTGGAACTGCAACTGGAAAAGCATTTAAAGACTCTGGACTATTTAAAAAGTGTCAAATCCTTGGAGGGGTAATCGATGGAACTACAAAAGCAAATCGAAGATTTTTTACTCTCACACGGCGCCGGACAGGTTGGGTTTTGTCGATTAGAAACGGAAAATGACTTTCATCTTCCCTATGCCATCTCCTTTACCATCCCTTTGTCCGATGCCATTATCGACCAGATCGAAAGCGCACCCACTCATACATACTTTCACCATTACCGAAGTGTCAATGCACTCATTGACCAGTTATCCCTCCGCACCGGACGGATGCTGGCGGATGCCGGCTATGCCTATGTGCCAGTTCCGGCTTCCCAATCAGTACATGGATTGCAGGGAATTTTCTCCCATAAGTATGCAGCCTCCTTGGCAGGTTTGGGTGCCATGGGGAAAAGCGGACTTTTTCTCTCTGTCAAAAACGGTCCCCGGGTTCGACTTGGTACCATTTTAACGAATTGTCCCTTTCCCGATAAACCAAAACTATTAGGCTCTCCTTGTGGCGATTGCCGGCTTTGCGCCCAATCATGTCCTGCCATGGCGATTACCGGACAAGCCTTTGATCCCCAAAAAGGGCGGGACGGCATCTTGGATGCCAAGGCTTGCAGTGATTATATGAAACAAGCCTTTCAGCATATTGGCAGAGGTGTGGTCTGCGGCATCTGTATGCAGGTTTGTCCTATGGGAAAGAGAGATCAAAGTGGAAAATGACGCAAAATATGTAAAAGATTCTTATACCGAACAAATCCAAATTTTAAACCAATCCAGCATCAATGGGTTTAACCGGCTTTTTGGCGGGCAGTTGCTAGAATGGATTGATATTGTTGCCGCCACCGTTGCCCGGCGGCATTCGGGTCGGAATGTGACCACAGCTGCCATTGACAATTTGCAGTTTCAAGGTCCTGCCTACCCCAACGACGCCTTGTTTCTCACCGGGAAACTTACTCATGTGGGAACCACCTCTATGGAGGTTTGTGTCAAAACCTATGTTGAACACTTAAATGGCAAGCGATGTTTGATTAACACCGCTTATCTGGTACTAGTCGCTCTCGATGACAAGGAAAAACCCGTGCCCGTACCGGGTTTGATTCCGGTATCCCACGAGGAACGTGCCGCCTGGGACGCCGGCGAGAAACGCCGGGCTCTCCGGGGTAAGCGGCGAAAAGAGGAATTTTAAAAAAGGCTGTTACACCTTGATGTAACAGCCTTTTCGTTTATTCTTCCGGGAGCCACTCATCCACCAGCCGCATAAACATCTTGCCGTCTAAGTGGTCTACTTCGTGACAGAACGCACGGGCGAGAAGCCCCTCACCCTCTATTTCAAAGGTTTCACCGTCCCGGTTCATGGCCCGCACCGTCACTTTGTTGGGTCGGGTAACCAGGCCGTATTTCCCGGGATAACTGAGGCAACCCTCGCCATCGGTTTGTGTACCCTCTTCATGGATGATTTCGGGATTTAAAAGTTCAATCAACCCATCCCCGATATCAATCACCACTGCCCGGCGGAGAACGCCCACCTGAGGCGCGGCAAGACCAACGCCCCCCGATTCATAAAGGGTGTCTGCCATATCATCAAGAAGGGTTAAAATCCGGTCATCCATCTTCTCAACGGCACGGCAAGGCTTACTTAAAACCGGGTCTTCCGATGTTAAAATTTTTCTAATTGCCATAATTCTCTCTCCATTTCTATAACATATTCACTGGATTGACATCAATCACCAAACTGTTTTTTAATCGACTGTTGTTGTGTCCATCGCTGATTTCCCGCAAGATGGACAGATACTCCTCTGCCGATTCCACCTTACATAAAATCCGATATCGGTATTTGTTTTTGATTTTTGCAATGGGCGCCGGTGCCGGGCCGATACATTTAAGCAGCGGCTTTCCGGCATTGATGATCATACGATAGATATTGTGTGCCTCTTGCTCTACTTCTTCTTCGTTCTCTCCGGAAACCAGGAGATACAAAAAATCACAAAAGGGTGGATACTGCATCCGTTTCCGGTAGGCGATTTCATTTTGATAAAACTCACCGTAATTCTGGGCTTTGGCATACTGAATGGTAGCATTCTGGGGCTGATAGGTCTGAATCACCGCTCTGCCCTCCAGATCACCCCGGCCGGCTCTGCCGCAAACCTGGGTAATCAGGGAGAAGCATCGCTCTCCGCTACGGTAATCATCAATATGCAGGGAGGTATCTGCCGCCAGAACTCCAACCAAGGTCACATCAGGGAAATCCAGACCCTTGGTGACCATCTGGGTCCCCAAAAGGATATCTGCCTCTCCATTTTTAAATCGGTTTAAGATTGCCTCGTGCCCGCCCTTTTGGGAGGTGGTGTCAAAGTCCATCCGCAGGATTTTTGCTTCCGGGAACAAGTTTCCAAGTTCTGCCTCAATTTTTTGGGTTCCGGTGCCAAAAAACTTCACATACTTGGAGCCACAAGCCGGGCAGGCAGTCACATTAGCCTGGGTATGGCCACAGTAGTGGCAGACCAGTTGGTCTGTCTTTCTATGGTAGGTCATGGCAATACTGCAATGGGGACATTCCAACACCTGACCACATTCCCGGCAGGAAACAAAGGTATTATATCCACGCCGGTTCAAAAAGAGAATGGTTTTCTCTTTCTTCTCTAAGTTCCGGCGGATTTCATCCTGCAAGCGGATGCTAATCACAGAGGTATTATGATAGTCAAAAAGTTCGCTCCGCATATCCACAATCCGGGTCTTTGGCAGGGCGTTTTCATTGTAACGCTTGTCCATCCGGAACAGTTTATACCGTCCCTCTTCTGCCCGGAAATAGGATTCCACCGACGGGGTTGCCGACGCCATCACCACTGGTGCGCCGTGCTTTCTACCCCGATAGATGGCGATATCTCTGGCATGGTAACGGGGGGCAATTTCTGATTTATAACTGCTTTCGTGTTCCTCATCTAAAATAATAATACCGATATTCTCAAAGGGGACAAAAACAGCGCTTCTGGCACCCACCACCACATCCACTTCACCACGGCGGATTTTATGCCACTGGTCAAACCGCTCCCCTTGGGAAAGGCCGCTGTGCATCACCGCCACCCGGCTACCAAACCGACTGACAAACCGCTCTACCATCTGGGGGGTTAAGGAAATTTCCGGCACCAGCATAATGGCTTGTTTTCCCTCTTTGATGCAGGTATCAATGGCCTGTAAAAATACCTCGGTTTTCCCGCTGCCGGTGACACCATAGAGAAGAATCTTCTCATGAACGTTATGGGTGATACTACGTTTTAGATAATCAATAATCGGGGCTTGCTCCTGAGTTGGCTGATATGCCGATGAGGTCGTGTAGTTTCCCTCGTCATAGGCTTTGCGTTCCACAGGTTTTTGATAGACGGTTACCATTCCTTTATCGCACAGGGTCTTCAAGGAACCATAGTTCCCCTCTGCCAGTTCCACCAGTTCTGCCGTAGGCATATCCCCGTGGTCGCACAAGGTTAAAATCAGGTTTCCCTGCACAGTGGCGCGTTTGGCAATCAGTTCGTCTGCCAGAGCATACCCCTCTTCTGCATTGCAACAAAGGTGCGCCCAGCGGAGATATTTGACCGAAATGCTTTCGTCAATCTTTTCTTTGATATCCAAAACACCCATATCTTGGAGGGCATAAGCGGCAGTTCGCAGACTACGTTTTCCAAGCGCCGCCTCCAATTCAGCAAGTTCGGCTACACCATCATGTTCCATCAAAGAACCATAGAGTTGCCTTTGCACTGCCGTCAGTTTGCCTTGGGGTTCTTCCTTTGCCACCAGCCATTGCCGAATGCGAGTTCCCAGACAGGGCGGTTTAATCAGTTTATAACTTTGCTGAAACGAGCAAAGATACTGCTTTTGCATCCAGAACGCCAGTTCCCGTAATTCCTCGGTGGTATTTGGGATTTCGTCCAGACAGCGAAGAATCGCCTTTAAATTAGGAAACTCGCTGTTTTCTTTGACGGAGAGAACCAGGGCTTCGGTGGAGGTATTGCGCGCACCAAAAGGGACCAGAACCCGTATGCCCGGCACCGTCTGGCTTTCCAGTTCGGCTGGAATGGCATAATCAAAGGTCCGGTCTAAGGCATGACTTTTATCTGTTAAAATCACATTGGCAATCATAACCTCTGCCCCCTGTCCTCCATACTTGCAAAAAAACTGTTGCAAAAAGCCACACCTTTTGCAACAGTCCCCTTGGATTAAAGTTCTGTGTTCTTCGTTTCGCCAGAAATCACCTGTTCGGTCAGTTCCGGACGAACAAAAACATCCAGTTTTCCCTCGTAGATTTCGTTGGTGGCAACGGAAACCTCTTTGTTGCAATCACTCTGAGCGAGGGCTTCTGCGCCCTCCGCCAGTTGCCGGGCACGCTTTGCCGTTTCAATCACCAGGGTATACCGACTGCCGGTCTTTTCTACTAATTTTGCAATAGGGGGATAAATCATCATAATGCTGCACTCCTTGTTTTGATAATATCTTTCACCGTTTTCACGGTTTCTTCCAACACATCATTGACTACAATATAGTCATATTCATTCTGCTTAGAAAGTTCTAATTCCGCCGCATCCACACGCCGGGCAATTTCCTCCGAATTTTCCGTACCCCGGCCAACCAACCGCTGGCGCAGAGTTTCCATATCGGGAGGCGTAATAAAGATATAGATACCGCCGGGGTAATTCTTTTTCACATTCAAAGCACCCTGAACATCAATCTCCAAAAGCACATCTTTCCCTGCTTCTAACTTTTCCTCTACCGGCTTTAAGGGGGTTCCATAATAGTTTCCATTATACATCGCCCATTCTAAAAAGGCACCCGCCTTGATTTTCTCCTCAAAGTCCTCCCGAGTCAGAAAATAATAGGTTACACCCTCTTTGTCCTCGCTGCGGGGACTTCTGGTGGTGGCAGAGACAGACAGTTCCAGATTCTCACAGCCTTTGAGTAATTCCTTACAAACGGTGCCTTTTCCCACGCCGGAGGGACCGGAAATCACCACAAAACTACCTTTATTCTTCATCCTCTTCCAAATCCTCTCTGACCTCGTCATCCTTAGGCTCCGCCCGGCCGGCAATGGTCTCGGTCTGGATGGCAGAAAGAATCACATGGTCGCTGTCTGTAATAATTACCGATCTGGTTCTCCTGCCACAGGTCGCGTCAATCAAAAGGCCTTTTTCTTTGGATTCCTGCACAATTCTCTTAATGGGTGCAGAGTCCGGGCTTACAATGGCAACCACCCGGTCACCGGATACGATATTACTGAATCCTACGTTTATCAGTTTCATAACGTCACCTCTGGTAAAATTTATTCAATATTCTGAATCTGTTCCCGTATCTTTTCAATCAAAGATTTCATCTCTACCACATGCTCTGCAACGGTAATATCATTACATTTAGAACCAATGGTATTGGATTCCCGATTCATCTCCTGCACAATAAAGTCCAGTTTCTTGCCGATGGGCTGGTCGGTTTCCATGGCAGCAAGAAACGCCTTAACATGACTTCTGAGCCGCACCGTTTCCTCATCTACGGCAATCTTATCCGCAAAGATAGCCGCCTCGGTAAGAATCCGGCTTTCATCTATCTGCTTGTCCTCTAAGACCTCCCGGATTTTGTTCCGGAGGCGTTCCCGGTATGCTTCCACATGCTGGGGGGTATGTTTTTCGATTTCTGCCACTTCCAAAAGCAGGGCATCTAAATGCTCCCGCAAACTTTTAGCCAACCGTTCCCCCTCTGCCTGACGCATAGCAACAAATTCCGTGAGCGCCTTTTGAAAGACATCAGTAACAATCTTCAAAAGCAGTGATTCATCTACCTCTTCCTGCTTGGTGCGGAAGATATCATGGAAAGAAACCATGGAAGATAACTTTAAATCATCTTTGAGTCCATATTTTTTTAGTTCTCTCAGGGCATTGAGATATCCCTCTGCCAGCGGTCGGTCCAGGGTGATGGTCAAATCCCCGGATTCTTCCTTTTCCAAACTGAGCAGAATCTCCACCTTGCCTCTGGCAATCGCATTCATGGCAAGAGCGCGGAGCGGTTCTTCCAGAAAACTGTAACGCCGAGGTGTCTTGATGGTAAAATCGCTGTAACGATGGTTCACAGATTTGATTTGTAAGGATACGGAAAATCCCTCTTGAACCTCTTCACACCGGCCAAAACCGGTCATACTTTTTAACATTAATAATCCCTCTTTATTCATCAACTATTGAATTAGTTTATTATATCACAGGTTTCCAAAAAGTGCAAACTTTTTTTATAGATATTTCAATATACCAAAAAGCCGCCTTTCGGGCGGCTTTATTTCCAATATTTCAGTATGTAATCTCCATCAACATAAGTCCTTGGGCAGGCATGGTTTCTCCTGCCTCGGCACGGTTTCTTACTTCCAGTAATCGTTGCATACTCTCCGGTTTCCGCTTCCCGGCACCTACTTCACAGAGGGTCCCTACCAAAATCCGTACCATATGATACAAAAAGCCGCTGCCGCAGACCACAAATCGAAGTTCTCCGGGATGTTCTTCGATATCCAAAGAATAGATGGTTCGAACCGTAGATTTTTTCATGTTTTTGTTGGCACAAAAGGAACGGAAATCGTGGCGCCCCAAAAGATAGCGGACGGCTTTCCTCATAGCCTCTACATCCAGTTCTGCCGGATACTCCGCCAGATACCGCCGGTCAAAAACCATGGGGGTCTTCCCGATTTTCAGCCGATACTGATAGGTCTTTTTCACCACCTGCAGGCGGCTGTGAAAACGCACGGGTACTTCTTCCACCGAGAGTACGCCGATATCTTCCGGCAGGTAGGTGTTTAGGTAGTCCTTGATCCGTTCCGGCTCTGGGGCAGATTCTAAATAAAAATTTGCCACCTGCCCGGCAGCATGGGTGCCAGCATCCGTTCTTCCAGCACCATAGACCTCTACCGCTTTTCCCTCCATCCGGGAAAGCACCTGCTCTAATTTTTCCTGAATGGTGTTCCCGGTATTGCCTTGTCTTTGCCAACCACGGTATCGGCTCCCCTCATATTGTAAAAGCATTTTGTAGTTCTTCATAAGTTTCACTCCTTAGACCGGATTTTCTGCCATGTCTTTGAGATACGTCTGATATTCCTCGGGTTTCATGATCAGCAAAAAGTCGTAATCGTTTCTCAGTTTTTCCAGGATTTCTCCGGTTCTGTCTTCCGATTCCAAATCCAATACAATCAGCGGTTCCCGGATGTCTTCCCAGATAAAGGTTCTTATGATATCCTCGATGGATTCTTCACAATCCTTGACCGCGAGCAACCGGTGGGAAAAGACCAGTCCCTCGTCATTTTTTGTTCTGATAGCAAACAATCCCTTGGCGAGCAACTGTAACATGCCATAAACTGCAAAAAATGTTAGAATCATCATGATCATTTCCAAAGAAAACACCCCTTTGCAAAATCCGTTACTACCATGTTATGCAAAGGGGAGAAAATCGTTCTAAATCTTAAAATACTCAAAAAGACTGCCGAAATCTATGCCGCCGATACCCCGGTTTTTGTACTTGGCGCAAAGGTCCCTATTGGCTTCCTGCAAAGTGTGGGTGGTGATGCCGCAAACATGGGAAACATAGGTTTCCATACAAGCCGCCAGATGGTCACAACCCCTTATAACTTCGCCGTCTACTGCCATGAATGGATCTTCGTTGTATTGCCGATTGACTTCCTCGGTGGATACCATAATCCGTTTGCCATCTATCATCACCTTGGTGGAAAATTCATCCTGCGTGTAATAGGAGATTTCCTCTTGCCACTCCTTGGGAAGCAAGGGATACAGCACCCGCTCCATTTGTTCGTCTTCAATGTTTTTAATCAATTCATCAAGACCTTCTACCGAGTTCTTAACCGGAGATACAATGTCCCGGGTCAGTACTTCCGGCACATCATGGAAAAGACCTGCCAGAAAATTATTGACGGTTCTTCTCTTGCAAGCGCCCAGTTCGCAGGAACACAGATAGGATAGCACCGCCACAATCAGCATATGTCCCCCCACCGAGGTTTCGGGAATCCGGGGTGACCTTGCCCAGCGCTGCTGGAACCGGAGTTGTCCCAACAAATCAGTAAAGCCCTGATAGTTTTTGTTCTGCATCAAAAGGGTGAAAGCGGGCAGGCTTTCCAACTCCTGCAACTTACTGTCAATCTCGTGCCGGGTCTTTTCAATCCCGTAATAACTGCGGCACATATCATAGATAATGCCAAACTCCCACTTGGTAGCAAGGTAGTGGGCAGCCTCTAAAATTTTCTTTTCCTTTTTGCGATAATCCGCCTCGGAAAAATACCGAGAAAACCGCTCCGCAAAACCGCCGGGAATGGATTGAATCTCAGGCAGCATTTCCCGGATTGCCCACTGGTTGAGTTCTTTGCCCTTTTCTTCCATCAAACGATGAAAGACCGGAGGTTTGATATCTGTAAGAACCAACCGATGCAAAAACTCAAAGATACCGCCCTCTACCAAAGAAAACCAATCGGTATCCGGTTCCAGTTTCCCCAGCACATAGGAAAAAATCATTTTATGGGATTGTTTATCCAGTTCGGTGAATCCCTTTGCCGGCCGGATATGGTCATTCCACCGGGTGATGGATGCCGCTTCAAAAATCAGTTCAATCAAAGACTTCCGTATCATCGTCGCGCCTTCCTTTCTGACAATTACTTCTTCATTCATTCTACCATAGTTTTTCTAAAAAAGATAGAGGGAATTTTCTATTTTGGGTTCTATTTGCCCTTTCCCCTCATAAGATGAAACAAGCCTACCTGTATTTTGGTATATCTTTGTATCCAAAAGCACTTTTTGCGGAAAATTCCGGCGTTTTCCCCTTTTCTTTCTTTTTTGTAACAAAGCCTTGACTTTGCCCGGTAAAACGTATATAATTTGCTTAATAATATAGAAAATGTGTTACTGTTATAGAGTGATATTGGATGGAACTACAAGATGCTGCTGTTTTCGGCGGCAATTTTTATGAGCGTTGCTCTGTTAGAGGGGATTCCTATGAAAACAATTATCTATTTGAATTATTTAATTTCTATTATCTTTACACTTTGTTACGCTTATCAGTTCTTTTACATCTTTATTGGTCTTTGGAAAAAGTCAAAGACCTTTACCTCTACCAAAAACCACCGTTACGCCATTGTGATTTCCGCACGGAATGAACAAAACGTCATCGGTCAACTGATTGATAGCATTAAAAACCAGAACTATCCGGAAGAACTGATTGACATTTTTGTGATTGCAGACAACTGCACGGACGACACGGCTGCCGTTGCCAGAAATTCCGGTGCCATTGTTCATGAGCGTTTTAATACTGAGAAAGTAGGCAAAGGTTACGCTCTTGACTGGATGTTTGATATCATCCACCGGGATTATGCCGACAGAAACTATGACGCTTTTATGGTCTTTGATGCGGATAACCTTTTGGACCAAAACTTTGTTAAAGAGATGAATAAAGTTTTCTCCCAGGGCTATCGCATCATCACCAGTTACCGGAACTCTAAAAACTTTGGAGGAAACTGGATCTCTGCCGGTTATTCTCTTTGGTTTCTCCGGGAAGCAAAGTTCTTAAACAATGCGAGAATGCACCTTGGTACCAGTTGTGCCATCTCCGGCACCGGCTTTTTGATTAGTAGCGATATCATCCAGAAAAACGGCGGCTGGATTCATCACCTCCTTACCGAGGATATTGAATTCACCGTAGACAATGTCATCCAGGGCGAAACCATCGGCTATTGCGAGGGTGCTATCCTCTATGATGAACAACCTACCCTCTTTCGGGAATCTTATAATCAACGTCTCCGTTGGGCAAAGGGTTTTTATCAGGTTTTTGCCAACTATGGCGGCAAGTTATTCCGGGGCGTTTTCAAAGGCAGTTTTTCCTGCTTTGATATGCTAATGACCATTATGCCGGCGATGCTTCTCACCTTAATCAGCACCGCCGTCAATGCTATTGCCATTCCTTTGGGCATCTTAGCAAACTCCGCAGAAACCCCGGCGCTGATCTTGACCCTGCTTCAGACTCTGGGAAATTTCTACGGTATGTTCTTCATTTTAGGCACGATCACCACCATTACCGAATGGAAACAGATTCACAGTCCCATCCGGAAACGAATCCTGAATCTGTTTACCTTCCCTATTTTCATGCTGACCTATGTTCCCATTGCCATCATTGCCCTTTTCAAAAAGGTGGAATGGAAACCCATTCAGCATTCGGTATCCCGAACGGTAGACGAGGTCTGCAAGGACCAGACATCGGTATAGAAGATTTGCAAAAGGAAAAGGAATCTCGGAGAGATTCCTTTTTTGGTAAATGGGTTGTTTTTCCTGTCCATTTGTAATATAATAGTGTTAATTCACAACAAGGAGTGAACAATTTGGAAAAGACAAATAAATCAAAAAGTTTTATTCAGGGAGCCTTGATTCTTGGCGTTGCCAACCTGATTGTCAAGGTCATTGGTGCTTTCTTTAAAATCCCTCTCACCCACTTAATCGGCGATGACGGGATGGGATATTTTAATATCGCCTACCAGATTTACACGTTTATGTTTATCATTGCCACCGCCGGCTTCCCCATTGCCATTTCTAAAATGGTGGCAGAGAGTACGGCCAAGGGCAACGAACAGGACGCTCGGCGAATTTTCCAGACAGCCTTTCGGTTTCTTGCCGTTATCGGTCTTGCGGGAACCGCCCTCCTCTATCTCTTCCCGGATCAGTTGGAGGCTTTGGTTTCTGTTCCCGGTTCATCCCTTGGCATTGTAGCCATTTCTCCGGCTATCTTCTTTGTATCCCTTGCCTCGGTATATCGGGGTTACTTCCAGGGTCGGCAAAATATGTTCCCCACCGCCGCCTCTGAGGTTATTGAGGCTGCTGCCAAATTATTGGTGGGTATTGTTGCCGCCTCATTCTTTATGAATATGATGGTAGACGGCACTTTGCAGACCGCTGTGGACTATGCCGCCTCCAAAGTGCAATCCACCCATATCCGAACCGTCTTTGCCTCTGCCGGTGCTATCTCCGGCGTGACCGTGGGTACACTTCTTTCTTTCTTGTTGCTCAGCGGCGTTTATCTCTTTACCCGCAAGAAAAAATCTTCCCTTGCCCAGATGGATACCCTCCGTTCCAGAAGAAGTATTTTAAAAGAATTGATTGTCATTGCCATTCCTATTACCATTGGCGCTTCCGTTTCCAGCCTGACCTCTCTCATCGATATGGGAACCATCACCCGCCGGCTGGTAACCCGACCAGAAGTTCTGGGGTTTTATGACTTTATGTTCCGGGAGGGTACCAAGTTTGCCCAACAGGTATTGGAAGAGGGCTGGCAAGGCGCTGAACTTTATGCCCATCAAGCATCTACCTTATATGGAATGTATACCGGCAAGGCTTTGACCATCTTCAACCTGCCCCTTACCTTGGTTGTGGCATTGGGCATGAGTGTGGTGCCGGCAATTTCTGCCGCCCTGACCCGGAAAAACCAGATAGAAGCCAAAACTATCACTGAGAGCGCCATCCGGATTGCTATTTTGTTTGCTGCTCCCTGTGCTTTGGGAATTGCCTCTCTTTCCAAAGAAGTCCTTTATATTCTGTTCAGTGACATCAATGCCCAGTCGGTGTTGGCAATTTTAGCCTTTGCCATTATTCCGGTGGCTCTGGTGTCCGTGACCAATGCGATACTGCAGGCTTATGGTAAGGTTTATCTGCCAGTTATTAATATGATTATCGGCGGCACTGCCAAGGTTCTGGTCAACCTCTTCTGCATTCCCTATCTGGGGATTGACGGCGCACCGGTGGGCACCTTTGTCTGCTATTTTATCATCGCCGTCCTCAATATCATCCAGATTATTAAATATGCAAAGATTCAGTTCCGGCTCAGCACTTTCTTGGTAAAGCCGCTTCTTGCCGCCTTAATCATGGGGGCTGTGGGTTTTGTCCTGGGCACCTTTGTTACCGGAGAATCTTTTCTGCTCCATGATGCTGTCAACATCTGGCTCCGCCGGATTTTGATTGTGGGCGAAATTGGTCTTTGTGCCTTGGTTTATCTTCTTGCCGCTTTTGGGGTAGGAGCAATCCAGAAAGAAGATATCCAAAGACTTCCCAAAGGCGAAAAATTAGTTTCCATCCTCACCCGAATGAAACTATTGAAATAAGGAATATTCTATGAAAGAACGATACACCTTTGCCGACCTCCTCGGCATTATGGAAAAACTCCGGAGTCCTGACGGCTGTCCCTGGGACAGAGCCCAGACCCACCAAAGTATTAAAAAGCATATGGTAGAAGAAGCCTATGAACTGGTGGAGGCCATCGACAGTGGCGACCCCAAGAAAATGGCAGACGAAAGCGGCGATCTCCTTCTGCAAGTGGTATTCCATGCCGCCATTGCCAAAGACGGCGGGGAATACGACATGAACGATGTCACCGATGCCATCTGCAAAAAAATGATGCACCGGCATCCTCATATTTTTGAGGGACAGGAAGCCGTAGATTGGGACGAAATCAAACGCCGGGACCGGGCACAGGAAACGATTGCCGATGAGTTAAAGGGGATATCCCCCTATCTTCCCGCCCTGATGCGGGCAGAAAAAATCCAGAAGAAAATAGCGAAGGCGGGTTTTGCACCAGACGAGATTTCTGGGGACACAGAACTTGACTTAGGTCAGCAACTCTATGCCCTGGTTTCCCGTTCCAGGGAATGGGGGCTCGACCCGGAACTTGCCTTAAATCGATATTTAAACCATGTGATTGCCACCTTGGAAGAATCTGAAAAAACAAAGGAGAATCTTTGATGCGACTTGATAAATATTTAAAAGTTTCCCGGCTGATTAAACGCCGGACGGTAGCCAATGAAGCCTGTGACACCGGACGGGTCAGCGTGAACGGGAAAGTTGCCCGTGCCTCTTATGACGTGAAAGAGGGGGATATCCTCACCATTCAGTTTGGTGCAAAACCTGTAACCGTACGGGTTTTGGAAGTGAAAGATACCGCCTATAAAGATGTGGCAAAGACCATGTATGAAGCCGTAGAAGAATAAAAAAATCCGTTACGCATAATGCGTAACGGATTTTTTTATTCTTTATTTCACCTGTGCCAAAGCCTGTTCCAAATCAGCAATGATATCTTCCACATTCTCGATACCAACCGATAACCGAATCAAGTCTGGCGTTACACCGGCTGCGACCAATTCTTCGTCACTCAGTTGCCGATGGGTGTGGCTGGCAGGATGCAGTACCGAAGTTCTGGCATCTGCCACATGGGTGACAATTGCCGCCATTTTTAAACCGTCCATAAAGGTAACTGCTGCTTCCCTACCGCCTTTGACACCAAAGGAAATGACGCCGCAGGAGCCATTTGGCAGATACTTTTTACCAAGTTCATAATACTTGTTCTCGGGGAGACCGCAGTAGTTCACCCAAGCGGTCTTAGGATGCTTTTCTAAGAATTCTGCCACTGCCTGAGCATTGGCACAATGCTGACGGACACGGAGAGGCAGAGTTTCTAACCCTAAATTCAGCAAAAAGGCATTCTGGGGAGATTGGATGGAACCCAAGTCCCGCATCACCTGCGCGGTTGCTTTGGTAATATATGCCGCCTTGCCGAATTTCTCGGTATAGGTAATGCCGTGATAGGATGCATCCGGGGTGGTAAGTCCGGGGAACTTGCCGGAAGCCTCCCAGTCAAAATTACCGCTGTCGATGATAGCACCGCCCACCGATGTGGCATGACCATCCATATATTTGGTGGTAGAATGGATAATGATATCCGCACCCCATTCAAAGGGTCGGCAATTAACAGGGGTTGCAAAGGTATTATCAATAATCAGCGGAATCTTATGTCCGTGTGCTACCCTTGCCCACTTTTCGATATCCAGAACCACCAATGCCGGATTGGCAATGGTTTCACCAAACATCGCCTTGGTATTATCGCGAAGTGCGGCTTTTAATTCTTCCTCGGTGGAATCCGGGTCCATAAAGGTTACCTCAATCCCCATCTTCTTCATGGTAACGCCGAAGAGGTTAAAGGTTCCCCCATACACGGTGGAAGAACAAATTACATGGTCACCGGCACCGGCAATATTAAAAATCGAATAAAAGCAAGCGGCTTGTCCGGAGGAAGTCAGCATACCTGCAGCACCGCCCTCTAAGGCAGTAATCTTCGCCGCAACCGCATCATTGGTGGGGTTGGCAAGCCGGGTGTAAAAATAACCGCTCTCCTCTAAATCAAAGAGTTTTCCCATCTCCTCGGTGGTGCTATATTTCCAGGTGGTATTTTGATAAATAGGCAGAACACGGGGTTCCCCATTTTCAGGGGTATAGCCTGCCTGAATACATTTGGTCTCAATATGCATAAAAACGCTTCCTTTCTCGTTTTGTTTTTCATCCATCGAATTTTGATAACTGTAACCATTATAGTCTATTTACTTTGAAATTTCAATAAAAAGTTTGCCAAAACCTATGGAATTTATCAAAAAGTTATGTTATACTATCCATATGGTCATTTATTCCACCCTATCGGTGGTGTCATGGATGGGTTGGATGAATCCGCCCGATTCCATGGAAGACAGGTCTGCCGCCACGATTTTGTTGCGAAAAACCAGGACATTGGCACGAATCAAACCGGTTTTAGAATCTTTGTGGTTGGTAACAAGATATGCGTAGCGGGTTAAGGTTTTGCCCCGGTAGGGCATAAGGTCAAACCCTGCCTCCATGGCGATATGCTGATAGGTTTCATAGACAAAATCAAATTCCTCCGGCACGGTCAGCCGGGAAATTTCTGTCGGTTCTTCTTCTACTTCCCAGCCATAACCGGAAATACACGCGATGTTGGCCCGGTTGATTTTGGAATCGGCACCAAATAACAGAAAAATAATCCCTGCTGTTACCAAAGCAGCAAAAAGAATCCCGATAATGGGTTTGTGTTTTCTGATAGAATTGAACATGGTTTTTCCTCCATTCCTTATAGGAAATCTTATGCGGAAAAACCGAAAAATATGAGGTGTACCATGCGTCTGGACAAATATTTGGCGGATTGCGGCATCGCCAGCCGCAGTGAGATCAAAAAACAAATCCGCAAGGGTTTGGTTCGGGTGGAGGGACTTCAAAACCCAAAACCGGAAACCCAAATTGACCCCAAAACCGCGAAGGTTTGGGTAGGTGGTATTCCTGTGGTATATCGGGAATTTATCTACCTGATGCTGCATAAGCCAAAGGGGTATCTATCTGCCACCCGGGACGGAAAGCAACCCACCGTTTTGGATTTGGTCCCGGAAGAATACCGACATTTTGAACCGTTCCCTGTGGGGCGGTTGGATATCGATACCGAGGGTCTTTGTCTTTTAACCAATGACGGGCAGTTAGCACACCGGCTTCTCAGCCCGGTGCATCATATACCCAAAACCTACTTTGCCAGAATCTCCGGCATGGTAACACCGGAAGATATCACCACTTTTGCAGAGGGCGTCACCTTAGACGACGGTTACCGGACTCTGCCGGCAGAACTTTCTATTTTGGAATCCGGCACAGAATCTGTCATTGAAGTCACCATCTGTGAAGGGAAGTTTCATCAAGTAAAGCGGATGTTTCAAACCGTCGGCAAAGAGGTTATTTACCTGAAACGAATCCGGATGAACCAACTCCATTTAGACCCGGCTCTTGCCTTAGGAGAAATCCGGGAACTGACCCAAGAAGAATGTGAACTTTTAGAATGTAAATAAGATTTTTTACCAATGATAACAAAAGGGGATAGAAACCATGATTGCCAAGATAAAGAGCGTTGGGCTTAGCGGAATGCAAGGCTATTGTGTGCAAGTGGAAGCCGATGTCAGCCCGGGGATTCCCAACTGGGACATTGTGGGACTGCCGGATGTTGCGGTCAAAGAATCCAAAGAACGAATCCGTACCGCGGTTAAGCACGCCGGTTTTCATATTCCCGGAAAACGCATGATTGTAAACCTGGCTCCTGCCGATGTGAAAAAAGAGGGTGCCTATCTGGATATGCCCATTGCTCTTGGCATTTTACTGGCATCCGAGCAGGTTCCCCTTACCTTTGATTTTACAGATTGTGCCTTTTTTGGTGAACTGTCCTTAGACGGAAAACTTCGGGGAGTCCGGGGTGCTCTGCCTATGGCGATTACTGCCTACCAAAATGGCATGAAACGGATTTTTCTTCCGGCAGAAAACGCCGAAGAAGCCGCCGTGGTAACAGGGACCGAGGTCTATGGCATCGAAAGTTTAGAAGATTTGTTACTCCATCTACGAGGAGAAAAACTGCTCCATCCTACCCGGGTAGATATTGATGGGCTTTTCCGACAGGCAGCCCAGTCTGTGCTGGATTTTGCCGAAGTCAAAGGGCAGAAAAATGCCAAGCGTGCCTTAGAGGTCGCCGCAGCAGGAGGGCACAACCTGCTCTTAATTGGCCCTCCCGGCTCCGGCAAGACCATGTTGGCACAACGGATTCCCTCGATTTTGCCGGATTTGAGTTTTGAGGAAGCCTTAGATGTTACCAAGATTCATAGTATCGCCGGCAAACTCCCCAAAGACCAGCCTATGGTGCTGACCCGCCCCTTCCGAAGCCCCCATCATACGGTTTCTCCTATCGGCCTCACCGGTGGCGGCGGAAATCCCAAACCCGGCGAAGTAAGTCTTGCCCATCACGGGGTTCTCTTTTTAGACGAACTCCCGGAATTCCAGAAACAAGCCTTAGAAATTCTTCGGCAGCCTTTGGAAGACGGCACGGTTTCCATCACCCGGGCAAGCGGCACCTTTTCTTACCCTTGTAATGTGATGCTGGTGGCATCCATGAATCCATGTCCTTGCGGCTATTATGGGGATAAAAACCACGCCTGCAGTTGTGCACCCAACCAAATTAGTCGGTATCTGGGAAAGGTCAGCGGCCCGCTTCTTGACCGGATTGACCTTCATATTGAAGTTCCCGCTGTTGCCTATGAGGAATTGGAACAAAAACAGGAAACCAGTGAAACTTCTGCCCAAATCAAGGAACGGGTTAACCGTGCCAGAACCATGCAAATCAAACGGTATCAAGGAAGCGGCATCTATTCCAATTCCCAGTTGACACCCTCCTTAATGGAAAAATTCTGCAGTTTGAAACCGGACGGTGCAGCACTTTTAAAACAGGCATTTGAGAATTTAGGACTCAGTGCCCGGGCTCATAACCGAATTTTAAAAGTTGCCAGAACCATTGCGGATTTAGCCGGCAGTGAAACCATAGAAGCCATCCATTTGGCAGAGGCGATTCAGTACCGTTCCTTAGACCGAAAATTCTGGGCATAAGGAGGAAAATAAAGTGCGACTTCATATTGTATTGGTAGAACCGGAGATTCCCTCTAACACCGGGAATATTTCCAGAACCTGTTCGGTAATTGGTGCCTCGTTGCATCTGGTTCACCCCCTGGGATTTGACATCAGCGAAAAACAGGTCAAACGTGCCGGCCTTGACTACTGGGACGAACTGGATCTTCATGAACACCAAAGTTTCAAAGAGGTGCAGGACGCCTATCCAAATGGCATCTTTTACTACTGCACCACCAAAGGCGACCATACCCATAGCGAAATGGATTATACCAAAGATATCAACAGAGATATTTTTCTGGTCTTTGGCAAGGAAACCAAAGGTCTTCCGGAGGATTTGCTCCGGGAAAACCGTAAAACCTGTATCCGGATTCCCATGCTGGAAAACAAACGCTCGTTAAACCTGTCCAACTCGGTAGCAGTCATTGCCTACGAAGTATTACGGCAGTTTGATTATGAAAACTTAAAGAAAGAAGGGATTTTACTATGATTAGAATTATGACCGATTCGGCAGCGGATTTAGATGCTAAAACCGCAAAAGACCTTGGCATTGCGGTTCTGCCCTTTATGATTCGTTTGGGGGAAGAAACCGTTTTGGCAGATGTCAATTTAAAACCGGAGGAATATTATGAGATTCTTCGGAATTCCCAGGAAGCCCCCAGCACCTGTCAGATGAGTCCTTTGGACATTGAAAATCTTTATCGGGAACTGGGCAAAGACGGGGACAGTATTTTATACATCACCATTTCTTCTAAGGCAAGCGGCGTTTATAACACAGCCTGTCTGGTGGCAGAACAACTAAACGCTGAGGGTTTTGATATCACCGTCTATGATTCTACCATGTTTTCCTATATCATCGGTAACGGTGCCATTATGGCAGCCCAGATGGCAAAGGAAGGCAAAACCAAAGAAGAAATCATTGCCGCTCTGGATGAGATTTTCAAGCGGGATACTGCCTATTTTATGGTTGATGACCTGTCTTTCTTGAAACGGGGCGGACGAATCAAAGCCACCACCATGGTGGTTGGTAGCCTTCTGGATATTAAACCGATTCTCAACGTCAATGATGGTTTGGTAGAGGCTTATAAGAAAGTAAAAGGTACCAAGCGTGCCATTGCCACCCTAGTCAACTATGCCGTAGAGCGGATGGATAACCCAGAGGAAAACGAGGTCTTCCTCCTCCACACCGATGCTGAGGATAAAATTGAGATTTTACAGAAGATGGTGGAAGAAAAACTGAACCCTGCAAAAATCTCCATCCATAAAGTAGGACCTATTATCACTTCCCATGCAGGGCTCGGAGTGGTAGGCATCTACTTTAAGCACAAAGAACCCTACGAAAGTTATACCAACGAATAAAAGGCGGTGTTTCTATGTTCTTGGAACGGGACGAAATGAAGTTTGCCATTTTATATACCTTAAAGCGGTATGTAGAACCGGCTAATATGTCGGAGTTAGTTGAAATCCTCACCTGGGATAATAAGGTGATGGGATATTTTGACCTGGCAATTATGCTCAATGAACTCATTGAAGATGATTATGTGGAATCCACCTACTATCGCAATGAGCAGGCATTTGCCTTGAATGCCAAGGGCAACGATACCAATGATTTCTTCTTTGAACGGGTACCTAAGAGTATCCGCCGGCACATTGACGAGGCGGTGGGTGCTATGAAGTTTCAAGACCAGACCGACCCCAATGCCATCAAGACCGAAATTCTTCCCATTGCCCCTTATCAGTATATGGCATCCCTTAAAATGCTGGATGCCAACACGCCTCTTCTGGAATTACAGGTTTTTGCCGGTTCCAAAGCAGAGGCAGACCGTGCTGCCAAGACCTTAGAAAAACAGGCGGCAGACATTTATAAAGATATCATTGCACGAATTGGCGGTACCCTAAAGCCGAATCCCGGCGTACCCGGCCTTCATGCAGATGAAATAAACAAAGCGTAACGTTTAGAAAGGTTGTGTCAATCATGAGTGGATGTACCCACGATTGTTCCAGTTGCGGCGAGAGTTGCAGCGAGAGAAAAGAATCCCAAAGTTTTGCAGCGGTGCTCAACCCTATGAGCAAAGTAAAAAAAGTCATTGGCGTTGTCAGCGGGAAAGGCGGTGTTGGTAAATCCCTGGTAACTTCCCTGCTTGCCTCCGGCATGCAGAAAGCCGGATTCCGAACCGCGATTTTAGACGCAGATATTACCGGTCCTTCTATCCCCCGAATTTTTGGTGTATCGGGAAAAGCAAGAGGCAGCGAATATGGCATCCTGCCTATGGTCAGCAAAGCCGGTGTTTCTATGATATCCATCAATCTCCTTTTGGAAAATGAAACCGACCCCGTTGTCTGGCGCGGCCCCGTCATTGGCGGTACCGTGAAACAGTTCTGGACCGATGTGGTCTGGGACGAAATTGATTATATGTTTGTGGATATGCCGCCGGGTACCGGCGATGTGCCCCTGACCGTCTTTCAGTCTTTGCCGGTGGACGGCATTGTGGTGGTAACCTCTCCCCAGGAACTGGTTTCCATGATTGTAGGAAAAGCGGTAAAGATGGCACAGATGATGAATATCCCCATCTTAGGTCTGGTTGAGAATATGAGTTATATCCTCTGCGAAGACTGCGGCAAGAAAATCTCTGTCTTTGGGGAAAGTCACATTGACGATGTTGCCAAAGAATACGGTCTGGAAGTTCTTGGTCAAATCCCCATCAATCCTGCCATTTCTACGGCTTGTGACAAGGGTGAAATCCACACCGTTGATGCAGACCCCTGGTTGGAAAAAGCCTTTACTCTTTTAAAAACAAAATATTGAAAAGAAAAAGGTCCCGGTTGCTAACCGAGACCTTTTATTATCTTAAATAACTGCACGCTGCCAGGGCTGCAATCGCACCGTCTGCCGCCGCTGTGGCGACCTGGCGGATTTTCTTGGTTCTGCAATCTCCGGCAACAAAGATGCCCGGCACATTGGTGGTGCAATCCTCACCGGATGCCACATAGCCGTTATTGTCTAAGTCCACCAAGGAAGCAAAAGCATCATTCTGAGGAATCAAACCAATGGCAACAAAGAGTCCGTCTAGGGCAATTTCCTCGCACACCTTTCCGGATACCCGGATGCCCGCAAAGGAATCTTCACCCAGCAGTTCCTCCACCACCGTACCCAGAATCACTTGGATATTCTCTCTCTTTGCGACTGCCTGTTGCAATTTTTCTTCCCCTGTTAAGAACTCTAAGTTCTGCACCAGATACACTTTCTCACAGGTTTCAGAGAGTAGCAGTGCTTCTTGCAGTGCCGAGTTGCCACCGCCGATGACACCCACAGTTTTTCCCTCATAAAAAGCGCCGTCGCAGACCGCACAAAAAGAGATACCCTCGCCGATAAAATCTTCCTCTTTGGGAAGTCCCAAAAGCCGATGTTTGGTTCCGGTGGCAATAATCACCGTTTTGCCAAAAAATTCTCCCTCATCGGTCACCACGGTATGAGGATCGCCGGGAATCACCTTTTCCACTTCGCAACATTCGATTTCTGCATCCAAATCCATGGCTTGGGCAAGGAGTTTTTCTGCAAATTCGTTTCCGGTCACGCTGGCAAAACCGGGGATATTCTCCACCTTGGGAGAAGATGTAATCTGACCGCCAAAGGTGCCTTTTTCTAAGACCAGCGCACTTTTGTTGGCTCTTCCTGCATAGATGGCGGCGGTCAGCCCCGCAGGGCCGCCGCCGACAATAATCATATCATATATCTTCATGAACTTACACCTTCAAGGCTTTCTTGATATCAGAAACGCCGGCATATTTGCTCACCTTGCCATTTTCAATGGTAACCAAGGTCGGTGCTTGCTTGATTTCAAGTTCTGCTGCCATTTCTTTGTTCTCGTCTGCCAGAAGTTTGGTGTAGGCAACACCCTCTTTGTCCAGAATGCTGCAAGCCACTTTACAGTTGGGGCAGGTAGCAGTGGTAAAGAGATAGGTGCCGTCTGCCGCCTTTGCCATGGAGTCCTTTGCGGCTTCCATTGCAACTTCTTTCAGGCTGGACTTTAACTTAGACTTTGCAATGTCATACACCTTACGTTCTTTGTATTCCTGTGCCTTACCATCATTCCAGTTCTGTACCGGACGGTAGTAACCGGTAATACGGCTGTAAACCTCGGTGTTGTTACCACATTCCGGACAGGTGAACTGCTCACCGGCAAGATAGCCATGGGTCTTACATACCGAGTAGGTGGGGGACAAGGTGTAGTAAGGCAGTTTATAGTTCTCTGCAATCTTACGAACCAAGTTTGCCGCAGACTTCCAGTCGGGCATCTTCTCACCCAAGAATGCATGGAAGACGGTACCGGAGGTATAAAGGGTTTGGAGTTCATCCTGAATATCCAGAGCAGTAAAGATATCTTCGGTGTAACCTACGGGCAGGTGAGAACTGTTGGTATAATAGGGCGTTCCATCCTCTTCGCCAGCGGTCACAATGTCCGGATAGTGCTTTAAGTCATGCTTTGCAAGACGGAAAGCCGTAGACTCTGCCGGAGTTGCTTCCAGGTTATAAAGATCGCCATATTCCATTTGGTAATCAGACAGGCGCTCTCTCATATGGTTTAAAACATCCTTGGTGAATTCCTGGGTCTTTTCATTGGTCAGGTCTGCCTTTAACCACTTAGCATTCAGACCAACCTCGTTCATACCAACCAGACCGATGGTGGAGAAGTGGTTGTCAAAACTACCCAAGTAACGCTTGGTATAAGGATACAGACCAACTTCCAGAAGTTTGCTGATAACGGTTCTCTTCACTTTCAAAGAACGAGCAGCAATATCCATCATCTTATCTAAACGGGTATAGAATTCTTTTTCATCCTTAGAAAGATATGCGATTCTGGGCATATTGATGGTAACAACACCCACAGAACCGGTAGACTCACCGCTACCGAAGAAACCGCCGGACTTTTTCCTAAGTTCACGGAGATCCAGACGAAGTCTACAACACATACTTCTTACATCGCTAGGTTCCATATCACTGTTGATATAGTTGGAGAAGTAAGGCGTACCATACTTCGAGGTCATCTCAAAGAGCAACCGGTTGTTCTCGGTATCGGACCAATCAAAATTGTTGGTGATAGAATAAGTGGGAATCGGATACTGGAAGCCTCTTCCGTTGGCATCACCGTCAATCATGATTTCGATGAAGGCTTTGTTGATGATATCCATTTCCTTTTGGCAATCTTTGTACTTAAAGTCCATTTCCTTGCCGCCAACGATACAGTTGAGTTCTGCAAGGTCATTCGGTACCACCCAGTCTAAGGTGATGTTAGAAAAGGGCGCCTGTGTGCCCCAACGGCTGGGGGTATTTACGCCATAGATAAAGGATTCAATACATTTTTTCACCTGGTCATAATCCAGATTGTCCACCTTAACAAAAGGCGCCAGATAGGTATCAAAGGAGGAAAACGCCTGTGCGCCTGCCCACTCATTCTGCATAATACCTAAGAAGTTTACCATCTGGTTACAGAGGGTTGCCAAGTGGCTTGCCGGAGAAGATGTAATCTTGCCGGGAACGCCGCCTAAACCTTCCTGAATCAACTGCTTCAAGGACCAGCCTGCACAGTAACCGGTGAGCATAGACAAGTCATGGATATGAATGTCTGCATTCCGATGTGCGTTACCAATCTCGTCATCATAGATTTCGGAGAGCCAGTAGTTGGCAGTAATCGCACCAGAGTTGCTGAGAATCAAACCGCCCACGGAATAAGTAACGGTGGAGTTCTCTTTCACACGCCAGTCGTTGATATCCAGATAGTTGTCCACAATGGTTTTATAGTCCACCATGGTAGCGCCGATGTTCCGGATTTTTTCACGCTGACGACGGTACACAATGTAAGCCTTGGCAACATCGTCATAACCTGCTTTAATCAGAACAGACTCTACGCTGTCCTGAATGTTCTCCACGCTGATTTTACCGTCCTCAATCTGGGGTTCAAATTCTGCGGTAACTTTCAACGCGAGAAAATCAATGATGTCTTCATTATACTGTCTTTCACAAGCATCAAACGCCTGTGTAATTGCTGTGCTGATTTTTTTAATGTCAAAAAAAGTGAGTTTTCCATCTCTCTTTACTACGTTATACATAATATTCCTCCTCTCAAAGACTGCCGAAGCAACCTCATTGTAGCACACATATCGTAGGTTGTCAATAGCAAAAGCACAAGATATTGTGTTTTTAACACAAATGTAACATTTCTCATTTTGGCTATTCTTTTCCCCGTATTTTCGCGGTTTTCACGAATTTTTGGGCGAGATTTTTCATCATTTTAAGGTCATTTTCCTCTACCGGATGTAGATTTTCTTCCAAAATATTTCCGGAATCCAGAAAATTTTGTAGGAAGTATTGGGGTGCTCCGGCAATCCGCCGGGCGATGTTTTCAATATCTTGTGGTGTATGGAATTCTGCGGTTACCGTGGTTCTGAATTCATAATCTACATTATTATTAAGAAGAAAGTCGATACTTTCTTCGATATCTTCTACCTTACAATCACAGCCGGCAGTCTTTGGATATTTCTCTTTGGTATTCTTAATGTCCATTGCCACATAATCAATCAGACCTTTTTCCACAAGTTCTTTCAGCCTTTCAGGAAAACTGCCGTTGGTGTCTAATTTGACGGCATAGCCCAGAGCCTTTACCTTTTCCATAAAGGATTCCAAACCTGGTTGCAAAAGAGGTTCTCCTCCTGTAATACAAACCCCTTCTAAGATGCCCTGACGCTTTTGCAAATATGCAAGAACTTCTGTCTCTTCAATACTTTGTTCCCGTCCGTCTACCTCTACCAAAAAGGCGTTATGACAAAAGGGGCAATGAAAGTTACATCCCTTGGTAAAAAGGGTACAGGCAACTTTTCCCGGATAATCCAGTAATGTTAATTTTTGAAATCCGCCAAAAACCATGGTTACGCCTCCATAAATTTTCTAAAATCTGAAATTGGAATTTGATTTTACCATAACTTTATGGTAAAATCAAGATAAGAAAGGAGGAAATTCTATGCAAATCGTTTTACTCACCGCCCTTGGCGTTGGGGGCGCCACCTTAATCGGTTCTTTGATAGGGTTTTGCTTCCAAAGAATTTCCCATCAATGGAGTGATATCATTCTCTCTTTTGCCGCAGGTGTGATGCTGGCTGCGGCAGCCTTTGGTTTGATTCTTCCCTCTTTGGATTATGGCAATCATTCCATTTACATCACCATCTTAGGCATCTTTTGCGGCGCCTTGGTGTTAAATCTTTTTGATAAGGTAATTCCCCATCTCCACCGTCTTTCCGGTGCTGATATTGAGGGGCATACCTTGCAGAGTGAAAAACTCAATAAGGTTCTTCTCTTTGTGATGGCAATTGCCATTCATAATCTGCCGGAGGGCATTGCTGCAGGGGTTGGTTTTGGCACCGGCAACACCGCAGAGGCTCTCACCATTGCCGGAGGCATTGCCCTGCAAAACATTCCCGAGGGTATGGTCATTATCGCACCTATGCTTGCCGCGGGCATGAGCAAACGCCGCACCCTTTTGGCAGCGGGTATGACCGGGGTCATTGAAGTGGTCGGCACCTTTTTGGGGTACTTTGCCGTCACCCTGTCCCATGCTATCCTGCCTTTTGCCCTGGCGTTTGCCGGAGGGACTATGCTTTATGTCATCAGCGATGAAATGATTCCGGAAACTCATCACGATGGTATGGGTGGAGTCACCTATGCGCTTCTTGCCGGATTTTGCCTAATGCTTTTGATGGATTTTTATTTAGGATAATTAACTCTATAAAAAAGCCACCCTTAGGTGGCTTTTTTTATTCGCTTTTTTTGGTAAGTTCCGCTAAGAAAAGTTCCGCAGCGGTCCAGCCATCTATCCTGCCATTTTTAATATCCGCATCGTAGGAAAGTCCCTTTTTAATCATCCGTTTCAGGTAGGGTTCTCCATATCGCCGGCTTTCCTCTATGGTTTTATTCACCACAAAAAGGGGCCTTTTAAAATCAAAATAATCCACCATATCCTTTGCCTGCAATCCTGTTTCCCGCAGGAGTTTGCAGAGGAGAAGTTCTGAGAGTTTCCCTATCATAATACCCAGCACGACGGTTGGTTGTTCTTTGCTGTCTTTGAGATATTTTAACTGTTCTCTTGCCTTACCGCCTCTGCCGGCAATGATATTGCCAAGCATATCATAGACCCGATATTCCACCGTTTGTACTACCACGGCGTCAATATCTTCCCGGGTTACTTTATTGCGTTTTCCTATAAAATTGATCAGTTTATCAAACTCTATCTGGATTTTTCCTAAGGAGAGTCCGCACAGGTTTACCATATAGGAAAGTTCTTTGGGAGCAATCATTTTTTCTTCCCGGCGGAATTTCTCTTCCAGCCAGAGTTCTACTTTATTCACCGGCATAAAGCCAAACTCCACCACACCGCCGCAGTCTTCGATAAATTTTAGGTTCTTCTCTTTCTTTTTATCGAATTGTTCCTCTGTAAAAATTAGACAGGTATAGGGCGGAAAATCTTTTGCCTCCTCCACCAGCCGTTTATATTCCCGGCTATTGGCATTCTGGAAAAAGCCACTGTTTTTGACCACAATCAGTTTCTTCTCGGACATCTGGGGAAACTGCTCTGCGGTTTCTAAAATCATCTCAATGTCCAGTTTCTTTCCCTCAAAATAAAACCGGTTAAAATCCTCCGTCCCCGGGGTAATTAACTTCTTCTCAATGGCTTCGATCTTATGCTTCATCAAAAACTGTTCTTCCCCATAAAAGAAATAGATGGGGTAAAGATTTCCGCTTTTGATTTGCTTATTTAATTCTTCCAGTTTCATATTGCTACCTCCATTGGGGCGTATAGGAAATATTCCGCACCCCATCTTTCCCCAGAGTCATCACAACCGTTCCGTCCCGGTCTGTCCGGAAAATCCCGGTATCCATCGCCAAAAGTTCTGCCAGGACCGCGTCCGAGGGCATCCCATAGGAATTGCTCCCCACACTAATGACCGCCCAATCCGGGTCACAAGCAGACAGAAGCTCTCGACTTAAAGAAGATGCACCACCATGGTGGGGAATCTTTAAAATATCTGCATCTAACTCTGCCCCAGCCTTTTCTGCCAATCGGTTGGCGTCGCTTCGTTCGATATCTCCGGTAAACAGGACTGCTGTATCCTGATATGCCACGCGCAAAATCATAGACATCTCATTGAGGCTATCTTCCGTGGCATAAGCTTTCTGGCTGATGACCTGATAATCTGCACTTCCTAGCCGAACTTCCTCAGTCGCTTTCAGCCGAAATACTGGAATCTTTTTCTCTTTGGCTAAGGCAAGTGTTTTTTCTTCTAATTCTGTCCGGCTTCGGTATTCCGAGATATAGATTTTCTCAATGGGGAAATCGCTTTCCATCAATTCCAGAACACCCTGCACATGATCTTCATGAAAATGAGAGAGAAAGACCGCATCCAATTCTGCAATATTCTTTACCCGGAAATAATCTTCTAAAATAAAACCGGAGCCATCATCACCGCCGTCAATCAGGACATTGCCGTCATAACCTGCCGAAATCAAGCAGGCATCTCCTTGCCCCACGTGAATGAAACTCACCGTCACCGGTTGATAAGATATAAAAATCCCAAAAGCCAGAAGCAAAAACGCCAGAACGAATATCCAAGTAAAGAGCAACACCTTATTTTCTTTTTCTTTGTCCCAGTTTTTCGCTTTCACATTCCAGCCTCCTTTTCCTCTCTATCATATCAAACCAAAGAAAAAAAAGCAAACAAAATTTAAAGGGCCTCTCTTTCATCCCTTTTTGTCCAGATATTTTTGAAAAAAGTCTTGACAGATGGACAAATTTCTGTTAGAATATCACTTGTGCTTGCATGAAAATAGAATATGGCGGTATAGCTCAGTTGGCTAGAGCATACGGTTCATACCCGTAGTGTCACTGGTTCGAATCCAGTTACCGCTACCAAATGGCTCCTTGGTCAAGTGGTTAAGACTCCGCCCTCTCACG
>JAZSKV010000001.1:0-4738 GCA_045534975.1 Ructibacterium sp. | reverse complement strand
TCCACAACCAATATGTTCATAATCTTTCACCTCCGATTACATCATACAATATAATTCTTAATATTTGGCAATGAAATTTCTTAAGATTTCTTAATAATTAGATAGTTTTTCAATATTACAAAAAAACCGAATGACCTAGATTGTCATCTAAATCATTCGGTTTCTATGTTGGACCTTCAGGGACTCGAACCCCGGACCGACCGGTTATGAGCCGGTTGCTCTAACCAACTGAGCTAAAGGTCCTTTTTTCAACGTAATCTACTATACCATATTCTTTTTAAAATTGCAATGGTTTTTACAGAAAAAATCCCACCCAAATTTCGTGGGTGGGATCACTATTTATAAAAACTTTTTTATTTGATAATAATAATGGTAGCCTCAAACAAACCGTTCTTTTCTACGCCGGTAATATCCAAGGTGTCACCAACTTTAATATTTCTGGCAACGGTGGCATCGCCGGTGTTCTTTAAAATGTTTGTTTTTGCATTATAATAAATGCTATGTTTTTCATCATTTCCATCTACCACAGTGATGACTTTATAGGAGGTATTAATGTTTTCTACCACGGCTCTGAACTCTCCGGATTCAATATCGATTACTGCGGATGCGTTTAAGATTCTGATTTCTTCACCGTCTAAAATACCATTGACCTGATTGCCAGGACGGAGTTCATAAAGGGTTGCTTCAACACCGGCTAACTTGATTTTTGCACCAAGTTTTAAATAGAGGGTGCGCTCTTCACCATCAACTTCAACGGTTAAGTAAGGTTTTTTGGCAATGACGATGGAAGTTAATGTGCCGCTAAATCTTTCGGCGTTGCTGGTAGCAACCACATCGGTGATTTTACCGTAACTAAGGGTCAAAATTACAGCATCCCCAATAGCCAAGTCCCGATATTCTACCATTTCGCCATCTCTCTCTACCTTAGCACCTTTGCTGGAAACCACATATTCTTGTTCGCCATCAAAGTCATTTGCTACGGTAATATACACGTGGTTTTCTTCATCAAAACCCACATTTTTCAAAGTACCTTCTACGGTCGCCGTGCTATCAGCAACTGCCAGAGAAACAATGACATCGTCCTCCACAACGGCTTTCACAAAGTTGCCTTTGGAGAAATCTGAGAAAACGGCTTTTGCGCCCTTTACGGTGTAGGTACAGTTCTCGTCAACTGCATAAGTTGCTATGCTGTTGGAGTTTTCTGCATCAACTAAGGTGATTTTATTGTTCCCTGCGGCTGCTGTCAGCATAGAAATCTTTCCATAAACCACAGTGCCTTGGATGCCGGAACCTTCCTTGATGATGTCAATCAGTTGGATGTGACCATCGATTTCAATCACCTCTACGACGGAGCCCTCTTTCAGTGCTACCAATTCAATAGCCTCGCCTTCCAGACGGGCTGCGGCATCCGCAGTGATCGCACATTCTTTCACAGAACCGTTTTCTTCCATGGCAATCACGTTGTTCTCAAGGTCAATGCCTTCAATGGTTGCTTCATAAATGTTTTTATCTAACAGATCAATCATTCTGGAAAGCAGGGTTGCCATCTGGGCACGGGTCAGGGAGGTCAAGGGAGAGAACTGGGGTCTGCCGTCTTCGGTCTTGTCCATACCATTCATAATGCCTTTGGCGGTGACAAACTCTACATAAGCCTTGGAAATGCTGGGGATGGTTGCGCTATCTGCATATTCTGATACGGTGCTGTACCCCTTTGCCTCGGTGTTTCTGCCTGCCATTTTTGCCATCAAAATTGCTGCCTGGTGACGGAGCAGTTCGGTGTTGGCATTGGCCGCAGAGGCATAACTTGCAAGGTCAGTTTCATCAATGATGCCTAAGTACATCAAATAGGTCAGTTCGCCCAAGTAATTGGTGTTATACTTGCTGACGATATCGGTGTATGCCAGTTCTGCCGCTTCGGCAATCGCTGCATAGTCCGCTTCTTCGGAGCCTAAGATTCTTGCCATCAACAAAAGGCATTCCAGTTTAGAAATGGCACGATAGGGCTTATAAGTACCATCTTCATAGCCTTTGATATAGCCAGCCTCTGTCATTTGGTTGATGGCTGCCTTTGCCCAGGAAACGGTGGGGTCATTTTCCACATCGTTAAAGGTCAAAGCAAAAACCATGGTTGTCATAGATGTGAGAGCCAGGGCTACCACCAAGATGGCGGCGAGAAGTCTTTTTTTCATGATACATTCCTCCTGTTTTATGAAAAAATTGCAAAAAACACATCATATTCTGCTTATTTTATTTCACTATACCATATCTTCTATTATAATTCAAGGATTTTCTGTTAATTTCTATCAAAAAATTTAAACTTTTTTTACCACTCCTGCCAGAATGTTGTCGGTGTAATTTTTCCTCCTCTGCATAAAATAAATGCGTAAAAAGACAAAAATCAACAACCCAAAAAAGTAATTATTTTATGAGGAGGAAAAATTCATGTTAAAAAGATGCATCTCTTCGCTTCTCGTAATTTGTCTGGCGCTGACCTTTGGTGCTACCGCAGTTTTTGCGGAAGAACTAAGCGGCGAACCTACTTTGTTTTTAGATGGAATCCAGACATCCGGCGAGGGCGAACTGTACAGCCTCGACCAATCTGTGGGTCGGCCTGTCACAGATTCAACTTCTGTTTCCGGTGAACATCCCGGAAATTTGGGCCGTCAAGCTTTTGATGGAACCAATGCCGACGGGACCTTAGACGCCGCAGACGGTGTCAATACCAATTTAGTAGAAAACAGTTCCAAATACAACGGCATGGCTGCCGCTCCCATTGCGGAAGTTCCGGCACCATCTCGTCATAGCACCGCTCGGGTGGCGTTAGCCCCTGACATTGCGGGAACGCAATATGAAGAGGCAGCAGAACTTCTGGGTGCTCTTGGTATCATGGTAGGTGATGCCGGCACCGGGGCTTTCCGTCCCAACGATGGTATTATCCGTAGTGAGATGGCAAAGGTTGCTGTCTATTCGGTAGGTCTGGAAGATATTGCGCAATCGTCTATGGGTTCTACCCGATTCCCCGACGTTCCTGCCGGACACTGGGCAACCGGCGCCATCAATGTGGCGGATCAACAAGGCATGGTTGTGGGTGATGATGTAGGAACCTTCCGCCCCAACGACCAGGTTCTCTTGCAGGAGGCAGCCACCATCATCGTCCGGGCAATGGGTTATGAACCCATGGCAGAAGACCGTGGCGGATATCCCACGGGATATCTCTATGTGGCTTCCAGCAACCAACTTTTCCGTGGTATTGCCGGCAGTGCGGCCCAGCCTGCAACCCGTGGTGATATTGCCCAACTGATTTTTAACGCACTCACTGTAAACTTAATGGAGCAGACCGGGTTTGGTACCAATGTTTCTTATGAAGTCGTGGACAAAACCCTGCTCTATGACAGACTGAACGTAGAAAAAGGTTACGGTCAGGTTACCGCTACGGTAGAAACGGCCTTAGATGGCGGCAGCACTACCGACCGCGAACGGATTATGATTGACAACAAAATGTATTTAGAGGGCGAAAGCAACGCAAAGCAGTTGCTCGGTTACAATGTTCTCTATTATGCAAGGCTGGACAAAACCACCGACGAGAGAACCTTAATCAACGTAAGACCCCAGGAGAACAAAAACAAGGTCATCAACGCCAATGCGGATGATATTGTTTCGGTTACCGGCGAAACCGGCGAGGCACGGACCTTTGAATACTGGGAAAGCCAAGACGATCGCCGAACCAAAACAGCCACCATTGCTGCCGATGCCGTTTATATCTACAACGGTAAATATAAGACCGGCGTTGCCAACGAGGCTTTAAAACCCACCGCCGGTAATGTTACCCTTTTGGATGCAGATACCAATGGTATTTATGAAATTGCCTTTGTGAATCACTTTACCAACCTTGTGGTAGATACGGTTTCCACCGTGACAGGCAGAGTTACCGATAAGTATATGAACGGTTCTTTGGTCTTTGACGAAAATCAGGACACCGTCATCTATACCTTGGTGAAGAACGGCAATGAGATTGGTGTTCAGGATTTGCGAGAGTGGAATGTGATTTCCTATACCATCAGTGACGACAGAGAACTGATCAAGGGTTATGTCTCTGACGCTTCCATCAACGGTATGGTGACAGAGTCCACCAGTCAAGGCTATCGCATTGGTGAAAGCAGAGAACTTTATAAGAAAGCCGCAAGTTATCCCGGCACCATCGAACTCCGTGACCGCGGAACCTTCTATCTGGATGCAGAGAACAAGATTGCGGCAGTAAACGAGAATGCCACCGTGGGCACTGAGAATCAGCAGACCAAGTACGGTTATTTGGTAGGGGCTGCCATGAACGATACCTTTGAAACCACGGCACAGTTCAAACTTTTTACCATGACCGGCGAAACCCAGATCTTAACCAGCACCAATAAAATGCGTCTGGATGATCAGTATGGTATAGAACCCTCTGTGGTAGTAGACACCCTGCTGGGTGGCTCCGGCACACTGACGCCCCAGATGATTGTTTATGAAACAAACGCTTCCGGCAACATCAGCGCCATCGATCTCGCCGCAGATAATACCGCATCCGGCGCACCCAATGTAGGAGAATTCACCTTGAATATCCGACGGGACGATATGGTTTATAAATTTGCATCCGGCAAACTGGATAATGTCAGCATTGCAGAAAACACCATCATCTTTGATATTCCTGCTGATGCCGGCACCGACACCGACAAATACTCCATCCGGACCAAGGCGACTT
>JAZSKV010000109.1:0-16832 GCA_045534975.1 Ructibacterium sp. | reverse complement strand
AATCACATAATGAGGAATTTCAATTTGAAACCGTTGGGGTAATATTTCAATTATATCTTCTAACATATTCCCGTATGCTGTCAAATGATTTTCGGGCGATTCGTGAATCGCCCCTACGATGTGAGACAACAAATGGATTTTTTGATGGGTACATATTGTCAAAAAATATGCACCGGGAGAATTGTAATCGTATTCCGGTAGTCGGGGCGATTTTCTCTTTGATAAAGAATCCATCCTAATATCCTAAGGTACCATCCAAGGAATCGTCATGTTCAATCCATTCGCTGACGGGGATGATGGTATATTCGGTGGGGGTGTTCCGGACAATGACGGTTTCAATGCCGGCATTAATCACCATCCGTTTACACATGGCACAACTAGAAGCGTTTTCTACCAATTCTCCGGTTTTGGCGTCTTTGCCGGCTAGGTACAGGGTCGCTCCAATGGTATCCCGCCGTGCCGCAGAGATGATACAGTTTGCCTCTGCGTGAACGCTTCGGCAGAGTTCATAGCGCTCTCCCCGGGGAATCTGCAACTTTTCCCGGGTGCAATACCCTAAATCGGAACAGTTTTTCCGGCCTCTGGGCGCGCCGGTGTAGCCGGTGGCGAGGATTTCATCGTTCTTTACAATGATAGCACCAAAATTACGGCGGAGACAGGTTCCCCGCTCGATGACAGTTTCTGCGATGTCTAAGTAATAATTGATTTTATCGGTTCGATTCATCGGTTCTTCAACCCTTTCTTTGCCCGAGGGCTTGTTCTTACTTTTATCATAGCAGAAAGTTATTCTTTTTTCAATAGTTAATATTGACTTTGTCCCTGGGAATTTATATAATGATAAGAGAGGCTTTGAAAGAGTGAGGTGAGGACAAAATGCGGAAATTTGAGACAAAGACACCGGAAGAAACCCGTGACTTAGGTTATCAGATGGCGGCAGAACTCAAATCGGGCAGTGTTGTGGCTCTAGTAGGGGATTTAGGCTGTGGCAAGACCGCATTTGTCAAGGGGGTAACCGATTTCTTCGGTGACGGAGAACAGGTGACCAGTCCTACCTTTACCTTAGTGAATGAGTATGAGGGGAAACTGCCCCTCTATCATTTTGATGTTTACCGGTTGGACAACCCCTCTTTGGAGGAATGTGACTGGATGGACGATTACCTTTTTGGTGACGGGGTCTGCCTGATTGAATGGGCAGACAATATCCGGGCGGTTCTGCCGGAGGATACCATCCGGATTGTCTTTGCCAAGAACCCGGAAAAAGGTGAGAATTACAGGGAGATTACAGTATGTTAATTTTTGGAATAGATACTTGCTGCAATGCGGCAACCGCCGCCTTGCTTGACGATACCAAACTTCTGGCGCAGACGGTGCTGAACAATGGGAAAACCCATTCCCAGACCATGATGCCCCAGATTGAAGCCATGTTTCAAAATGTAGAGAAAGACCCGGCGGAAGTGGACTTTTTTGCGGCGGCGGTAGGCCCAGGCTCCTTTACCGGAGTGCGGATTGGCGTTGCCACCGTGAAAGCCATGGCACAGGCGGTAGGGAAGCCCTGTGTACCGGTTTCTACCTTGCACGGGCTTGCCAACAATGTAGCAGTTTTTGATGGTATCATTTGCCCCATTTTAGATGCTCGGCGACAACAGGTCTATAACGCCCTGTTCCGGGGCGGCAGAACCTTAGAACGGCTCTGTGAGGACCGTGCCCTTGGTATCGAGGAACTCCTTTGTGAGTTGAAAGAGGAAGACGCACCGATTTTATTCTGCGGTGACGGCGTTCTTGTCTTTCGGGATACCATTTCGGAAGCATTGGGAGACCGGGCGGTCTTTGCCCAACGGATGCAAAATATGAACCTTGCTGCTTCCGTTGCAGAGATTGGCTATCAAATGGTGATAGAGGGGAAAACAGTACCTTATGGAGATTTAGTGCCTCAATATATCCGTCTTTCTCAGGCGGAGCGGGAACACTTAGAAAGGGTGGAATGATTTGAAGCAATGGAAAAAATACAGTCTTTTGTTCTGCCTTTGCGGGACGTTACTGCTCAGTGTCGTTTTCGGCAATTTTGCTCTGGCAGTCGAAACAGAAGAAAATGAAATCATAGAAGTGATGGAAAAGCCGGAAGTTCCCACCACCGATGCCGATGGCAAGCCGATTTTAGGTTCGGGAGAAGCGGGAATTTTGGTAGAGAGAAAAACCGGATATATCCTCTTTGAAAAAGACAGCCAAAAGCGGATGTATCCTGCCAGTACCACTAAAATTATGACAGCGCTTTTAGCATTGGAAGCGGTGGAACAAGGGGTTTTGACCATGGAAACCCCCTTTACCGTGACCGAGGCGGTATTGGAAGGTTTGGACCCGGACGGCAGTAATATTGCCCTAAAAGTGGGAGAAACCATGACCTTGAAAGGGTTGCTCCACGGATTGATGATTGCCTCCGGTAATGACGCGGCGGTGGCGATTGCCATCATGGTTTCCGGCAGTGAAATTGCCTTTGTGGACAGGATGAACCAGCGGACGGCAGAATTGGAACTTGCCGACACCCACTTTATGAACCCCCATGGACTCCATGACGAAAACCACTATACCACGGCGGCGGACATGGCGAAGATTGCCAGAACTGCCATGGGACTTGCAAGTTTTCGAAACATTGTCGACATTGCCCATATTAAAATTCCGCCCACCAACATGACCGAACAGGAGCGGTATTATATTAACACCAACGGCTTGATTTCTGCTATGCGTTATAGCGACTATTACTATCCCAAATCTACCGGTATCAAAACCGGTTATACATCAGAGGCAGGCAACTGTCTGGTTGCCTCTGCAGAGGACAGGGGAATGGAGTTGGTTTCGGTATTGTTTGGCGGCAAGGGTGTAGAAAATTCCCATAAAGGAAGCATCCTGATGCTGGACTACGGATTTTCCAGTCATACGGTGATTTCACCTGTGGCAGAGAATCAGATTATGGGGGAAATTCGGGTCAAGCAAGCTCGGCAAAAAGACAGCGTGACCATGTCTTCCTTAGAACGGGTTTCGGTGGTTGCGCCCAACGGTACTAAACCGGAGGATTTGGAGGTTGCCCTCCATCTGCCGGAGGCTCTGAAAGCCCCCATTGCCAAAGGGGAGCAGGTAGGAACATTCTCCATCTATTTAGATGGTCAGGAATTGGGTGCTGGTATCCTTTGTGCCGATACCGAGGTAAAACGGAGTTTCTTCTGGCCGGCATTGGCGCTCTTTGAGTGGCTTTGGAGTTTTCTCCTGGTACGAATCATCTGTTATTTCACAATGGTGGCAGGGGGGTTGTTTGTAATACTTTTTGTCCTCCGTCTTTATCATGAAATCCGGCGGGCGATGCGGGTTAGCCGCCGGCGCCGGAGAAAATAGCAAAGATGGATAAATTCTTCTTGAAAAAGAGTATGGTCTATGATATAATAAATAAAATACAAAAAAGATAATTTGAAAGAGGAAATTATGGAAAATATCTTTGGAGTTTATGGATGGACTCTTCTTTGGTCTGTTTTGCCGGTTTCGGAAATCCGGGGGGCTTTGATTTATTCCCTGGCGGTTTTAGACCATAATTTTTGGAATATTCTTTCCGTCTATCTTTTGTCGGTCGTCGGGAACTTTTTGCCGGTGATACCGGTGATGTTATTGTTCCGTCCTTTGGTAAAATGGCTGAAAAAAACCAAACTCTTTTCCGGTGCCGCCCATTGGTTGGAAGATAGAACCAAACGGAAAGCCGATAGTTTAAAAGCGGCAAGTGCCTGGGCACTGATGATCTTTGTGGCGATTCCTTTCCCCACCACCGGGGCATGGACGGGAGCCATGATTGCATCGTTATTGGATATGCGTTTTAAATATGCCCTGCCGGCGATTTTGCTTGGTATTATGATAGCAGGCGTGATTATGACGCTTTTGATGACCGGAGTTTTGAACCTTGGCGCTTTGGGCGAATGGTTGACTCATTAAGAGAGAAAGGATTGTTACTATGCGGGAAGAAATACAGAAACCGGAAAATAAAACCGGCGCCGGAAGAAAGGTGCTGGTGACCTTTGGTATCATTCTCATTGCCCTTGGCGTCTTTTTGGGGTCCTTTTCCTGTTCTTTTCAGGTGATGATTGAATCCGCCAAGAACTCCAATATAGATGAGAATGCCTTAGAGAGTGAGAATGTAAAATTAAAAGAAAATGTGCAGATATTAGAGGAACAAGTAGAAATTTTAGAAGCAGAACTGGAAAAGCACCAAGACAAAGTGGAAGTGCCAACACCTACGGCGACCAACACAAGCAATGCCTCCGGTAGTGCAACCAGTAAGCCGGCTGCGACCAGCAAGCCGACTGCAACCAGTAAGGCAACTGCTGCGGCAAAACCTACTGCCACCCCAAAGCCTACGGCGACAGCGGCAGTGGAACTTGAACCCTAAAAGAAATAAGGAGGCAGAACAGGAATGGGAACACCCAAGTACAAAAGAATCATGTTAAAAATTAGTGGCGAAGCACTGGCAGGGGACAAAGGTTTTGGCCTTGACCAACCCACCATTAACGCCATTGCAGGAAAAATTAAAGAATGTTATGATATGGGCGTGGAGATTGCCATTGTCGTTGGCGGGGGCAATTTTTGGCGTGGCCGTACTGGCGAGGGTATGGACCGGTCCCGGGCAGACCATATGGGAATGCTGGCAACCGTCATCAACTCTCTGGCACTTTTAGATGCCTTAGAACAGTTAGGGGTAGAAAGCCGAGTACAGACCGCTATCGAAATGCGGCAGATTGCAGAACCTTACATCCGTTTAAAGGCGGCACGGCATCTGCAAAAGGGCAGAGTGGTCATCTTTGCCTGTGGTACCGGTAACCCGTTCTTCTCCACCGATACCGCAGCGGCACTTCGTGCGGCAGAAATTGATGCAGAGGTAATTCTCCTTGCTAAAAAGGTGGATGGCGTTTATGATTCTGACCCCCACATCAATCCTAAGGCACAGAAGTTTGACTCTCTCAGTTTCATCGATGTACTTAATCGGCAATTAGGGGTTATGGATTCTACTGCAACCTCTTTGTGTATGGATAATGATATTTCCATTTTAGTCTTTGGCCTTGATGACCCGGAAAACATTACCCGGGCGGTTATGGGCGAAAAGATTGGAACCTTAGTAAAGCGTTCATAGAAAGGAGTTTTTACACCATGCAAAACACAGAAAACAAAATGAAAAAGGCAATCGCATCTTTGGAGGGAGATTTGGCAAATATCCGGGCAGGAAGAGCCAACCCCACTATTTTAGATAGAATCAGTGTAGAATATTACGGAGCCCAGACCCCTATTGCTCAGGTGGGTACCATTTCGGTGCCGGAAGCGAGAAGTATTGTGATTCAACCCTGGGATGTCTCTGTGCTGAAAGATATTGAAAAAGCGATTTTGGCATCGGATATTGGCATTACGCCCAACAATGATGGCAAAGTGATTCGTTTGAATTTCCCGCCCCTTACCGAGGAACGGAGAAAAGAACTGAGCAAGGGTGTTTCCAAGCGGGGCGAGGAAGCCAAAGTGGCTGTCCGGAACATCCGGAGAGATTCCTTGGAGCAGTTTAAAAAGCAAAAGAAAGCCAATGAAATCACCGAAGACGATTTGAAAGATTTGGAAGAAAAGGTACAAAAACTGACTGACAAATTTGTCAAAGAGATTGACGGCATTGTAGACGCTAAGGAGAAGGAAATCTTAGAGGTTTAAACCGGAACGGTTATGGGGGAATAGGGGTGAGACCTCTATTCCCCATCTCATATGGAGGAATCTGCCATGTTTTTTAAGAAAAAGAAAGAGAATATCCAGTTAGATCCCAATCGGATTCCCAAGCATATTGGCGTGATTATGGACGGAAACGGGCGTTGGGCAAAACGCAGAGGGCTGCCCCGTTCTGCCGGCCATAAGCGGGGTGCAGATATCTTGGAAACCATCTGTGATTATTGTAACGGTATTGGGGTAGAGGCGCTGACCGTCTATGCCTTTTCCACCGAGAATTGGGTTCGCCCCCAGGAGGAAATTGATGCCTTGATGGAACTTTTATACCATTATCTGCAAATGGTAGAGGAGAAGTTTCGGGGGAGAAATATGCGGCTGAAAATCAGCGGTGATATCTCTCCTCTTAGCGATAAGATTAAAGAGGCGATTCGACATGCGGAAGAAGTGACCGCCTCCGGGGACAGAATGGTGCTCAATATCGCCTTAAACTACGGCGGCCGTGATGAGATTGTAAGAGCCGCTCGAAAACTTTGCCAGGCTGTGGCAGAGGGAAACCAGGAGATTGACGGTATTGATGAGAAAACCTTTGGGTCTTACCTGGACATGGCAAATCTTCCCGAAGTGGACTTGATTATCCGCCCCAGCGGTGAAAAACGTCTTTCCAACTTTATGCTCTGGCAGGCGGCGTATGCAGAATTCTGGTACAGCGATATCTGCTGGCCGGACTTTAAGCCGGAGGATATGGAACGTGCGATTTACGATTATCAAAACCGGGATCGCCGGTTTGGAGGTGTAAAATAAGATGGATGCTTCCTTGAAACAAAGAGTTTTGACCGCACTCATTGGATTGCCCCTGTTGTTGGCAGTGCTCTTTTGCCCCACCCCGGTGATTGTTGCCGTTGTGATGGCGGCGGCCCTGGTGGGAATGAAAGAATATTATAACGCCATTGGCATTGGGGGGAAGAAATCCCTGTGCCGGCTTGGATATCTGGCAACCATCATCATTCCGCTGGGCATCTATTTCCTGGCAGATACGGCTTTGGTTTTGGTGTATCTTTATATTGTTGTCCTGTTTTTGATGATGCTGATGAGCAAAAACCAAATTACATTCCAGGATATTGCCTATTTGGTGATGGGACTGATTTATATCCCTTATTTTCTCTCCCATATCATTTATATCCGGGATATGGAACTTGGCAATATTTATATCTGGCTGGTCTTTGTGGGTGCTTTTTTGACCGATAGTTGTGCCTACTTTGCCGGCTGTGCCATCGGCGGTAGGAAACTTTGCCCCAGTATCAGCCCCAAAAAGACGGTAGCAGGTGCTGTCGGCGGTGTGGTTGGTTGCGGACTGAGTTTTATTCTTTTTGGTATTGTTGTCAATAACCTTTTTGGAGGCAGCCTGGATGGAGTAAAACTTAGTTTTGAAAAGTTATTTGCCTTAGGGCTCATGGTGTCTGTAATTTCCCAGATTGGGGATTTGGTGGCATCCATGTTAAAACGCCAGTGCGGCATCAAAGATTTTGGCAATTTATTGCCCGGCCACGGCGGGATTTTAGACCGTTGCGACAGTATTATTTTGGTGGCGCCGGTGATCTTCCTGTTTTTGCTGAAAATCGGTATTCTGGCGTAAGAAATTACATAAACTATCTAGGAGAAAAGTTATGAAAATAGCGATTCTTGGTGCAACGGGTTCTATCGGTACCCAGGCTTTAGAGGTGGTCGAGGACCTTCGCGGCATCAAAGAAATAGAAATTACCGGACTTTCCGGTAATAAAAACCTGAAACTGTTAGAAGAGCAGATTCGCAAGTTCCGGCCTCCTTATGCGGCGGTGCCCGATGAAAAGGATGCAAAAACCCTTGCTACCGCGGTGGCAGATACCGGCTGCAAAGTGTTGTCCGGGCAGGAGGGCCTTGCGTTTCTGGCAGCGGAAACCGGTGCGGATATGGTGCTCTCTGCCATTGTGGGTTTTTCCGGGTTGGTGCCGACCCTGCGTGCCATTGAGGCTGGCAAGGATATTGCCCTTGCCAATAAAGAAACCTTGGTGACGGCTGGATCTATCTTTATGAACGCCGTAGCAGAGCATAAGGTTCGGCTTTTGCCGGTAGACAGCGAGCATTCAGCGATTTTTCAAAGCCTGCATGCTGGAGAGAAGAAAGAAATTTCTAAAATTCTGCTGACGGCATCCGGAGGCCCGTTCTTTGGGAAAACTAGAGCGGAGTTGGAGAATGTGACCCGGGCTCAGGCATTGAAACACCCCAATTGGAGCATGGGCGCTAAAATCACCATAGACAGCGCAACCTTAATGAACAAGGGGCTTGAGGTGATTGAGGCAAAGTGGCTTTTTGATGTGGAGGTTGACGATATTGAAGTGGTGGTGCAGCGGGAGAGTATCATTCATTCTATGGTAGAATTTTGCGACCATAGCGTGATTGCCCAATTGGGGCTTCCCTCCATGAAACACCCCATTCAATACGCCTTTACCTATCCGGAGAGGCTTCCGGCAAAGGATGCGGGTATTTCCTTTGCAGAAATCGGGAAGATTACCTTTGCAAAGCCGGACGAGGAAACATTCCGGTGTCTTGCCCTTGCCAAAGAGGCAGGACGACAAGGCGGGATTATGCCCACGGTGTTAAATGCAGCAAATGAAGTGGCTGTTGCAGCGTTCTTGGAAGAAAAAATACGGTTTTTAGAAATTGGGGAATTTGTAGAAAAAACCATACAGGGTTATCAGAATGTGACCAACCCCACCTTAGAAGATTTGATTTTGGTGGATGAAACCATACGGAGGGAAGGAATTTAGCCGAAATCGAAAATTAGCCTTTGAAAATCGAGGTTCGGATTACTCGCTTTCGGCTAAGCGGAGGTATCAAAGAGATGAGTATGCTTTGGACGGTTGTTGGTGCCATCTTAATTTTTTCTGTGATTATTTTTGTCCATGAATTCGGGCATTTCATAGCCGCCCGGATTTTTGGGGTGACAGTACATGAGTTTGCCATCGGGATGGGACCTGCCCTCTGGCAGAAAAAAGGAAAGAGGGAGACCACTTATTCGTTAAGAGCCATTCCCATGGGCGGCTATTGCCAGTTAGAGGGGGAGGACGAAGAAAGCGATGCTCCCGGTGCATTCAACCGGAAAAAGCCTCTGCCCCGGATTGTGATTCTGGCAGCCGGCGTGTTGATGAATCTGCTTTTGGGATTTTTGCTTGTGCTGGGTCTTACCATCAATAGTGCCGTGGTAGGGGGCGGCATGCCTTCCACCGTGGTGGAAAGTGTGAATCCGGAATCCTCTGCGGCGGCATTTTTACAGCCGGGGGATAAGATCGTGGCAGTGAACGGCAAACGGGTGCATATCCGGATGGATTTGAGTTTTGAACTGTCCCAAACCGGTGGGCAGGAATCTACCTTAACAGTTCGGCGTGACGGGAAAGAGTTTACAGAATCCTTTACCCCCATGGAACAAATCTATGAAGATGGAAGCCGGGGCTATTTAGTTGGATTTAACATTGCAGTAGAGAAATTCGGACCCTTTAGGATTCTAAGAGAGGCGTTTTACCAGACGGTCTGGATGGTAAAATTGGTCTTTGTATCTTTGGGAATGTTACTCAGTGGCCAGGTGGGCATGCAGGATATGTCCGGGCCGGTGGGCGTGGTTCATGCCATGAATACGGTGGCACAGAGCGGCTTTTATAATCTGTTGTTCTTTGCCGCATTTTTGGCTGTTAACATCGGGGTGATGAACCTTTTGCCCTTGCCGGCATTGGACGGGGGCAGAATCTTCTTTGTGCTGATGGAACTCATTTTCCGAAAACCCATCCCCAAAGACAAAGAGGGTTGGATTCATTTTGTAGGCTTTGCCCTGCTGATTTTATTGATGGTTTATGTGACCTGGAATGATATTGTGAGAATCTTTTTGAATTAAAAAGGAGCAGTGCAATGCACTGCTCTTTTTTTTGGTTGCATGGCTATTTCAATTCCACAATGGTGACGCCGTTTTCGCCCTCGCCGAAGGTGCCAAGGCGGAAACTTTTGGCGTGAGGATGCTTTCGCAGCATCTTTTGGATGCCGGAACGGAGAACGCCGGTTCCCTTACCGTGAATAATGCTGACAGTACCAAGACCTGCCATACTTGCCTCATCTAAGAACTTATCGGTGACAAGGAGAGCTTCCTCTAAGAGCATACCTCGTAGGTCCACCTCGTTTTTCATACTGGCGCTCCGGAGGGTGGTATGTTTTTGCCGGGGCGGTGTGTAGGCGCGCTTGTCGGTGTTTTGTTCTTCTCCCAAGAGGGTTAGATTCTCAATCCGGCTGTTGACTTTCATAATGCCCACTTGCACCGTAACAGTCTTATCTTTCTCGTTAATAGAAAGAATACTGCCCTCATCCCCTAAGTCATTCAGGAGCACCGTGGCACCCAACCGCAACTGATGAATACTGAGGTTGGATTTTTTCGGCTGTGCTGTCCGGCTCTTGGGTGGCTTGTTCTTTTTCTGCTTTAAGCCCAGTTCCTTTTTTATCTCCTCCATGGCCCGGAGAGTTTCTCTGTCATCCTTGGCTTTCTTGGCAGCCTTGACCTCTTTAAGCATCGCCTCGGTTTCTTCCTGAGCCCGCTGAATAATCTTATCCGCCTTTTCCCTTGCCTTGTCATAGATTTTGTCTTTCTGGCTTTCAATCTTTGCCCGTTCTTTCTCTAACTGCTGTTTTAAATCGGCAATTTCCCGGCGCATTGCCTGGGTTTCCAGAGAGGCTTTTTCCGCCGTCTGCCGGTCCTTTTCAATGCTGGTCAAAATATCTTCAAACTGGATATTTTCTTCGGACAGCATCGCCTTGGCATGGTCAATGATATCGTTGGATAACCCAAGCCGAGAAGAAATGGCAAAGGCATTACTCTTGCCCGGTAATCCAATCAAAAGCCGGTAGGTGGGACTTAAGGTGTTGACGTCAAACTCACAAGAGGCATTTTCTACCCCGGGGGTAGAGAGGGCATAGAGTTTCAGTTCGCTATAATGGGTGGTTGCAACGATTTTTGCACCCAATCCCCGAATTTTTTCTAAAATCGCCGTTGCCAGAGCCGCACCCTCGGTGGGGTCAGTGCCGGCACCCAATTCGTCAAAGAGAACTAAACAGTTGCCGGTAACCTGTTTGACAATCTCCACAATATTTACCATGTGGGAAGAAAAGGTAGAAAGACTCTGTTCGATACTTTGTTCGTCACCAATATCGGCAAAAATATTGTCAAAAACCGGCATGACACTACCCTCGGCTGCCGGAATGAGGAGGCCCGACTGGGTCATCAGGCAGAAGAGTCCCACGGTTTTTAAGACTACTGTTTTACCGCCGGTGTTGGGGCCGGTGACAATCAGTGAGTCGAAATCCTCTCCCAGATAGATATCGGTGGGGACAATTTTCTTCCGGTCAATCAGGGGGTGGCGACCTTTGCGAATATTGATATGCCCCTCTTGGCTAAGATGGGGACAGACGGCATTCATATCCAAGGCAAGCCGTGCCTTGGCAAGGACAAAATCTAAGTGAATCAGGGTATCATAATTCAAATCAAGAACCTCGGCAATCTCCGCCACATTCTCCGAGAGTTCCATCAAAATCCGCTCGATTTCTGCTTTTTCTTTGATTTCCAGTTCATGAAGTTCGTTGTTGGCGTTGACCACACTTTCCGGCTCAATAAAGACCGTTCCGCCGGAGGAAGAAATATCATGGGCAATACCCCGGACATCGCTGCGGTGTTCTGCTTTGACCGGCAGAACATACCGGTTGTTCCGCATGGTAACAATGGGGTCTTGCAGAAATTTCTGATAATGACTGGAGTGAATCATGGAATCCAAAGATTGCTTAATCTTATTGGCAGCACTCCGGGCCTTTCTGCGGATGTTATAAAGTTCAGGACTGGCACCATCTGCCATCTCTTCTTCGGATAAAATTGCTCCGTCAATCCGGGTTTCGATTTCTTTTTCCGGGGTCAGGGATTCGATATAGCCGGAAAGAACGCCGGCCTGTTCCGGGGTGAGAGTTTTCAGCCGCCGGGCATTCTTCAAAATCCGGGCGATGTTTAAAAGTTCCGGCATGTTAAGAGAACCACCCACCGCCAGACGTTTTAACGGCTCTGTGATGTTGTGGACGGTCAAAATTTCCGGTGCGCCATATTTTAAAATCAGGGTTACCGCACCATCGGTTTCTGCCAGAGTTTGTTCCACAATCCGGGCATCGGATGTGGGGACCAAATCCAGAACTTTGGCTTTGGCGTCTTCGTTTTTGGCAAATCCGGCCAGCATCCCTAATATTTTATGATATTCTAAGGTTTTGAGGGTTTTTCTTTCCATAGAACGCATCCTCCTATGGCTTTTATTATAGTAAAAATTCATGGATTTGTCTACCCTTTTTCCTGTAGGATTTTGTGGAAGAAACAAAAAATGGTTCCCGGTTGTCCCATTTTTGCATATACTAAACTGCCGGGGAAATTTTCTATGAAAAATCCAAGATTCAGTTGAAAAAGAACTGGAAATGTGATACAATAAAAATTCAAAGATTTGGAGGAAAACCTATGGAACGATATTTGGATAACAGTGCAACAACCCGGCCCTATCCTCAGGTGACGGAAAAGGTTGCACAGGTTATGAATGAAGAATATGGGAATCCGTCTTCTCTGCACCGGTTGGGGATGGCGGCGGAGCGGCAGGTCAAAGCCGCACGGGAGGCCATAGCCCAGACCTTGCACGCAAATCCCGGAGAGATTTATTTTACTTCCGGGGGAACAGAGTCCAACAATCTGGCCATTCGGGGTGCCCTTGCCACCAGCCGTGGCAGGCAGGTGATTACCACGCCCTTAGAGCATCCTGCAACCATGAATACCCTGCGACATATGCAGAAAAAGGGCTGGCGGGTGGATGTGATTCCGGTGGACCAAAATGGGGTCATTCAACTTTCTGCCTTTGAAAAAATGATTACCGGGGAAACGGCGCTGGTGACGGCAATGCTGGTCAATAATGAGATTGGTTCCATCCAGCCCATCGCAGAAATGTGCCGAATCCTGAAAAAGAAAAATCCCAAAGCCCTTTTCCATGTGGATGCGGTTCAGGGGTATTGCAAAGTCCCCTGTGATGTGAAAACCTTAGGCATTGATATGCTCAGTATCAGCGGCCATAAAATTCACGGTCCAAAAGGGATTGGCGCTTTGTATATCAAAAAGGGAAGCCGGATCGCTCCGATTTTATTTGGAGGCGGTCAACAGGATAATCTAAGACCCGGCACGGAGAATGTGCCCGGGATTGCGGGACTTGGTGTTGCTGCGAAGATGTGCTTTGGAAATATGGCAACGGCGGTCCCTGAGATTGCGGCACTGCGAAAACATCTGGAAGACCAGATTGTGGCGAAGATTCCTGATGTTTTGGTGAATACCCCCAAAGATTGTGCGCCCCATATTTTGAATATTTCCTTTGGCGGGGTTCGGTCTGAGGTGGTGTTGCATTCTCTGGAAAATGAGGAGATTTATGTTTCCAGCGGCTCTGCTTGTTCCAGTCATAAAAAAGAACCCAGTTATGTACTGACTGCGATTGGTACACCCAGATCCATGATTGACGGAAGTATCCGGTTCAGTCTTTCGGAAATGAACACCAAAGAAGATATTGACGCAACAGTTTTAGCCCTTGTTCCTATTATCTCGGGTTTGCGAAAATTAAAACTGTAATTGGTGTATAAAAAACTATAAGAATCAGGAGAATACCTATGAGAAAAGCAGATATCGTATTACTGAAATACGGAGAAATTGCATTAAAGGGTCTTAACCGGCCTATGTTTGAGCAGAAACTCCTCCGGAATCTGGAAAAGGCATTGGAGCCTGCCGGAAAATTCAAGATCCATAAGTCCCAGTCTATGCTCTATGTAGAGCCGGAAGAGGACGGCATTGATATGGACGATGCCATTGCCAGAATGCAAAAGGTTTTTGGTATCGTCAATATCTGCCCGGCGGTTTCCTGCGAGAAAGATATGGAGAGTATTGCCAAAACCACCATCGAATGTTTAAAGGAGATGGATGTGGAGGGTAAAACCTTTAAAGTAGAGGCAAAGAGAGAGGACAAGCAGTTCCCCTTAAACTCCCCCCAGATTTGTCAGCAGATGGGCGGCGTGATTTTAAAGAATGTGAAAGGCCTTTCGGTGGATGTCCATAACCCGGATATTTTAGTCCAGATTGAAATCCGGAAAAAGGCATATATCTTTACCGAAAAAATCAGCGGTGCCGGCGGTATGCCGGTAGGCACCAACGGAAAAGCGGCACTTTTGTTATCCGGTGGGATTGACAGCCCTGTTGCCGGATGGATGATTGCCAAGCGCGGCGTGGCGCTCTCGGCTGTCCACTTCCATAGCCATCCGTATACTTCGGACAGAGCCAAAGAAAAGGTGATTGACCTTGCCAAACTGGTTTCGGTCTATACCGGGAAAATTAACCTGCATATTGTACCCTTTACCGAGATTCAACTTGCCATTATCGAGAAATGTCCCAAGAACTATCTCACTTTGATTATGCGGCGGATTATGATGCAAATTGCACAGCGATTGGCGGAAAAAGACGGGGCAAAAGCCCTGATTACCGGCGAGAGTATCGGGCAGGTGGCAAGCCAGACCATGGAAAGCCTGGCGGTGACAGATAACGCCGTTTCCATGCCGGTTTTTAGACCCTGTATTGGTATGGATAAAGAAGAAATTGTTCAGATTTCTAAGAAGATTGACACCTATGAAACTTCCATCCTGCCCTATGAGGATTGTTGTACCATCTTTGTGCCCAAGCACCCCAAGACCCGTCCTGAAATCGCCGAGATTGTAGAGGCAGAAAAGGCGCTGGACAATTTAGAAGAAATGATTGAGCGTGCCATGGCAGAGGTAGAAAATATTAGCATCTAAGGAGAATCCTTATGAATTTTGAAATCATCTCGGTGGGAACCGAACTATTACTGGGTCAGATTGTGAACACCAATGCCCGGGATATCAGCCAGATGCTCAGTGAACTGGGGATGAATCTTTACTACACCACGGTGGTGGGAGATAACCCGGATCGGTTAAAGGCGGCGCTGCAACTGGCGGCAAGCCGTGCTGATGGGGTGATTTTAACCGGCGGCCTTGGCCCTACCGGGGATGATTTAACCAAAGAAACGGTGGCAGAGTTCTGCGGACTTCCCTGTGTGATGCATGAGGAGAGCAAACGGCGGCTGGTGGAGCGATTCCGGCAGATGAACCGGCCTATGCCGGAGAACAACTGGAAACAGGCGGAGATGCCGGAGGGATGTATCGTTTTGGATAACGACAACGGTACTGCTCCCGGTGCTATCGTAGAGTATCAGGATAAGGTATTTATCATGCTGCCTGGGCCTCCCCGAGAGATGATTCCCATGCTCCGGGAAAAGGTGCGGCCTTATTTAGAGAAAAAGACCGCGTCGGTGATTCATTCCAAAACCCTGCGGGTTTTTGGGATTGGGGAATCGGCGGCGGAGGAACGGCTGCTTCCTATTTTAGAAGAGCAGACCAACCCGACCTTGGCGCCCTATGCCAAAACCGGAGAAATGGAACTCCGGCTGACGGCAAAAGCGGAAAGTGTTGCCAAGGCAGAGGACATGCTCAAACCCTTGGAAGAGGAAGTCCGGGAGATTTTAGGGGACTTTATCTATGCCCAGGGAGAAAACGCCACCCTGCAACAGACGGTGGTGGAACTTCTCTTAGAAAAAGGCATGACAGTGGCAACGGCAGAGAGTTGTACCGGGGGCTTAGTTGCCAAAAAACTCACCGATGTATCCGGGGCTTCCGGGTGCTTCCACTGCGGGTTTGTCACCTATTCCAACGAGAAGAAAGAAAAACTGCTGGGGGTTTCCCATGATACCCTGGCACAGTTTGGAGCCGTATCGAAAGAGACCGCCCTGGAGATGAGCCGGGGGGCAAAACTGGCAGGGGATGCGGATATCGGCGTTTCTATGACTGGGATTGCGGGGCCTGGCGGCGGAACACCGGAAAAACCGGTGGGGTTGGTTTATATCGGTATTTGTACCGATGACTTTCATGAGGCATACCGCCTACAACTTGCCGGCGACCGGGAGATGGTCAGAGAGCGAACCAGCCTTTATGTGCTGGATATGATTCGGCGGTATCTGCTGGGCAGTTTAGGGGCAGATTATGTCTGGTAATTGTCGAAAAAAGGCTTGCTAATATAGATTATAGATGTTATAATGAAAAGAAGATTTGATAGGAACAACAAGCGTTGTGAAGATAGAGAGGAGCGATTTTGTGGCACAGGAACTTTCTAAGACTTATGACCCGAAACAGGTAGAGGAGCGGATTTATCAAAACTGGGTGGAAAAGGGGTATTTCCATACCCAGATTGACCCGGAGAAGAAACCTTTTACCATTGTGATTCCCCCGCCCAATGTAACGGGCCAATTACATATGGGACATGCTCTGGATGAAACATTCCAGGATATTTTGATTCGTGCCAAGAGAATGCAGGGCTATGCGGCACTGTGGGTGCCGGGCACAGACCATGCCGGCATTGCCACCCAGATTAAAGTAGAGGAAGACCTCCGTGTGAACGAGGGGCTGACCCGCTATGATTTGGGTAGAGAAGAATTTTTAAAGAGAGTCTGGGCATGGAAAGAAAAGTTTGGTGGCAGAATCATCAGCCAGTTAAAGAAAATCGGCTGTTCCTGTGACTGGGAGCGGGAGCGCTTCACCATGGACGAGGGCTGCAGCCGTGCGGTGAAAGAGGTTTTTGTCAACCTCTATAACAAAGGTTTGATTTACCAAGGCAACCGTATCATCAACTGGTGCCCCAGTTGTGCCACAGCCCTTTCCGATGCAGAGGTAGAATATGCGGAGCAGGATGGTTTCTTCTGGCATATTAAATATCCCATCAAGGATAGCGATGAATTTATTGAGATTGCAACCACCCGCCCCGAAACCTTGCTGGGTGATACTGCGGTTGCGGTGAACCCCAACGATGAGCGTTATACCCATCTGGTAGGTAAAATGCTGATTCTGCCTTTGGTAGGCAGAGAGATTCCGGTCATTGCCGATGACTATGTGGATATGGAATTCGGTACCGGTTGTGT